>JAOUMB010000092.1 GCA_029881725.1 Nitrospirota bacterium
CTCACCAAGGTGCGGATGACTATCCGTCCGGGCGGATACGACGATCCGAACGAGGGGTGGACCGGCGGCTACGCCACCCGCAACGACAAGACCGGCTCCGTCTACCTGAACGCCGAGTTCGTGGTGACGGAGGGGCCATACGCCCGCCGCAAGGTCTGGTCGCTGATCGGTCTGCACAGCGAGAAGGGCCCGGAGTGGGCCAACATGGGCCGCGCCTTCATCAAGGGCATCCTCAACTCCGCCAGGGGTGTCCATCCCAGCGATGAGACGCCCCGGGCCCAGAACGCCCGACGCATCCAGGGGCTTATCGACCTGGACGGCATCGAGTTCATCGCCAAGCTCGACTTGGAAAAGGACGCCAAGGGCGACGACAAGAACGCCATCAAGCAGGCCATTACCCCGGACCACAAGGAGTACGGGACGGTGATGGGGGCGGTGTCGGCACCCGCGCCGGCTCCGGCCGCCACTCAGACCGCTAACACCGCCAATGCTGGTCGCCCCAGCTGGGCGCAGTAAGGGGGTGGCCATGAGTAAACCAATTCATACCGTCAGCCACTACGGGGTGGTTCAGTTTGGCGACCTGGAGTGCGAGGCCGTCGTCCTGCTGGACGGCGAACGCGGGTACGTACGGCGTCAAATCACCCAGTTGCTTGGATTCAAGGAGCGGCACAGGGGTGACCGTTTTACCCGTTTTCTGGCCGAAATCTCCCCTAACACATTGTTAGATAACGATAAGTTAGGGGCGACAATTTTACTTCCATCTGGCCGGAAGACACAGTTCTTTCCCGCTGGGATCATCGCCGATGTGACGACCTCCGTGGTCAACGCAGCCATTGATGGTCAGTTGCACAAGGCACGGAAGGGCATCGTTCCCAACTGCCTGAAGATCATGAACGCCTTGGTCACCATTGGTGAGGTGGCGCTCATCGATGAGGCCACCGGCTATCAATACCATCGGGCGCCGGATGCCTTGCAGGACCTGATCGGAAAGCTACTTCGTCAGGATGGCGCCTCCTGGGAGCGACGCTTCCAGCCGGACTACTACCGGGCGTTGTTCCGGCTGTTCGGATGGCAATACCGGGGTCACGACAAGAACCCACCAAGCGTGATCGGTCAGATCACCCAGCGTTGGGTCTACGGCCCGGTGTTGCCGGCGGAACTGCTGGACGAAATCCGTCACCGCAAGCAGATCTCGGACAAACACCACCAATGGCTGACGGACGTGGGGCTGGTGCGGTTGGAACAGCAAATCCACTCGGTTACCGCCATCGCCCGGTGTTCATCCAACTACAAGGATTTCGACCGGCGCTGTTCGGCGGCGTTCGAAGGCAGTGCATTGCAACTGGGATTGATCACTGAAGAGCTGGAGGAGGTGGCGTGATGTCGGACATTCAAAAACAACGGGAAGCCCTGATCAATGTACTTCCGATGGCGATTGAGGTGCCGTCCACGGACGAATTCGACGACCCGACCTACCGCCCCCTGCTGGGACCGAAAGGCGCGACCGTCGGCGAACTCCGGCTGACAGTTGAAGATCTGAGAAAACGCATCACGGATGACCTTCTCAAGGCAGAAGTGTTGGCTTACCTGCTGGCTTGGGTGGCAAGTGCTGGTGCCGACGATGATGCGCGGGTGTCGGAGATCATCTCCCGCCACGAGGGGGACAAAAAATGATCCTCCGACCCCGACAAAAGAAGATGGTGGAGCGCTCCCTTGGGGCGCTCCACCAACACGACAACACCCTGGCGGTGGCCCCGACCGGTAGTGGCAAGACGGTGATGCTCTCATCGGTTACCGGGAAGATCCTCGAAGAGCCCGACGCCAAGGCCTGCATCCTGGCTCACCGGGATGAACTGACGGCCCAGAACCGGGAGAAGTTCGGGCGTGTGAATCCAAGCATCCTCACCTCGGTGTTCAACGCCAAGGAGAAGTCGTGGGATGGCCGGGCCACCTTCGCCATGGTTCAGACCCTGTCGCGGGAGGCCAACCTCAAGCGGATGCCCCGGTTCGATCTGTTGGTGATCGACGAGGCCCACCACGTGGCCGCCGACAGCTACCGGCGTGTGATCGATCGGGTGCGGGACAACAACCCGGACGCCAAGGTCTACGGGGTCACCGCCACCCCCCAGCGGGGTGATGGTCTGGCCCTGCGGGAAGTGTTCGACAACGTCGCGGATCAGATCACCCTGGGGGAGTTGATCGGTGCCGGTCACCTGGTGAAACCCCGCACCTTTGTCATCGATGTGGGGGCCCAGGAGCAGTTGAACAACGTCCACCGCCGGGCCGCCGACTTCGACATGGACGAGGTGGCGGCGGTGATGAACCGACGGCCCATCAACGAGGCGGTGGTTCACCACTGGCGCAAACACGCCGAGGACCGCAAGACCATCGTGTTTTGCTCGACGATTGCCCACGCGGCGGCGGTTTGCGACACGTTCCTGGATTTTGGAATCAATGCGGTGCTGATCCACGGGGAGCTGCCCGCCGCCGATCGCCGCGAATGCCTGGCCGCCTACGAGCGCGGTGATGCTCAGGTGGTGGTCAACGTGGCGGTCCTCACCGAGGGCTACGACTACACCCCCACCGCCTGCATCGTTCTGCTGAGGCCCAGCAGCTACAAATCCACCCTCATCCAGATGGTTGGGCGGGGCCTGCGCACGGTGGATCCCAACGAGCATCCGGGGGTGGTCAAGAGCGACTGCATCGTCCTGGATTTCGGCACAGCCACCCTGATGCACGGCTCTTTGGAGCAAGACGTGGATCTCGGCGGCAAGCTCGAGGACGACGCCGACGGGTCCGACTCGGCCGCACCGGTGAAATTCTGCCCGGAGTGCGACGCGGAGGTGCCCATTGCCTGCCGCGAGTGCCCCCTGTGTGGGTTTGCCTTCGAGCGGAAGCCCGACACCGCCAACCTGGTCGACTTCGTGATGACCGAGATCGATCTCCTGGGCCGCTCCAACTTCCGCTGGGTGGACCTGTTCGGTGCCGATGACGCACTGATGGCTGCCGGCTTTTCCGCCTGGGCTGGCGTGTTCTTCCTAAAGGGCCGCTGGTACGCGGTGGGAAGCGGCAAACCACCCCGGCTCCTGGCCGTGGGCGAGCGCATGGTCTGTCTGGCGGCGGCCGACGACTGGCTCAACGACCACGAAACGGCGGACGGTGCCCACAAGAGCCGTGGTTGGCTCAATCAGCCTCCGACCCCGAGACAGTTGGGGTTCCTGCCATCGGAATGCCGGGCCGACTTCGGGATGACCCGGTACGAGGCCTCCTGCCGGCTCAGCTTCGAGTTCAACAAACACTCGATCCGGGCTGTGGTGATAGCAGCCGGTTACCGGGAAATGGCTGCCGCATGAGGACGTTCGATGTCCCGCGAGAATGCGCCGTTTGCTCCCGCCAGGAGCGGGGGTTCGGCTGGGCCAACCCGAGGCTGCCTCGTTCCGATCCCCGGCGCCCGGCCAGCTACCGGAAGTTCTGCTCCCTGCGCTGCCAGGGGGCCTATTCGAATCTGATGAAAAGGACCGGAAAGATGATCGACCCCACGGAAATGGAACAGGCGGCCATAGCCGCGTGCCTGGGGCCCCTGGGCGACTACGTGGCCGCGCTGGGGCTGGACAAACCTCTGGCGGACTACACGAAGGACCAGATCCTGGGCTTGGTCGACGTGGTGGTGACCACCTACCAGGACCGGATGGTGGCCGGCCACGAGGCCCAGGCCGGGGTGCCGTTCTGATGCTGGACTTCAACCACCAACCGAAGTTCCACGAGCAGGTCACCGACCTGATTGATGCCGCACTCCAGGCGGAGCAGACGGAACAGCAGCCCCGCGACTACCTGGGCGGCTCACGCCTGGGGATTTCCTGCGAGCGGGCCTTGCAGTACGAGTACACCCACACCCCCGAGGATCCAGGTCGGAGCTTCTCCGGCCGCATCCTGCGGGTGTTCGAGGTGGGGCACGCACTGGAAGACCTGGCCATCCGCTGGCTGCGGCTGGCCGGCTTCGATCTGCACACCCAAAAGGCCAACGGTAGCCAGTTCGGATTCTCCGTCGCCGGCGGCCGCATCCGGGGCCACGTGGACGGCATTTTCTCCGGCGGCCCCGAGGGCCTGGGCCTGTCGTTCCCCGCCCTGTGGGAGTGCAAGACCATGAACGCCAAGGCGTGGAAGGAGACGGTCAAGAAGGGCGTGGCCAAGGCCAAGCCGGTTTACGCCGCCCAGGTGGCCGTGTACCAGGCGTACATGGAGGGGGCCGTGCCGGGCATCTCCCACAACCCGGCCCTGTTCACCGCCATCAACAAGGACAGCCAGGAGCTCTACTTCGAGTTGATGTCCTTCGACGGTGGCCTGGCGCAGGAGATGTCCGACCGGGGCGTGCGCGTGATCACCGCCACGGAGGCCGGAGAGTTGCCGCCCCGGGTGACCACCACACCGACCCATTTCGAGTGCACCTGGTGTTCCTGGCAGGACCGCTGCTGGAAGGCGGGTTGATGGGCGATTGGCGCGACTTCAACGACGCCCCGGACAGCGTGGGTGCGCGGACCATCGATGTGGACGCCGTGCGCCGGGAACTCTCGGACCGCCTGGAGTCGATGCTGGCCTACCTGTTCCCGAACGGGACCACCCGCAACGGCACCTTCCAGGTGGGAGACCTGCAGGGCAGCAAGGGCAACAGCCTGTCGGTGGAGCTTACAGGCGGGCGGCGCGGCCTCTGGACCGACTTCGCCACCGGCGAGGGGGGTGATGTGATCGACCTGTGGGCCGGGGCCAACGGCCTGTCCGCCCGGGCCGATTTCCACCGGGTGATCGAGGGGGCCGCCGAGTGGCTGGGGGCTGTCAGTTGGCA
>JAOUMB010000093.1 GCA_029881725.1 Nitrospirota bacterium
AACGGGTTCTACAATTCAAAACGCCGCCATTCGGCACTCGGTTTCAACAGCCCCATCCAGTTTGAACAACTGAACGGGGATATCTGAAGATGGCTGTCCACTTTTTCCGAGCAAGTCCAAAGGTCCGCTTTCTCGAAATAGAGCCGGTCGGCCAGGGTCGCGGTCAGCCGTTGCGGGAGGGGGGCTGGCAGCCGCTGGGGTGCGGATGCCCGCCTCCAGGGTTCCGCCAGATCCTCGTCGGTGATGAAGGCGACATCAAGCGGGTGGCCGCCGCCGGTGGCCTGGCGGATGGCCATGTCGATTCGTTCCACCGGCACCCGCTGCAGGGACGCGAGGAACGCCCACTGGTCGGAGTACGGCTCGAAATCCGCGTCCACGAACACGCTGTGGCCCCGGTTGCGGGGCTCCTTCTGGAGCGGCAGGGCGATCAGGTTGCCGAAGCCGCCCCTGGGCACCGTGTCCTGGTTCGGGAACAGCCGGTCGTAGGACGACAGTTGCAACTGCCGGGTGCGGGCGCAGGTGTGGGAGATGATGGCGGTGCCGAGCCGCCGGGCCTCGCCGGCCGGAACGGCGTCCGTGAAGAACACCCAGACGTGGGCGCCCTGCCCGGAGCGGGAGACCTCCAGGGCCGCCGGGATGTCCAGCTCACGGCAGGACTCCAGAAAGGCCCGGGCGTCCTCGCACCAGTCGGCGTCGTCGAAATCGACCGCCAGGAACTTACAGGTGTTGTCCGGCAGCACCGGGTAGATGCCGACCGTGTGCCTGCCGGACAGGTGATCGTAGATGATCTGCTCCGAGACGGGCAGGAACTGCCGATGAGCGCAGTCCGCACACTTCACCCGGGGTTTTTCGCAGATGCCGGCGCGCCACTCGTTGCCGCAGGCGGGGGAATAGCCCGACTTGCCGTTCTTTCCTTCCCAGCGGAGGGAGAAGACGTCCGGCCGGCCATGGAATAGGCGGCGGATGAGCCGCACCTTGTCGTCGGTGGAGAGTTGCGATCCCGTGGGGACAGTGTCCAATTCCGATTGGCCGGATGGGGTCAAGGATGCCTCCGGGTCCGCGACCTCCGACGGGATGCCGTGCCGGATCAGGAGGGCCCGCAGCCGGGCGTTCTCCGCGCCGAGCAGTTCGACCTCTCGGAGCAATTCGGCATTCTCTGGATGCTTATCCTGTGAAGGTCGGTTGGTCATAGTGAGATCGCACTGGGGTTCCGCACGGCCACCGTCAGCGGTGAAATCCGGCAGACAGCGGGGCAGGTAAGGGATAGCGGGAAAGGTCCGTCACCACGGTCTGCTGAATGTCCCCGGCTCAGTCTCCCGCTCTTCCGGGCATCCTGAGCCGCCTGCCCTCCTCCTCCGCGACATTGGGATCGAGAAAGGCGTTGCAGTCATCCAGTTCCCGCCGGGTCGCCTGGACCGAACGCCAATCGACTGCGGCGGTCCACCGTTGGGCGTAGTCCAGCATGCGGATCACGGGTTCCGGCCGCCCACTCAAGGACAGCGCCTTGAGGGCGGACAGGTAGTTGCCCCGGTAAACCGTCGGGATGACGATGCGCTCCTCTCCGGCGGCCACCAGTTCGGCGTTCATCATGATGCGCGCCGTGCGCCCGTTGCCGTCGGCGAATGGGTGGACCTCGGACACCAGGAACATGACGAACACGGCACGCTGGAACGGGGTTTCCAGGCTGCGGTAAAGGGAGAATCCCTGCTCAAGGGTTCCTGGAACCAGGTCGGGGGCGACGAAGACGGTCGATCCCGCCCGGTTCTCGGCCAGCTTGAACGCGCCGGGCCGCTTGTCGGGATGGCTCTCCATGATGGCGGCATGCCGCGACTTGAGGAGCCGGACCAGCGTCTCGCCATCCTCGGGGGTTCTGGACATCTCCCGCGTATCGGAGACAATGCGCCAGGTGCCGAGCACGTCATGGGCGTCCTGGGGCCGGTCGCTGGGGATGACGCCGCGAAAGACGATGTCGGCGGCCTCCTCGACGGCGAACTCCGTCCCCTCGATGAAGTTGGAGAAGTAGGCGTCGTAGAATGCCAGCGTTGCATGGCCTTCCGATTCGCGGTCCGCCACAAGGCGAACAATCGGTGGATGGTCGCGCAACGCGGCGTGCAACTTCTGGAACAGCCCCAGGCGATCCGGGTCATAAGGCCGTCCCTGGTGGCGGGCGCGGGCAACTGCGGCGCTCAGTTCCGCCTCTCGCGTGCCGAGCAGGGAACCAATCAAGGCGTCAAGGTCCGCCGCCTCTGCTTCCATATTCAAGGCTTGGCCGACAGCGCCGATCTCATCACGTAACCGGTTGGCGCCCTCCTCGCCCGAGCGACGGATCAGCGTGTCGAGCCGTTCTTCGATTTCGTGGCGTGACAGGGTTCGCGCCGACAGGCCGCCGCGCGCCCGCGAGGGACGCAAGTTTTCCAGATAGGCCCGCGCCGTCGAACTCAGGAACAGGCCGGCGATGAAGGGGCGGTCGGTGACGACGGGGGCGATGCCGCGCCGGGGCCGCAGGGTATGCCCGGGCAATTTGATGTCCCGGCCGGTCTCGGTCACCAGACAGACGGAACCGTCCTCGGCTGGGGCGTTCTCCAGCGCCGTGCGGTCGGCGATGAGCGCGCCGGGGAAGTAACCGGCTACGATGTGCCACAGGTTGCGCCGCACCACCGCCTCGGGGGGATCGGTAAGGTTGCGGGTATACAGCCGGGAGGCGAGCTTGCGCAGCTTTCCGGCCTTGACCGAGCGGGACACCTCACGGCTGATCGCCGTGTCCGACACGAACGCCTCCGGCATCCCGTCAAGGTTCTTGGAAATCTCCGGCATTAGCGCACCTCCAAACGCCAGAATACGGAATTATGGCGACTTAAGGAAGGGTGGTTGAGAATTCGGCCGATTTATGCTTCGATGGCCGCCATGGAGCGCAAGACCAACAAGGCGACGTCCTGGGGTGGTGTCAAGGCCAAGCTGGCCGACTTCGACCATGCCGGCCTCATCGGGCTGGTGCGGGACCTTTACACGGCCAGCAAGGACAACAAGGCCTTCCTGCACGCCCGTTTCGGCTTGGGTGAGGATGTGCTGTCGCCATACAAGGCCGTCATGGACCGTTGGCTGTGGCCGGACCTCTACAAGCGGCAGGATGCCTCCGTGGCCAGGGCGAAGAAGGCCGTTTCGGACTACAAGAAGGCGGTTGGCCAGCCGGAAGGGCTGGCGGAGCTGGAAGTGTACTACTGCGAGCGGGCGGCCGGGTTCAGCGATGCGGTTGCCCTTCAGGATGATAGCTATTTCGATGCGCTGGTGCGGATGTTCGAGCGGGCGTTGAAAACCATCGCCGGCCTGCCCGACGCAGAGCGCCCACCGCTGTGGACGCGCCTGGATACGGTGCGCCGCATCAGCCACAACTTCGGTTACGGCGTGGGCGACTACATGGATGGACTGCTGATCAAGTCTGGGGTGGTCAAGGACCCGCCAGTCAGGCGGCGTCCGAACCGGATCCGTGGTCACCGGGCGGGGACGTTCAATATGGTGGAATAGTCAACCCGCGCGCGACAAACAGTGACCAGCAGATCAAGCCGTCCTGATCGAAGCGCCTCTCCGGCGGAGCGCGGGAAACCGAAACGGGGACTCTTGGCCATTTCGGTTTTTTGCGCCCGTTGCGAACGCTTCGATATCCTTCCTCGTCCTTTATGCATACGGGTTTCCCTTACTCAGGTCGTGTCGAAAAAACGAAACGAAATCGGTTTTTCGCCCCTGGCGCTAGCGAAATCCCGCGGTGCGGCGGACCCAAGGGGGATGGATCGCTGGAAGTACCTTACGCATCGGGCGGACACCCCGTGGCAAGGTTCAGCTCCGCGGCGGCGAATACCTCGGGGCACCAGGCCGGGGAGGCCAGGAAGTTGCGGAATGCATCCAGGAAGGGGAGCCACTTTCTAAAAGGGTTTCAGGAGTTTTCCTGAAACCCTTTTTTTTGGAGTGACCGAGGAATACCAACCCCCAGTTAGAATCTGTCACTTGCGCCATGGCCCCACCCGCCTGCGGCAACTTGCTAGATTTCACCGGATCGTGGGGTTAGGTTATATTAGCCTAGCCATTTGTTGTGTCTGGGCACCAACTCACGTCCACTACAAGCACGCAAGTGGAGTGCCTGATCGCCCACAAACAGTAAGATTCACCAAAAAACACCAGCCAAAGCCGACGGGTCAAACGTGCCACCCCACCATTTGCTATGCTGTCCTCCCAGGCCTTACAGACGGGGGACGCTAGCTTGATCCAATACTGTACAATGTCGTCGGTTCTGAACCACGTGCCTGAACCTGTCCAGCCTGTGTTTGAGTTACCAAGCCTATCTGTTAGCATGGGGTTATCCACATGCCATTAAGCTGGAATGAGATCAAGAACCGGGCAATGGCCCTTTTCCCGCGAGTGGGAGGGAGAGACATCTGAAAGCGCCGAGGCTAAGAGCTTTTGGGACGCATTCTTCAACGTCTTCGGAATCTACCGCCGCCGCATTGCCTCGTTCGAGGAACCCGTCAAAAAATCGGATGGCCAAGGCGGTTTCATCGACCTTCTCTGGAAGGGCGTGCTCCTTGTCGAGCACAAATCACAAGGAAAAAACCTGGATCGCGCGTTTGGTCAGGCGACCGACTATTTTTCGGGACTGAAAGAACGTGACCTACCGCGGTACGTGGTACGTTTTCGGTGACGAGGTGGCCGAAACCGCCGAGGACGTGCTGGACGCCTGGGAGGTGGTGAAGGCGCGGGAGCCCTCCAAGCAGCACCGCACCAGCGTGCTGGACGGCATTCCGCGCACCTTCCC
>JAOUMB010000014.1 GCA_029881725.1 Nitrospirota bacterium
CCCGCAGCGGGCAGCCATCTTTCGCGCCGGGGGTCACCAGCAACACGCACTGATCGATCTGAACCGCTACTTTGTGCTGGTGCTCAATGACGACCCGAGTATCAGCGTCATCGACCCGATGCTGGGCATGGCCGGGATCACCAAGCTGTATGCCCAGATCAACCTGTTCGCCCCTGGTGCCGACTGGGTGAAGGGCGATGAGGACCGGGCCCTGTATGTGACCATGCCCACCGCCGATCAGGTGGCGTTTGTGGATGCGGTGCGTTACAAAACGAAAATCAGCGTGGACGCCGGGGACATGCCCATGCGCCTGATGTTGCACCCGGACGAGACCCGCCTGTGGGTGGGCAACGACAGCCCCAATGCAGACAAGAGCGGCGTCACCGTGCTGGACGCCAAAACCGGCCGCAAGCTGAAGTTCATCGCCACCGGCGCCGGACACCACGAAATGGCCTTCGCCGCCGCCGGGCGGTACGTGTTCGTCACCAACCGGAAGGCGGGAACCGTCACCGTCATTCATACCGACACCTATCAAAAGGTGTCCGAGATCGCTACCGGCCCGATGCCCATCTCCATCGCGCACGCCGCCGATACAGGCCGGGTGTATGTGGCCGACGGCCAGACCGGCGACATTGCCGCCATCGACACCGAAACCCTCACTGTAGTGTCCCGGGTACGGGACGAACCGGGACTGGGCCCCATGCAGATCACTCCTGACGGTCGCTTCGGCATGGTACTCAACACCCTGGCCGACAAGGTGGTGGTGTTCGACGCGGACAGCGGCGCCATGCGCCACCACTTCGGGGTGGGCAAACGTCCGTTCCAGCTTTCCTTCACCGAAAACTTCGCCTACGTGCGCGCCATTGAAACCGAGCAGGTCACCCTAATCAATCTGGGAGAACTGGGTTCCGAAAGCACGCCCCCCACCACCATGTTCGGCGCCGGCAGCGCCGTGGGTGACTGGAGCGAGGCCATCACCCTGGCCCCCAGCATGACCCCGGCGGCGCGCGAGGCCGCTTCCCTGGTGGTCAACCGGGCCGACAACACGGTTTATTACTACATGGAGGGCATGTCCGCACCGATGGGCAACTTCCGCAACTACGGCCACCGCCCGCGCGCCGTGCTGACCGTGGACCGCATGCTCAAGGAGCGCGAGGCCGGGCGCTACTCCGCCCCGATCACCCTGCCGGCTGGAGGAGAATACGAACTCATCCTGCAAACCTTTGAGCCGAACCTGACCCACTGCTTCCCGTTCACCGTAATCTCCAACACCCCGGAGACGGAGGCATTGGAAGCCAGGTTCATCGAACCACCCACCGCGGTCTATCCCGGCGGCAAGGTCACCGTGCGATTTCAGATTGTCGGCTACGAGACCGGCACCGTGCACACCGGCCTGAGCGGGGCCCGCGCCATGGTCGTCCGCCTTCCCGGAAGCGGCCGTACGGTGGTGGAAGCACACGTGAACGCCGACGGGGTATTTACCGCCGACCTGCCGGTGCCGTTTGCGGGTGCCTATCAGGTGCAAGTGGCGGTGCCAGAACTAGGGATCGGTTTTGGCGACCTGATCGGCATCAGCTTCATGGCCCGCCTGGGTCCCTAAACATGGCTCCGGGACGGCAATCCGTGGCACACTGGCTGCCGCCATGCCACGGATTGCCGTCCATCTGCTGATTCTTGCCGCGACGCTTGCCAGCGCCTGCACCCCCTCCGGCGATGGGCCATCGTCCGCACCCGAAGGCCGCGTCCTGCTTGGCGAACAGGGGTGTCTGAGTTGCCACGCCATGCAGGGGCAGGGGGGCAACATGGGACCGGAACTGGGCTCGGAACTGGCTGCGCGGGGGGAAGAAACCCTGTTCGCCTATTTGCGCGACCCGAAAAACATCAACGTCTACCCCGGCAACGGCCATGATGCCTTCACGGCCTTGAGTGAAGCTCAGGCACGGGAGATTGCCCGGTATCTATCCGGCCTGACCGTGTCCAGCCATTACCAGGGGCCAGCTCCTCCCCGGCCGCCGCAATAAAACGCCCCGCTACGGGAGGGTGACCCGCTCCGGACAGGTGTAGACGTTCATCCGGTCGCCGCGCACAAAACCGACCAGGGTCAGGTCCAGGGTTTGGGCCAGTTGCACGGAAAAGGTGGTGGGGGCATTGCGCGAAATGATCAGCGGAACCCGCTGCCGGGCACATTTGAGGGCGATCTCGCTGGAAATCCGCCCGCTGGACAACATGATTTTTCCCGCCGGGTCGATCCCCTCCAGCAGGCAGCGCCCGAACACCTTGTCCACCGCATTATGCCGGCCCAGATCCTCGCAGAATACCTCGAGCCCGTCCCCATCCCACAGCATGGCGGAGTGCACCCCGCCGGTGTCCCGATAGGTTTCGGAGCGGTGAATGAAGTCACGAATCCTGGCAGAAATGCGCCCGGCGGACAGGGTGGGACCGGCGGGCAACGATTCCATTTCGGCCACGTCGCGGATGAAGGTATAGGTCTGACCCTTGCCGCAGCCGGAGGTAATCGTGCCCTTGCGCTCCCCGATAAACGGCGAAAGATCCACCCGCTCCGACACGGTGAGCCGCACGATGCCCCGCCCCGCCTCATAGCGGGCGGAAAGCAGGTCATCCGGATGTTTTAACACCCCCTCCCCGAGCAGAAACCCCACCGCCATCGCCTTGATGTGGGTGGGGCTGCATAGCAGGGTGGCCACCTCGATGCGATTCACAAACAGGGTGATCACGGTCTCCACCGCCACCGGGTCGTCCACGCGGGCGGCGTTTCCGGCCTGGATGCGCACAATCGGGTAGCTGCGGATGGGGGGCTGACCGGTATCCATTGCCACCGCATGGTAAAGGCCGAAAGACGCCCCACACAAGAGTTGTTGCGCACCCGTTCACAACTCCATGTATGATATGATCGAAATTGGTCAGGGATTAATCATGGCGACGCATTCCATCCGCACCCCCGTGTTGCTCGCGGCAGCTCTGTCTGTCGTTGCGGGGTTCTGCGCCGGATTGATTCCGGTGGCAATCGCCTGGCGCCGAAACGGCCTGCCGGGGGTGATGGATTATGGGGACCCGGCCAATGTGCCGGTATACGTCGGACTGGGGGGGCTGGCCCTGGTGACCCTGTTTGCCGCCCACGTAGCCGTCAACACGATGGTGGCACGGGTCCGCTCCCTGCGCTCCGCAGTGCGCCGGGCCACCGAGGGGCGTCCGAGCCACCCGATTTCCACCCAGGGAAATGACGAACTGGCCGACATTGCCCGGGCGGTCAACCGGGTTACTGAAAAGGCCACCCAGATTGAACAACAGGGGCGCCGGGCCAGCCTGCGACTGGCCGCCCTGCTGGAGCAGGCGCCGGACCCGCTGCTGCTGCTCGACAGGGACGGCCGTGTGGCCGATGCCAATGTGCGCGCCCGCGCGTTGCTGGGCCGGGAACGGCCGGAGCTTGCGGCGCTGGAACTGGTCGAACTGATACCCGCCGAAACCGCCCCACGAGAGGCGTTCTTCCACGCCTTTACCGACTGTGTGACCGCCGGGGCCACGCGCCTGTTCGACACCCAACTGCTGGCCGCCGACGGCAAACCGGTGGCGGTGGAGATTCATCTGGCGCCCATATGGGGCCTGCGCGGCATCGCGGCACAGGCGGTGGTGCGCAACGTGGCGTCACGCCGGGCGGCGGAAATGGAGCGCATCGAAACGGCCAAAATGGAGGGAATCGGCACGCTGGCCGCCGGGGTCGCCCACGACTTCAATAACGTGCTGGGCGGTATTCTGGGGTACGCCTCCATGATCAAAAGCAGCGTGTTTCCGGGGGACCCGGTGTACCGCTACACAGACATCATCGAGCGCTCCGCCGAACGCGCCTCGGAGATGACCGAGCGGCTGCTGGGATATGCCCGCCGTGCCCGCACCCAGGTCACCCGCGTGTGGCTGGGAGAACTGGTGGACGAGGTGCTGTCGCTGCTGGTGCAGGACCTCGACCGGCACCGGATTCACCTGTTTCGCGACCTCCCCGAGGGACTGCCGCCGTTGGCGGCGGATGCCGGGCAGTTACATCAGGTGCTTCTCAACCTGTTCATCAACGCCCGGGACGCCATGAGCGACGGGGGAGAGCTGACCATTCGGGCACGGAGGATGGACTTCGTCTCCGACAGCGCCGGACTGCCCCGTGGCAAGGCGCCAGGGTGCTACGTGCAACTGAACGTGGCGGATACCGGACAGGGCATGCCCCGGGAAGTGCGGGAGAGGGTGTTCGAACCGTATTTCAGCACCAAGCGCGAAGGCGGTGGCACCGGGTTGGGGCTGGCCATGGTGTGGGGCATCGTCACCGGCCACGGTGGATGGATCGACGTACAGTCCGAGCCGGGCAAGGGCAGCGTGTTCCAGGTGTACCTGCCCGCCATGCAATCCCCTCCCGCGGTCACCGACGCTCCGCTGGATGTTGCCGTTACCCCACTGGTGCTGGCGGGCACGCCGGACCCATCCCCACAAACGGCCCCGGATACGATTCTGGTGGTGGACGACGAAACCATTCTGCTGGAGATGGCGCGGGAAATCCTTGAGAACGCGGGATACAAGGTCCTGCTCGCCCACGATGGCGTGGATGCAGTGGAAACCTACCGGGCGCATGGGGACGCCATCGCTCTGGTGATCCTTGATATCGTAATGCCGCGCATGGGTGGCAAGGAGGCATTCCGGCAGATTCGAAAAATGAACCCGAATGCACGGGTGGTGGTGTGCTCCACCTTCTCCCGACACGGCCAGGCCCACGACCTGCTGGAGGCGGGCGCCAACGAGTTCATCCAGAAACCGTACCGGGCGGACGCCATGCTCAAGGTGATCCGTCAGGTCCTGGACCGGATTCCCCACCCGGCCGCCGCCAAAAAGGCCTGAGCGGCGCCCAAAAAACCCGCGGCAACGTCTTCATTGATTTATCATCAAGGAAGGGTCGTTGAAGGGCCCCTCCTTGATAAAGGGCGCGCCATGCACACCGCGACCAGCCCCGCCGAACCCCTGCTCACCCGGCTCCACCGCCTGCGCCGTGACCCGGGTGGATTGTCCCCGGAAGCGCTTGGCCGAATGGCCAGGGAATGCCACCTCACCGACGCGGAACTGACCGATTTCGTCTCTTTCTTCCCGGCCCTCACCCGCCCGGCGGATACCCGCCGGGTATGCACCGGCCCCGCCTGCCGTCTGGCCGGCGCGCAGACGGATGGAGACGCCAGCTTCTGCCTGGGTTATTGCGAACAGGCCCCGTTCACCCTCCATGGGGAACCCCCGGTGGCGGTGGAGATGGACGAGCCGCTCGACTGGCTGGCCCGTTTCGACCAAGCGGATGCGGTGGCCGGACTGCTGGATGAGATTGATGCCAGCGGGCTGACCGGCATGGGGGGGGCGGCGTTCCCCACCGGGAAAAAACTGGCCGCCGTGCGCGACCGGCCGGAGCTCCAAAAATATGTCATCGCCAATGGCGACGAGGGGGAACCGGCCACTTTCAAGGACCGCTGGCTGCTGGAACGCCATCCCGACACGGTGCTGGCCGGCGTGCTTCTGGCCTGCCGCATTACCGGTGCCTCCCGCGCAATCCTGTATTTGCGGCATGAATACCCCGGCGCAAGGCGACGCATGGCACGCGCCATCCAGAAAGCCACCGTTGCCGGGTGGATTCACACGGAAACACCGGACCCGCACCACCCGGCCGTCACCGTCGTGGAGGCCGGGGGACCATACATCTGCGGAGAGGAAACGGCGCTGATTGCCTCACTGGAAGGCCGCCGGGGTCATCCGGCACCGGGGCCGCCCTACCCGGCCCAGTCCGGCCTGAACAAAAAGCCGACGTTGGTGCAGAATGTGGAAACCCTTTTTTACATTGCCCGGATCGCGGAACGGGGCGGTTCCGCATGGGGTGACGGCAAGCGGCATATTTCCATAAGCGGCCCGGTGGCGCGCCCCGGCGTGGTGGAACTGCCGCGCGGAATCACCGCACGGCAGGTGCTCGCAGCCGCCGGGGGGATCACCGGCGGGCGCGCGGTAGCGGCATTTATTCCCGGTGGCGGAGCCTCCGGGCTGTTGCCTCCGGCGGCACTGGACGTTCCACTCACGAATGCCGATCTGGCCGAATGGGGCACCGGCGCCGGTACCGGGGGCGTCGTGTTTCTGCCCGAAGGGGCGTGCGTGGTGGACATGGCGGCTCATCTGGCCACCTTTTACGCCCGGGAGGCGTGCGGTCAGTGCGATCCGTGTCGACGGGGCACGGCGTTTCAGGCGGCTCAATTAACCGCCCTCACCCGTGGTGCCCCCCTGGATGTGAACGCCCTGTCCGCAACCGCCGGCGCCATGCGCCTGCTGTCCATTTGCGGGCTGGGCCGGTGGGCGCCTGTGGTGGTAGAGACCCTTTTGCGCCACTTTCCAGACGCGGTGGCCAGTCACGCCGCCGGTACCTGCCCCGCGGGAGTTTGCCACTGAATGCCCCCACCATCCCTGGCGTGGGGCTGATTGTTGCCGCTGTGGCGGTGATTTACCTGTGTTCCAAAACAACTGCCGGATGACCCGGCTACGGGTGCATGTCGTCCCCGTGCGTGCTATCGACCATGGCCGCGACGGAATACACCATCACATTGCGCAACCGTTGAAAATCGGCCTGCGAGAGGCCGGTAAACCGGATCCCCATGCCAACGTCGTTGTGATAGGCCACTGCGCCCTCCACCTGAAACGGCTGGGCTCCCAACCCACGCTCCAGCTCCATTTCCAAGGTAACGTGGGTGTTGGCATCCAGCGGGCGCTCGCAGGACATGAACATGCCACCCATGCCCAGCATGGTGGAATCCCCCCAGATTTCCTTGGCGCCCCAGCGCACGCACACCGGCACCCGTAGCGCATACCGCTTAAACTGACGGCTCCCCGAGCGGTCCGGAGCGACCGCTGGGCGTTGACCCTTGCGCCGGACGGGAAATTCCCCCTTCTTGCATTTATCGCTGTTGGCACCAAACAGTGCATCCATAATGCCCATGGCCCGAACTCCCTTTCATGTCCGCTCGCCCTCCGCAAACCGGGGGCGGCTATACCACCATTAATCCACCTCAATAATTGTGCACGTACTGTGCCATTTAGGCCAAGCATCCCCACCTACCACTTTTTTCTTTATATTTCAATTTCATAGCATCATTCAATCGACGAGACGAATCCGATTTTTTGTACTGCATTCGTGCAATAACGTGCAGGTGCACCAAATCGGCCAGGCACTTTTTTCGCACTTCCCCAAACGGGTACCACTGTCTTCGGTGCGCCCGGAAAGCACTGCTGCAACTTGGGGTTGCGCCGATACCCGCTTGCGGCCAGAATGGTTAGGTATCGACACTTTCCATGGAGCCAGCCATCCATGTCCGATCCCGTTTTCAGGTCCACATCCGCGCTGTTTTCCGGCGCGCCGGTGCCCAGAACCTCCGGTGGGGCGCCGTTGCCCGGGCATTTTGCAAACGCGCCGATCCTGATTGTGGACGATCAGCAGACCAACGTGGACATCCTGCGCCGCATGCTGGCGAACTATGGTCTGCTGAACCTGGACGCCACCACCGATTCCCGCGAGGTGGCCGACATGTACCGTCGCAACCGGTACGACCTGGTCCTGCTCGACCTGCGCATGCCCCACCTGGACGGCTTTGAGGTGCTGGCCCAGCTGCGCGCCATCGAGGCCGAGGAGGAAACCACCAGCTATCTGCCGGTGCTGGTGGTGACCGCCCAGGACGATATGCCCACCCGCCTGCGGGCGCTCGAGGAGGGCGCGCAGGACTTTCTGATCAAGCCGTTCGTGCATGCGGAGGTATTCCGCCGGGTATGCAACATGCTCGAGGTGCGCCTGCTGCACAAGAACATGCGCGATCAGAACCGGGTGCTGGAAGCCCGCGTGCGGGAACGCACCCGCGAACTGCACGACACGCGGCTGGAAATCATTCGCCGGCTGGGCAAGGCGGTGGACTATCGCGATAACGAAACCGGCAACCACGTGGTGCGCATGAGCCAGTATTGTGCCCGGCTGGCCATGGAAATCGGCTGGGATCCGGTGGAATGCGACCTGCTGCTCGATGCCAGCCCCATGCACGACATTGGCAAGATCGGCATCCCCGACCGCATCCTGCTCAAACCGGGCAAGCTGGATGCGGAGGAGTGGGAAATCATGAAAACCCACACCACCATCGGCGCCAAGATCCTTGAAGGCCATCCTTCGGAGTTGTTGCGCATGGCCCACGACATTGCCCTCACCCACCACGAGTGGTGGGACGGCAATGGGTACCCCGCCGGAATGGCCGGGCGGGACATCCCCCTGGCTGGACGCATTGTCTCTATATGCGACATGTTTGATGCGCTCTGTTCCGAGCGTCCCTATAAAAAAGCGTGGCCGGTGGATGAGGCGGTCGCCGAACTGAATGTCTGCGCCGGGCGGCAGCTGGATCCCTATCTGGTGGAGGCGTTTCAGGCCTGTCTTCCCGATATCAAGCGGGTGCAGGAGCACTACGCCGATCCGTCAGCGCACGCGAGGCCCGAATAATCCGTTCCACCTCTCCCTCCCGGGAGTTGTGATATCCTTCCCGCCCATGCGTGCCCTGTTCCTGTTGTTTTCAGTAATGCTCGTGGCCACCGGCTGCGCCCGCTTTCACGACGAATCGGCGAAGGAGTTGCGCGATGCCATGGGCATCGAGGTAACCCCGGTGCATCTGATCGAGGGCGAGGCGCCCAAGATCAGCTATGCCGCCGAAGAGATCATGGCCCGCGCCGAGGGGCATTACGAAATGCGCCAGTTCGCGGAAGCGGTGGACGAATACGGCCGGTTTCTGGAACTGCATGCCACCCACCCCTGGGCCCCGTACGCGTTGCACCAGAAGGGCATGAGCTGGGCCCAGCAGTTCCGCTCCGCCGACCGGGATCCCACCATCCCGTTTCAGGCCCGGCGCAACTTCGAGGCGCTGCTGTCCAACTATCCCGGCAG
Organism: Nitrospirota bacterium; assembly: GCA_029881725.1. Lineage (GTDB taxonomy): Bacteria > Nitrospirota > JACRHL01 > JACRHL01 > JACRHL01 > JAOUMB01. Next base: position 8,984 of record JAOUMB010000014.1, read on the forward strand.
CCCACCGGAATCCAAGGCCATGGAATGGCGCGCCTGGGCGGACAACCAGTTGGCCGCGCACGATCTGCACATTGCCCGCTTCTACCTGAAAACCGGTCGCACCGAAGCGGCCCTCTCCCGCCTGAACGAAATGCTGGCGGAATACCCGGAGTCGGATACCGCCGCCGAGGCGCGCTACGACCTGGGCCGGGCGCTGATCGCCGCCGGTCGCACGGACGACGGCGCCGACACCCTGCGCGCCTTTTTAGCCTCCGGCGTGGGCACCAAAAAGCAACAGAAAAAGGCCCGGGAAGCCCTCGCCGGTTTGGGGGAGGCTCCCACCGCTGCGGACGACGAGGACTAGGCCGTGGCCCAGCTTGCCCGTCTGCTGCAAACCGCCGGGTTGTTCGTGGTTGGATCGGTGCTGGTGTTCAACCTGCGCCCGGAAGGCATCACCATGAACACCATGCTGCTGCTGGTCGCCTTCGGCGTTCTGCTGTTTATCCTCGGCACCACCCTACTCCAACGCCCCTGACCCTGTTTGGAAGGGTGCGCTGGAAAGCAGCCCGGCCCCGACAAAATTCCCGGGAGGCTCAACACCCTCCCACCGGCAACACCGCGACAGCCCTTTTCAGCCCTTTTATGGCCGCGCGCAAGCACCCGTGCGCAGGCAGCGGGCGGATTCAGCCGCCAGACACACTTCCGGAGCGGGCGCGGCGGGAAAACAGCTGCCACCAGGGCGATACCATCCACATGCGGGGAAATATCCGCATGTCAAAATCGCGGAACCCTTCCGGCCCACAGGACTTGAACAGGACCACCGCTTTCTCCAGCCGCTTCACAAAGCGGCCGATGGTGGGCGCGGGAAAGATATCGGAATGTTCCTTAATGCGGAAATACCCTTCCTCCAGTTGCTGGATGGCGAATTTTCCGTTCTCCACCTGATGCAGCGACACGGCAATCTGCATCATGCCGCGCAGCAGTTCCCTGCTCGGGCCCTGCTCCACCATCCAGCGCAGTTCCAGTAGCTTGTAGGCCTCCAGAAAGAGGCCGTTGTTATACAGGGCCGCATACTGATGACACAGGCGTGGCAGGCCGGGCTGCGGCAGGGAGCCTGGGTCAAACCACTCGGAGAGAACCTGTTGATAGACCGTACACCGCTGTTTCAAAAAGGGCAGGTGCTCGCGCACGCCGTCAAACAGAGTCAGGTGTTGGTTGGGAGAGGTCCAGTCCACCCGTGCCAGTTCGTGTGGATCGGTCAATAGCTGGCCGTCGGCCAGGGCCACGGCAAAAACCGGCACCGTTTCCAGCAGCGAGGCGGGACCCCGACGATCGCCCTTGAGGTAATCAGGCAATCCGTTCCACTCGCGCGCCAGTTCCGACAACGGCATGGCATGTCCGCCCCCGGCGAGAAATGCGCTCAGCCAGCCAACCGGTGCCGCCTTTTCAGGGGTTTCCAGGGCGTGCACGATCATCCCGGTCATTACACCGCCCATGTCAAAGCTCATTTGGGGCAGACCCACGGTTCCCTCCGTTTACGGTCGTTTCACGCCACCCGGTTGGGGGGCGGCTTGTCTGCAAAAAAGGCGGTGAGATTCTCCACCACCATCATTCCCATGCGCGTCCGCGTTTCCCATGTGGCGCTGCCCAGATGCGGGGCCACCACCACGTTGGGGAAATCCAGCAGACGCGGATTCACCCGCGGTTCTCCGGTGAACACATCCAGACCGGCCCCCCCCAGATGCCCTTCGGCCAGGGCGGCAATCATGGCCTCCTCGTCCACCACCTCCCCACGGGCGGTGTTAATCAGGATGGCGCCCGGCCGCATCCGTCCGAACGCCCCCGCGTCCAGCAACCCTCGGGTTTCCGGGGTAAGCGGACAGTGCAACGAAATAAAATCACTCTCCGCCAACAGGGCGTCCAGCGACACCTGACGCGCATCCAGCGCCGCCACCGCACCCGGATCGGCCGGGCGGCGCCCCATGTAGACCACCTCCATGCCAAATCCACGCGCGCGCCGCGCCATGGCCTGACCAATGCGACCCAGACCCACAATGCCCAAGGTGCGCCCGGTCAGTTCCCGGCCGGGCATCAGGGTCGGGCCCCACCCGTTCCAAGCCCCGGAGCGCACAAAACGGTCGCCTTCCACCAGCCGTCTGGCCACTGCCAGCAGCAACCCGAAGGCCAGATCCGCCGTGGCGTCGGTCAGCACACCGGGGGTGTTGGTCACCGTCACACCCAGGCGGCGGGCCGCCTCCAAATCCACGTTGTCGGTCCCCGCCGCATAGTTGGCGACGATTCGCGGACCCGCCTGAAGCACCGCTTCGCTTACCCGGTCGGTGAGCATGGTCACCAGCCCATCGCACCCGGCGGCCGCGGCCAGCAGTTCATCCGGCGCCAGCGGCCCCATGTCGGACGCCGGCCACACAGGCGCAAACCGCTCCACCAGGGCCACGGAGACCGGCTCCGGCACCGCACGGGTAATAAAAATTCGAGGCTTCACGTCCCGGCTCCCGACCCGACGATGGACTGCCTGCACTTGCGGGAAACCGGATCCCCTCTCCGGCTGTCCCCTCACACCTTTTTTTAGTATATGCGCCAAAAACGGCACGGTCATCCCCCAAAGGCAGGATTTCTATTGAATCCCGACCGGAGAAGACGGTTTGGAGGCCGAACCCACCCCATGCGATACTACGCAATCGGGCCGGTCAGGATCATTCCCCCGGCTGGATGGGGCCGCTGATACGGAATATGCAACGCGTTATTTTCATTTGTTTTTTAGCCATCCTGCCGGTGATTTTCATCACTCCGGCAGGGGCGGCGTCCGACCCCCCCAAGGCGCAGTTGTTGCGTCTGGAGGAAAAAGTGCGCAACGCCGCCGACAGCCGCCTGACCGGGGTACCGGGGAGGCCGGTACTGGTGCTGGCCTGTTCCGGGTCCACATGCGGGGAAAACCACCGGGCCCAGGTGCCGGGTGCCCCCAACCGGGATGTGGCCGCGCTGGGCACCACCCTGGCCGCCGGGGGCTGGCTGGTCCTGGCGGTGGACGGCAAGCCCGGCGACCCGGTTACCGTCACCTGGACCCGCGGCGGCAGTACCGCGACCATTGAGGCGCGGTTGCCACCGGCGGGAAGCGTGACCATGGTCGATCAGACCGGCGACGGGCCGGTTACCCGGCAGGAAGTTCCCGGCCCCGAGCACCGGCGGCGGGTAGCCGTGGGCCTGCGGGCGGTGGGTGACCTGCTGGGAGCCATCGGTGTATTGCAGGGAGCCGAAGGGCTCACCCCGTCGGACCGTCTGTTGCTGGCCGACCTGTATCTGCAGGCGGACCTGCCCAAGTTGGCGGATGGCCTGTACCGGGAGTTGGACGCGGTCGCCGCGCACCGTGCTGCCGCCCGCCTGGGGCGCGCACGGGTTGCGCTGGCGCTGGGCGATGCGAACACCGCGCGCAAGCGGCTCGACAGTCTGGCCCTGAAGCGCGACCATCCGCTGGCCGCCGAGGCCGACGTGGTGCGGGTGGCGGCGCTGCGCCGTACCGAAGTGGCGGAGGACCTGATTCAGGCGCTACCTGCCGGGGGGAATCCGTTCGTGCATGCGGCGCGGGCCCAAACTTACCTTTCCGTGGGCGACACCTTCTCCGCCATCAACGAGTTTGACGAGGCGGCCCGGCTGGCCGTGACCAACGACCCGGAGGTGGTCTCCCTGCGCCAACGGGCACTGCTGGCGTCCGCTTCCCTCTACGCGGATCAGGGGCGTGTGGGCGAAGCCCTGACCCGCTTCGACCGGCTGGACAACGGGCCACTGGCGGATCGGGTCCGCTTCGGTCGCGCGCTGGCCTTCTTCCGCGCCGGAGATCTCATCAAGACCGTGGCCGAAATCGACACCCTGGAGCGTACCCATCCAGCCAGCGCGTGGCTTCCGGAGGCCCGACTGATGCGCGGCGACGCCTACCGGAAACTGGCCGCCACCCATCAGGCGGTGGGCGAGTACCGCAAGGCGCTGGCCGCATTCCGCAAGTGGGACACGGAACTGGACACCCTGCTCACCGAAGTGGCCACCGGGCCGTTCGTTCGCGGCCTCACCGGGCGCCTGTTCGGAGGCGGTGTCACCGGTGCCGCAGCAGACCCGCCCCGAGATCGCGCGGTGCAGGTACTGTTACGCACTCCCGGCATGGCCGACATCGTTGCCGACCATCGTCAGATGGCCTTTACCGTGGCCCGGCTTGAGCGGCTGGAAGGGGTGTCCGGCCAGTTGGGCAATTCGCTCCAGGCGTTGCGTGCCGGTCTGGAGGAAGCCGCCCGGGAGCAGGTCCGGGTGGCCCTGGTAAACGAACAGGAGCGCATTGGTGATCTGGCCATCGCCGCCAGCGTCGGCATGACCCAAACCATTCTGTTCGACCGCTCCGGTGGCCGGGGACTGGTATTCGAGGATGCGCCATGAGCCGCACCGACACCAACGGACGCCACCTGCTCATTCTGTTCATCCGCGCCGCCGCGCTGGTGATTCTGGCGGCCAATCTGTATTACCGGTCGGTACGCGGCTGGGTGGGGCCCGGCGTATGAACCGCGCATCCCTGCTGATCGCCGCCGGGTTGCTGGCCGCCACCGCCGTCGCTGGCTGCGCCTCGGGTAGTTCCGGGGTGGACCGGGCCGAGGTGAACCGCATCGTCGGCACCGTTCTGTCCGGTCAGGCCGCCGCCGACCCGCGCGAGAAACTTGCGGCACTGGCGGAACTGGAGGCATTTTTAACCACCACCCCCCATCACAGCGAGCGCTTGGCGCGGGTGCTTACCCAACTGGCGGACCTGTATCGCGAAGTCGAAACCCGCACCCACGAGCAGGCCCTGGCGCGCCATACCGGCCCGGGCGATCCACCCAGGGCCGATCATCACCGATCCCTGGCCCTGTATAACAAGGTGCTGTCCGATTATCCGGAGCGCCGCGGCAACCACGTTATTTATTACCAGATGGCCCGTTCCTACGAAGCCATGGGCGAGCCGCGCCTGCAGCGCCACACCCTGGAAGCGTTTCTGAAAATCGTTCCGCGCGGTCCGGACGCCACCGAGGTTCGCTACCGGTTGGGGGAACTGGCTTTCAGCGACGGCCGTTTCCACCGTGCCGCAGAGCACTACGCCGAGGTGCTCAAGGATCCCGCAGCAGACCGGCAGCTCCGGGATTTTTCGGCCTACAAACGGGCCTGGGCGCTGTACCTGGCCCCCGACTACCCGATGGCGGTTCCGGCCGCCGTGGCTTTTCTGGACGAAAAGCAGGTCACCTTCAACCACCGCAGGGTGCTGGACAGCCAAACCATGCCGGAGCCCGACTGGGAACGGGTGCGCGAGGTGAACGGCCTTTTGGCGCGCATGCTCTACGATCAGGGGGGAGTGGCCGCCCTGCGCCGCGCCATCCCGGAAGACCGCGATTACCTGCACATGGTCTATGCCAAGCTGGGCGAAGCCACCGCAACCTACAAAAATTCCCTGGCCGCCGTGCCGGTGTATGAGGATTTTTTAGCGCGCCACCCGAACAGTGCGGAGGCACCCCGGTTCATCGAGTACATGGTGGACCGCTACACTGAGTCCCAGGACTTGGAAGCCGCCATCGCGGCCCGCCAGCGGCTGGTGGATCGCTACGGCCCCGGCACCGGCTGGTGGGACCGGCAGGACGCGGCCACCCGCCGCCGTTTTCTGCCGGTAGTCCGCGAGACCGCCTTCAAACTGGCTCGGCACTACCACTCGGTGGCCCAGGAAACGTCGCAGCCCGCCGACTACCGGCGCGCCACCTCCGCCTACCGGGAATTCATAAAGCGCTTCGAGGACAGCCGCGAGGCCCCGGAGGCGGCCTTTCTGCTGGGTGAAGTGCTGTTCGACGCCGGCGACTTCCCGGCCGCCGCCGAGGCCTATGCCCGTTCGGCCTACGGCTTTACCGTACACCAGCGCGCCGCCGAGGCCGCCTATGCCGCCGTATACGCCCGCGAACAGGCCCTGAAAAACCTCACCGTGGACGATACCGCCTATGGGCCGCGCCTGCACCTGTTGGTGGAGGCCTTTAACCAATTGGTGGAAAAATTCCCCCGCGAGGAGCGTCTCCCCGCCGCCTACGAGCGGGTGGCCGCGCTGCTGTTCACCACCCGCGACTACGTGCGTCTGTATGACGTGTCGGACCGGGTGGTGCGCTTCGGCCCGCGCTCCCGCAAACTGCACGCCAAGGCATGGCGTGCCCTGGGTGAAGCCGCGCTGGAAACCGGACGCCAGGATCAGGCGGACGCGGCCTTCCGTCAGGCCATCTCCTACCTGGCGGACAACCCGGTGGAACTGGCGGAGGTCAAAAAGCTGCTGGCCGCCAACGCTATCTCCATGGCCCGCAACGGCACCGGCGACCAGCAAACCGCCCTGGCCCTGCTGGACGCAGCCAAATCACTGCCCGGGGACGATCCGCTGGCCCAGTCGGCGCGGGTGGACGCGGGACTGGCCTGGCTGAGCGCCGGGGAGTTCGGACAGGCATTGGCGGTGTTCCAGTCGTTCATTACCGCCTACCCCGATTCCGAGCACCGGGACCGGGTGGCACTGGCGGTGCTGAACGTGGGAGAACGGGCGCTGGAGGCGGGACAGCCCGACACCGCGCGCCGTGCCTGGGCCCGTTACCGGCAGTGGTTCGCCGGCATCTGGCCGGAGCGGGACATGGCCATCGCCCGCCTTGAGGGCCGCGCGCACATGGAGGCCGGAAATCTGGACGCCGCCGACCGGGCCTATACTCAGTCCATCGCGATTCACCGGGAGCACTCCGGGCAGGCGCCGGAGGAGATGATCGATCTGCTGGCGGGGATCCGTTACAAACGAGCCGTCGCCAAATCCGAAGCGGGTCGTCATCGGGACGCAGCGGACCTGTACGAGGGAGTCGCGGATCAACTGCCGGAATCGAGAGTGGTGCCCAATGCCCTGTTCGCGGCCATTTCGGCGCGGGAGGCCGCTGGGGATGCCACGGGGGCCGTGGCCACGGCGGACCGCCTGTTGCACGACTACCCCCACGCCCCGGAAGCCGCTGCAGTACAGGAGCGTCTGGGGGAACTGCTGCTGGCCGCCAAACGGCCGGTGGATGCCGGACTCCATTATCAGGCGCGCGCCGCCAACCGTCCGGACGCGGAAGCTGCCGGCAACCTGCTGCGCGCCACCGAGATTTTTGAACAGGCCGGGGAGGGGCCCTCGGCTGCCGCCGCCATGATGATCCTGCGTGACCGCAGCGAGGTCGGCAGCGACCCGTGGGTGGCCGCCCACCGGGAGATGGCCCTGCTGGAATTGACCGGAAACCGCTCCGAGCCGAAACCGGGAAGCCCCGATGCGGCCAAACTGGAAACCCGTCTGCTGGATGACCTGATGCCTTTGGCAGAGGCCGACGAACTGGATGGCAACGGGCGGCGCATGGCAGCGGAAATCCTCCTCGCCCGCGCCGGTCAGGAACGCGCCCGCTACGATGCGGTGCGGTTGGTTCCGCCGTTGGAGGAAAACCTGGACGCCAAGCGCATCGCACTCAAAACCGCCATCGCGGCCTTCACCGAGGCGCGCGGACTGCGCTCCCGCGATGTGTCCCTGAATGCCACCCGCCAGATCGGCGAGATGTTCGAGGCCTTCGCGGAGGCCCTGCTGAATTCGCCGCCCCCGGCCAGCCTGACCGAAACCCAGGTGGCCATTTATCAAAAGGCGGTGGCCAAAAAGGCCCGCCCCTACCAGTCCCGCGCCATCCAGACCCACGAGGAAAACCTGAAGCGCGCCCGCGAGGGAATCGTAAACGCGGACGTGGAAGCCAGCCTCGCCGCGCTGGGGCGCCTTGATCCGGAATGGTATGATCGCCCGGAAATTTCCATGCAGCCTGTTTATGTTCCGTAAACTCCATATCACCTCTGGAGCGCCCGTCGCCCTCGCCGCCGCGGTCCTGTGCGCGGCATTGCTGGCCGCAACCGCCGCCTTCGCCCAGCAGGCCGGGAAAGTTCCCAAGCAGCAGAACCGGCAGGTGATCAGCGGCAGCGTGATCGACATCATCGGAACCTCCGAGTGGCCGCGCGGCGATACCCATATCCCATGGCGGGATTCGGAAGGGTTTCAAGGCGGACCCGAAGTGGATTACGTCCAATACCTGCGCCGGGAAATTGGCCTGCCGCTGGATCGGGAGTCGGTTCGCCGACGCACCGATCTGGAGCGCTCCGCGCGTTGATCAACTGAGTTCTATTGCCCGTGCCCCGCGATCCCCACGCCAACGACACCCGCCGTTTCCGGCGGGTGCTGTTATTGACTCTGGCCTTGTATGCGGCGCTGGCGACGGTGCTGACCGTATTGCAGTCCCCTCCCCGCCCGGAACAGGACCAGGCTGAACGCATGCGGGTGGCGCGGCTGCTGATCGACGCGGAGGAACTGGCTCGCCAGCAGGCCGAGGCCGAAGCCAAGAAACGCGCCGAGGAGGAAGCGGCGCGCCTCAAGGCGGAAGAAGAGGCCCGCAAAAAAGCCGAGGCCGAGGCCCTCCAGCGGGCTGAAGAGGAGGCTCGACGAAAGGCGGAAGCGGAAGCACGCCAGAAAGCCGAGGAAGAAGCCAGAAAAAAGGCGGAGGAGGAAGCCAGAAAGCGGGCCGAGGAAGAGGCCCGCAAAAAGGCCGAGGAGGAAGCGCGACGAAAGGCGGAGGAGGAACGCCTGAAGTCCATGGACGCCGAGGCCCGCAAGGCCGAAGAGGCACGCCGGCGCGCCGAGGAGGAACGCCAACGGGCCGAGGCCGCGCGCAAGGCGGAGGAAGAACGGCAACGGGCCATCGCCGAGGAAGCGCGGAAAAAGGCCGAGGCCGAACAACAACGCGCCGCCGCCGAGCAGGCCCGCCAGCAGGCGGCTGCCGAGGCTCAGCGCAGGCAGGCTGAACTGGCAAGGCTGGCGGCCATCAAGGCCGCGCTGGAGGAAAAGCGGCGGCGCGAGGAGGAGGCCCGCCTGGCCGAGCAACAGGCCCTGGCCTCCGGACTGCTGGGAGGCCTCGACGACGATGAAGAGGATTTTGACGACTTCCTGGCCGACGATACCGACGCACCCTTGGTGGGGGCTGCGGAAACAGGCCTGCTGGGTGGTGCTCCAGCGGCTCCGACCACGGCATCCGCAAAGGGCGGCACCGGCGGCTCCGCCGAGATCGACGCACTGCTGGCCGACATCGGTGAACTGGAACAACTGGAGTCCCTGATCGGAAGTACCGAGGTGGCCGCCGCCAGCGAGGAAGAACTGGCGGCATTTATGGACGACGTGGCCTCCGGGCGCCTGGATGTTTCCGAAATGGCCGCCCGCGCCACCACCCGGATGGAAAGTCCGTTCACCATCGAGCGCGAGGTGGGTGGCTTCGGGGTGCGCAAGGCGGAAGATATCCGCGCGGTGATCCACAGCCACCGGGGCGAACTGCAATTCTTCTATGAACAGGCCCTGGCGAAAATTCCCGGGCTGCGCGGGACGGTGGTGGTGCGCATGGTGATCAATGCCGCCGGGCGGGTTACCGAGGTCCAGGTGGTGGATTCGGACACCGGTGCCGCCGCCTTCGACCGGGAACTGCTCAACCGCATCCGGGAGTGGAATTTTCCTCCCGTTCCGCGTGGTGAGGTGGAAGGCACCTACCCGTTCCGTTTCGGTGACGGCATCTGAGCCGTGCGGACGCAATTCGAGGGGGCTCCCCGTTTTCCCCCGATCGAGGGATTGAAGGAAGCCGGGTGCCCGGCTAAATTTACAGGTGACCGGGCCGCTTCCTTCGTGCAATCCGCGGCCAGGTCACCTTTCGTGTGTGAACAGCGATTTCCGGGCGGTGCCGCTTTTGAGCCGGTGGCACCGCCCGGTCCGTTTTTGACCCCTTCCATTGCACCTGTTCCCTTGAGTTAACCTGCCTTCGCATGGAACAATCCCCGCCCATGGGAATGTTTCTTCTGCGGCGGCTGACCACGTTGATCCCGGTGCTTCTCGGGGTGCTGACGGCGGTGTTTTTGCTGATTCATATGATCCCCGGCGATCCGGTGGAGGTAATGCTTGGCGAAATGGCGCTGCCCGCCGACCGGGAGGCGCTGCGCGTCCAGTTGCATCTGGACCAGCCGCTGGCGGTGCAATACGGCCATTATCTGGTCGGCGTGCTGACCGGCGACCTGGGCACCAGCATGCATTCCGGACGCCCGGTGCTGGAGATGGTGGCCGAACGGGTGGGCCCAACATTCCTGCTCACCCTGGCGGCCATGGTGGTCGCCATCTCCGTTGCCCTTCCACTGGGGCTGATCAGCGCCCTCAAGGCGGGTACCGCCGTGGACCACACGGCCATGGTGGGCGCGCTGCTGGGGGTTTCCATGCCCAATTTCTGGCTCGGCCCGCTCCTGTTGCTGGCCTTTTCAGTGCATCTGGGTTGGCTGCCGCTGGGGGGACTGGACGGGCCGCTGTCGTTCATCCTGCCCGCCATCACCCTGGGAACCGCCATGGCCGCCATTCTCACCCGCATGGTGCGCGCCAGCCTGCTGGAGGTCATGGACCGGGAATTCGTGCGCGCCGCGCTGGCCAAGGGGCTCACCCGCTGGCAGGTCATGGCCCGCCACGTGCTCGCCAACGCCCTGATCCCGGTAATTACCGTGCTGGGCCTGCAATTCGGCGCCCTGCTGGCCGGAGCCATCATCACCGAAACCGTTTTTTCCTGGCCCGGACTGGGCCGCCTGACCGTAGAGGCCATCCAGACCCGCGACTATCCGGTCGTGCAGGGATGCGTAATGTTTATCTGCCTGGGGTATCTGGCCGCCAGCCTGCTTACCGATATCTGCTACGCCGCCGCCGACCCGCGGGTCCGCCTGCGCTGACGGCACACATATGGAAACCGAAACCGTGAACATCCTTGCATCCATCCCCCTGCAACCCGACCCCGCCCTGTCCATTCCGTTCAAGGTCCACCAGGCCGCCGGGCGCATGGTGGTCCTGAACACCTTCGGCCAGCCTTACCGGCAGGAACTTATGGTGATCGATACCGAAAGTCAGGCGGTGCTGCGCCGGTGGCGTTTCGAAGGCACCGGTGGCCGCCACCTGTTCAACCTGGATGCCCAACTCACCCCGGACGGGAAACAGGTGCTGTTGGTTGGGGGTGAACTGCTGGACGACACCGGCGCCAATTTCGGCCCTGAATGCGTGCTGACGGTACTGGACGTGGAAAGCGGCAAACGGCGGCGCGTGAATGCAGGGCCGCTGGGATTCAACTTCGTGTCCGCATGCCCGGACGGCCGGCGGTGTGTGGTGCTGCATAACGGAAACAACGAAGACCAGGTTCAGTTCTACGAACTGCGCGTGGTGGACCTGGACACCCTGACGGTGACCGCCACCCGCAACCTGGACGCTCCGGTGAACAACATCCTGTACCGGCCCGCCGAGGGACGGGCCCTGCTCAGCGTGGGACGCGACGTGGTGTCCTGGGACCTGAACGAGATGCAGCCGGGGGAGCGCGTCTGTCCACGCTTCAATCATCCGTATCTGCTGGCCCAGTTCGATCCGGCGGACCCGACCATCTACGCCGCCTACGTGGCCAGCAAGGTGGTGGTCAAGGAAATCGACGTGAACGCCCGCTCGGTAACTGCCCAGCACACCTTCACCTGGGCCTGGACCGCCAGCACCAACATCGTTCCGTTCGGCACCGGCCACCTGATCTTCCCGCCATCCAGTTCCGCCGGGGCCATCTGCCTGTGGAACCGGACCAACGGCCTCATCGACCACAAGATGGCCCTGCCGGGCAATATGATCCTGTCCACCCCGCACCCGGACGGGGAACGGATGTACCTGTTTGACTACGAGGCGCAGGCCCTGCATCTGGTGCAGGCCGCCCCGTTGCTGCAACCGGTCCCCGTGGAGCAGGGAAGCGGCTGGTGAGGCGTTTTCCGGTTCTGTTTGGCGGTGGCGTGCTGGGCCTGCTGGCCTTGTCGGCGCTGCTCGCCCCGTGGCTGTCGCCGGTGGACCCGACGTCCATCGACCTGCCCAACCGCCTGCTCGGGCCGGGAGGGGCCCATCTGCTCGGCCAGGATGCCCTCGGACGGGATATTCTCAGCCGCATTATCCACGGGGCGCGGGTTTCGCTGTTTGTGGGGGTGGTCACGGTTTCGGTGTCCGTGACTCTGGGGTGCCTGATCGGCGCTGTGGCCGGTTACCGGGGGGGATGGCTGGATGAGGTCCTGATGCGCGTTGTAGACGTGTTTCTGGCCTTCCCAGGCATATTGCTGGCGATTGCCCTGACTGCCGTACTGGGGCCGAGCCTGAACAACGTGATTCTGGCCCTGTGCATCATGGGGTGGGTTGGTTACGCGCGCATCGTGCGCGGCCAGGTGCTGCTGGCCCGGGAACTGACCTTTGTGGAAGCGGCGCGGGCCACCGGATGCTCCGGTCCCCGTATCCTGCTGCGGCACATCCTCCCCAACGTGATGGCTCCAGTCCTGGTGGAGGCCACTTTCGGCATGGCGGGCGCTATTATCGCCGAAGCCGGACTTTCTTTTCTCGGACTGGGAACCCAGCCTCCCACGCCCAGTTGGGGAGCCATGCTGGCCGAGGGCGCGGACTACATTCTTTTTGCGCCGCACCTGACAATTTTCCCAGGTGCGGCTATCTTGTTGACTGTGTTGGGTATTAACCTGCTGGGAGACGCCCTCAGAGACCGGCTGCAAGGAGGCACCGGGGGGGGCGTGTTGGGAGAGGCAAAATAATGACGCCGGGATTTTCCGCCGAAAAACGCGGAAAACCTTGTGCCATGCGCTTGACAAGCACTTTTTGGCTTTCCTAACATACCGCCCGGAGAGCAGGTTTACAGGGCACAAGCGGCTACCGCTAGGCCTGACCAACGCCTTTCGCACAACCCACAGGATGGAGGTGGAGCGCAGATGACCAAGGCAGATTTGATTAACGCGGTGGCTGACGCAAGCGGCGACGGCCTGAGCAAAAAGGGTGTTGAGCGTATTGTGGACAGCATGTTCGCAACCATGGTTGACGCCATTGCAAAGAACGGCCGCTTTGCGTACCCGGGATTCGGCACCTTTACGGTGAAGTCCCGTGCCGCGCGTGTGGGCCGCAACCCCCAGACCGGTGCATCGATCCAGATCCCGGCCAGCAAGAGCGTGGGGTTCAAGGCGGCGCCGAACTTCAAGTCGAAGCTCTAAGCGCCACCGTAAAGCCGTTTACGGCAAAAGGGCCACCCCTCGGGGTGGCCCTTTTTAGTATCAGGTATGGCCGCCAGGTTGGCGACAGGCGGCCTGATCGTGTCATGCCGCTGGCAGAGAGGGGTCAGTCTCGCGGGGGTTCGGCGCCACCCATCCGCCCGTGTGCCTGCCCGCTCCGGCCCATGCCGGCCGCACCCCGAAGGGTGTGCTCAACACGAAATAGTCCCACCCCGCCCATCCGCCAAGGGGGCAGTCCTTCCGGAAGGCTAGGATCCCCGGCGGGTTGGAGAGCGGCGTACGTGGCGGGAGGCATTGCCGCGGGAGGACTTGGCGTCGCCGGAACCCACATCGGCTGTCACCAGGTCCGCGTCATCTGCGATCAATTCCGCCTCCAGGGCGGCGTCGGCCTCGTCCAGATCGGCCTCGCTCACCAGGTCGGAGTCATCCGCCGGTTGCGGCCCATCCGTGACCGCCACCGGGGTGGCTGGCTGGTCAGAGGGAGAATCCGTGGAACCGGTGGTGCCGGGGTCATCCTGGGAGCGGGTTCCACGGCGGGAACGGCCACGCCCACGACCACGGCCGGAAGGGGCGGCATCGTCACCGGAGGGAGCATCCGCCGGCGAGGGCGCCGCCGTGGTAACCACTTCACCCGCCTGATAGCGGCGATCGATGTCGGCCAGGGCGTCGTGGTATTCAAGAAATTCGTCGTACAGGCCACGGGCCAGTTCGCGACGGTCAATCCCCTCCGGAGCCACCTGCATGTCGAGTTTACCCAGGGACACGTCGAAGTCGACCTCCTTGAGGGACTCGGTGTCCATCTTGTAGTCGGCGAGCATCTGGCGGATTTCGTTCTGCCCCCGTCCCAGACGGCGGGCTACCTCACCCAGAGCGCTGGCCCGGAAGGTGCCGTCCGGCATCAAGCCCAGGTAGCAGGCGCAAAACAAATCAAACGGTGCGATGGCCCCCTCGGCCGGGACGGTGTATGGCGTGGAGTGGGCCTTGCCCTTTTTCGGTGCGTCGATGGCCGGTGGCCGCCTGCGGCCCCCGCCACCCTGTTGCTGTCCACCGCCGGAGCGTCCCCGGGAGCGTCCACCGCCCCCACCACCTCCCCCGCCGCCCTTACGGCGCCGGGATCCCTTGTTGGGCTCAGCCACGATGCATCCTCATCATTTTTTTCCTTGTCTGGCTAGACGTTGAACCGGAAGTGCATCACGTCCCCATCGAGGACCCGATATTCCTTGCCTTCCGAACGGAGCAGCCCTTTTTCCTTGGCCGCCTGCCACGATTCCACCCGGTCCAGGTCTTCGTAATGAACCACCTCGGCCCGGATAAAGCCGCGTTCAAAGTCGGTATGAATTTCTCCGGCCGCCTCCGGGGCAAGCGCCCCGTCACGGACGGTCCATGCGCGGGCCTCCTTGGGCCCGGCGGTAAAGTAGGTGATCTTGCCAAGCAGCCGGTAGGCGGCGTGTGCCAGCCGGTCCAGCCCCGCTTCTTCAAGTCCCAAATCTTCCAGATAGGCGGCCCGGTCTTCTTCGGGAAGCTCCGCCAGTTCGCTTTCGATCACGCCGCTGATCACCACCACCTCGGCCCCCTGTTCGGCGGCGATTTCGGTGACACGCTTGACGTACGCGTTATTGCCCGCCAGATCGTCCTCGGCCACGTTGGCCACGAACAGAACCGGCTTGAGGGTAATCAGGTGCGCTTCCCGGAGCAGTTCCCGATCTTCGTCGGAAAGGCCCGCGGACCGCGCCGGTCGGCCATCTTCAAGGGCCTTCAGCGCCTTGTGGGTGGCATCCAGTTGCCGGATGGCTTCCTTGTCGCCGGACTTGGCTTTCTTGTCCAGCCGGGTGGCCTGCCGGGTCAACGATTCCATATCGGCAAGAATCAGTTCCAGATCAATGGTGGTAATGTCCCGTTCCGGGTCCACCCCGCCGTCCACGTGCACCACCTGTGAGTCGTCAAAGCAGCGCACTACGTGCAAAATGGCGTCGGTCTCGCGGATGTTGGCCAGAAACTGGTTTCCAAGCCCTTCCCCCTTGCTGGCTCCGGCCACCAGGCCGGCGATATCGACAAACTCCACGGTGGCGGGCAGCACCCGTTGGGAGCCGAACAGGGCCGCCAGGCGGGTCAGGCGCGGATCGGCCAGCGGCACCACGCCGACATTCGGCTCGATGGTGCAGAAGGGATAGTTGGCGCTTTCCGCACCGGCTGCGGTCATGGCGTTAAAAATGGTGGACTTGCCCACGTTGGGCAGGCCCACGATGCCGCAATTGACGCCCATAAATCCGGTCGCCTCAGAGGGGTTGGTTCCAAATTCGCAAACAGTGTGGGCGCATCGCGCCCGTTCCCACCGGTATCAGCACAAACCCGCGTTTGTCCGGTCAGCCCAAGGGATGCACGCGATTTTGTGCCGCGAGCAATCCCTCCTTGAGCAATGTTTCGGCGGCATCCGCCGCCCGTTCCACGCCGTCGGCCACATGGGGCCGCTCTTCGGGTGTAAATCGCTTTAGCACGTAGTCGCGAACCGCCTCGCCTTCGGGTGGGCGGCCGATGCCAACCCGCACCCGGGCAAATGCGCGCGTACCGAAGGATTGGGCGATGTCGCGAATGCCGCGATGCCCGCCGTCGCCCCCCTCGTCCTTGACCCGCACCCGCCCGGCGGGCAGGTCCAGATCGTCATGCACCACCACCAGATTGTCCATCTGGCGGCCAAGCCTGGCCCACAGGCCACGCACCGCTTGGGAACTGGTGTTCATATACACCTGGCTGATCGCCAGGTAGGCAGGCTCGCCCGCCACCTGTCCCTGGCCACCAATGTAGGTGTCCTTGCGGTCGGACAGGGAAATTCCCCACCGGTCGGCAATCCGCGCCACAACATCTGCGCCGATGTTGTGGCGGGTGCCGGCATATCGCGGACCGGGATTCGCCAGCCCAAGAATAACCTTCAAACCACGGCCCCGGTGTTACTCCCCGGCAGCCTCGCCGCCCTCGGCCGCGCCTTCGCCACCGGCTTCGGTCTCGGTGTCCGCAGCGGCAACCCGCGAAGCGGACACGGCGACGACGGTGGCGTCGGGGGCGGCGTGAATATGCACCCCTTCCGGCAGGGTCAGGTCGGACACGTGCAGCGAGTCGCCCACGTCCAGCCGGGATGCATCGATCTCCAGCGCGTCCGGAATGGCATCCGGCAGACAGTCAATCTCCACCTCGTGCATCATTTGCTGCAGGATGCCCTGGGATTCGCGCACGCCGATGGGTGAGTCACCCACCAGATGGATGTTCACGGTCACCGACAACTTGTGACCCTTCTGGGTCTCGTACAGGTCAGCGTGGATGATACGCCCGGTGACCCAGTCCTGCTGCAGGTCGCGCAGCACGACGTTTTTCTTTTCGGTCTTGCCGCCACCGGTGATGTTGAGGCCGATCAGACCGTGCGCGGCGCCGTCGCGCTCCCAGGCACGGGTGAACTCCTTGCTCGACAGGGACAGGGAAACCGGCTCCCCGGCTCCATACATGACGGCCGGAATGCGCCCGGCACTACGCAGGCGACGGGCAACGCCCTTGCCGGTTTCAGTGCGAATTTCAGCGTCCAGCACGATGTTGGCGGACATGAGACTTACCTCCTTGGAATATCTGTTCCGCGGGGCCGAAGCCCCGATAACCCTGGGGCCGAAGCCCCGATAACCTGAATCAAAAAAATACCCGCTACACGAACAGGCTGCTGACCGACTCCTCCGTGTGCACACGGGCAACCGCCTTGCCAAGCAGGTCGGCCACGCTGAGCACGGTGAATTTTGTGTACCGCTCGTCCTTGCCGTTCAACGGAATGGTGTCCGTGGTAATCAGCTCGTCGAAGGGCGAATCAATCAGCCGGTCGATGGCCGGCCCCGAAAGCACCGGATGCGAACAGGCGCCGTATACCTTCAGCGCACCCCGTTCCTTGAGCGCGTGGGCCGCCTGAACGATGGTGCCGCCGGTATCGATCATGTCGTCCAGAAGCAGCACGTCATGGCCGTCCACCTCGCCGATGATGTTCATCAACTGGGCCTTGTTGGGGGCATCGCGGCGCTTGTCGATGATCGCCAGGCTGGCATTCAGCCGCTTGGCGAAGGAGCGCGCGCGCTCGGTACCCCCGGCGTCCGGCGATACCACCACCAGGTCGTTGAACTCTTTCTTGTGCAGATACTCGAGCAGGACCGGCTTGGCGTACAGATGATCCACCGGGATATTGAAAAAGCCCTGAATCTGACCGGCATGAAGGTCGAGGGTGAGCACCCGGTCGGCACCGGCGGTGGTTACCAGATCCGCGATCAGCTTGGCGGTGATTGGAACTCGCGGGGCGGACTTGCGATCCTGCCGGGCATAGCCAAAATAGGGAATCACGGCAGTGATGCGGCGGGCGCTGGCACGCTTGAGCGCGTCGAACATGATCAGCATTTCCATCAGGTGATGGTTGGCCGGATCCGACAGGGTCTGGATCACGAACACGTCCATGCCGCGCACGTTCTCGTCGATCTGGACCAGCACCTCGCCGTCGGAAAAGGTGGACACGGTGGCGTCACCCAGCGGGATGTCCAGATAGGCGCACACCTTCTCCGCAAGCGCGGGGTTGGCGTTGCCGCTAAAAATTTTCAACTGGTTGAACACGCTCGTTCACTCCACAAACCAGGCGCCCGGTTTTCCGGCACCACACAATCCACATTGCGGGACAGCAGGTAAAGTGGCTGGGGCGCCAGGATTCGAACCTGGGATTGCCAGTACCAAAAACTGGTGACTTACCGCTTGTCGACGCCCCAATAAATCGTGGCTGGAATTTCCAGCCTCACCCGGCGCCCGGCCCAACCGGCCCTGACAGCACCTCTATCCGCCGTGGGGCATCGGACGCCGCTCACAACAGGTTCATTCCAAACCGATTGCCCGCTGGCCCGAAAAACCGCCATCTTCATCGTTAACCGGCCGTTCCGGCGGGCGAAATGACCGGTCCGGTGGACACCAGCGGAAGCACCCAAACACGCCAGTCCGGTTTCGCTTGCAACCGGTGGCGGATTTGATCCGCCGTTTCCCGGCTGCCACTCAGGCAAAAAACCGAGGCACCGCTGCCCGACATCATCGGGCCAACGCCACCTGCCAAAACCAGCGCATCCAGCGCGGTGCCGATTTCCGGCGCCAACGCGATGGCCAGCGGTTGCAGGTCGTTCTGCGGCTTCCCCCCGTCCGGGCCAGCATGCCGGCCCTCACCATCCGGCTCCGAGGGTGACGCACCCGGCGTCGGTTCCCCGTTCGCGGAGCTCGAAGTGCTGGTAATTATTGTTGCACCAAGGCCTGCTGTCAACCGTTCCGATGCATGTGTGCGGGCATATTCCAAAAAAACCGCCCGGGTGTCCATGTGTATCCCCGGAAAAACCAGTACGCACCAGGTATCTGCCAGTGGCTTTTCCGGCATCACCACCTCGCCACGCCCCCCCACCCGCGCGGCCCCGCCATAAATGAAAAATGGCACGTCGCTGCCCAGATCCGCACCAATGGACGCGAGCTCGGACGGGGGTAGATTCAGGCCCCACAGGCGGTCCAGCCCCACCAGCACGGCCGCCGCATCGGAGCTTCCGCCACCCAGCCCGGCGCCGGACGGAATTTCCTTTTTCAGATGAATTCTTACCCCCCGGCGCACCCCGGTGTGGCGCCGCAACGCCTCGGCGGCACGCACGGCCAGGTTACCGGACCCGGCCAGGGACGGCTCGGAGCACGTAAACGTCACCTCTTGCGGGCCGTCTTCCAGGGTGAGGTGGTCGTACAGGCCGATGGCGTGAAATCGGGAGTCCAGGCTGTGATAGCCGTCGGCCCGCCGCCCGAGCACGGACAGGTGCAGGTTGATCTTGGCGGGGGCGAGTACAGAGAGAGCGGTCATAGGCAAAAAAGGGGGGGCCACGGAAATGCCGTGGCCCCCCGGATGGGCTCGTATCCGTCCGGTTAGACCGAGTAGTACATCTCGAACTCGACCGGGTGCGGGGTCATGTTGAGGCGGGTCACCTCTTCCCGCTTCAGCTCGATGTACGAGGCGATGGTCGCATCGCTGAACACGCCGCCGCGCTTCAGGAACTCGTTGTCCTCCTCAAGGGCGTTCAACGATTCAGTGAAGGTCGAGGCGACGGTCGGCACGCCCTGCAGCTCCTCGGGCGGCAGATCGTACAGGTTCTTGTCCATCGGCGCGCCCGGATCGATCTTGTTCTGGATGCCGTCCAGGCCCGCCATCATCATGGCCGCAAAGGCCAGATACGGGTTGGCGGTGGAATCCGGGAAACGCACCTCGGCGCGACGGCCCTTGGGGCTGTTGGCGGCGGGGATGCGGATCGATGCGGAACGGTTGCGGCCCGAGTAGGCCAGCAGAACCGGCGCCTCAAAGCCCGGCACCAACCGCTTGTAGGAGTTGGTGGACGCGTTGGTGATCGCGTTCAGGGCCTTGGCGTGCTTGATGATGCCGCCAATGTAGAAACGCGCCATGTCGGACAGGCCCGCGGGGCCGTCACCGGCGAACAGCGGCTTGCCGCCCTTCCACAGGGACTGGTGCACATGCATGCCGCTGCCGTTGTCGCCCACCAGCGGCTTCGGCATGAAGGTGGCGGTATACCCGAACTGGTGCGCGGTGTTGTGCACCACGTACTTGAACATCTGCAGGTTGTCCGCGGTCTTCACCAGGGTGTCGTACTTGAAGTCGATCTCACACTGGTTGGCGGTGGCCACCTCGTGGTGATGCCATTCCATCTGCAGACCGGCCTCGGCCATGGTCAGCAACATCTGGGTGCGGATGTCGTGGGAGGAATCCACCGGCGGCACCGGAAAATACCCCCCCTTCACGCCCGGACGGTGGCCCAGGTTGCCGCCGTCGTAGTCACGCTCCGAGTTCCAGGCCGCCTCTTCCGAGTCGATCTGGTACATGGCGCCGGACATGTCGCTCTTGAACCGCACGCTGTCGAACAGGAAGAACTCCGGCTCCGGACCGAAGTAAACCGTATCGGCCAGACCGGTGGACTGAAGGTAGGCCTCGGCGCGCTTGGCGATACCGCGCGGATCCTTCTCATATCCCTCGCCGGTGTACGGATCGAAGATGTCGCAGGACACGATGATGGTCGGCACCTCGGTGAACGGGTCCATCACGGCGCTGTTCGGATCCGGCTTGTACACCATGTCGGAGTTGTTGATTTCGCACCAGCCGGCGATCGACGAACCATCAAACCCGTAGCCGTCCTCGAAGGACTCCTCGGTGAGAGACGAAATCGGCGCGGAAATGTGCTGCCACTTGCCGCGGCTGTCGGTAAAGCGGAAGTCGACAATCTTCGCGCCCTTTTCCTCCGCCAACCGGAGAACGTCTTGCGGTGTCATTGCATTGCTCCTTGCAGTCGTTGCAAACAAACTCATTTAATTTTCCACCGGACACTCCGTTCGGCCGGCACATCCGGCGACTCCACGGAGAGCCGTCACCCAATGCACTTCTTCAAAAGGCGTGCCACGCTTTCGGGTGACGGGTTCCTGACGCGTTTGGTCCGGGGGGTCCGTACAGAACTGTAGCAAAGTCGCGGTCAAAAAAAAAGGCTGTCGCGAATCCGATAAAACGGGCGCTTCCGCCCCGTCGGAAGGGCGACAAAGCGACCACTTTTTTGTCGAAGTAAATACATTTTTGTATTTAAAGCGCCCTTATGGTCGCTGGCTCTTCGGGCGGGATTCGGGTGGATTCCCCCTCCCTGCATGGGATACCCTTACCCCATATTTATTGGCCCACACCCTGTCAATCCGCAAAGGTGTCCTTCTCATGTTCGACGACGCCACATCCGCCTGGGAGTACCGGGTGGAGCAACTCAGTTCAGTGCAACTTTCAAACCAGCTCAATTTTCTGGGCAAGGAAGGGTGGGAACTGGTCACCGTCCTGCACAACCCGGATGCCGAGTACCCTTACGAGTGCATCTGCAAGCGCCGCCGCGCCGCCCGCTATTAACCTAATCCCGTGGCCACCACCACTCCCGAACTGGAAACCGTCGGTTCCACCGCCACCCTGGAGGCGCCGCTGTATAACGTGGTCCTGCTGGACGACGACGACCACACCTATGAGTACGTCATTCGCATGCTGGCCACCGTGTTCGGGTTCGACGCCAGCAAGGGCATGAACCATGCCCGCGAGGTAGACGCCCAGGGGCGCACCATCCTGATCACCACCACCCTGGAACACGCGGAGCTCAAGCAAGATCAGGTTCACAGCTTCGGCCCCGACCCGCTGCTGGAACGCAGCACCGGCCCCATGCGCGCGGTACTGGAACCGGCCTGACCCATGCATTCACGGATGGGATATGCCCTGGCGGCGCTGACCGCCATCGCCTGGCTTGCGGTGTCTTCCCCGGCCCGTGCGGCCTTTTTGTTCGCCCCCGGTCAGGAATGGTGGAGCATCTCCACCCCGCACTTCATCATCCACTATCCCGCCCCGCTGGCCGAACGGGCACGCTCCGCCGCCCCCCTGCTGGAGGCCGCCCATGCCCGCCTCACCCCACGCATGGAGTGGACCCCGGCCAACCGCACCCATGTGGTGATTACCGACGATTTTGACCCGGCCAACGGCATGGCCACCGCCCTGCCGTTCAACCTGATGATCCTGTTCGCCAGCCCGCCGGACGGCGATACCGACCTGATGCTCAATCCGGACGGCTGGATGGAAACCCTGGTCACCCACGAATACACCCACATCCTGCACCTGGACCGTGCCGAAGGACTGCCCGGCGGGCTGCAGCAATTGTTTGGACGCATGCCGCTGCTGTTTCCAAACGCCTACAACACGGGCTGGATGGTGGAAGGCCTCGCCACCCTCGAAGAAACCGCCAACGGCCGCTACGGGCGCGGGCGCGGCGCCCTGTTTTCCGGCATTCTGCGGACCCAGGCGGCGGAACAGAAGCTGCCACCCATCTCCAAGGCCAGCCACACTTATTCAACCTGGCCCGGTGGCATGGGTGCGTACCTGTACGGTGTGCATTTTCTGCAATTCCTGAACAACACCTTCGGGGAACACACCACCGGCGTGCTGGTGCGGGAATACAGCGACAATATCATTCCCTTTACAGTCGGCCCCAACATGCGCAAGGTACTGCGCGAGTCCCCCACCC
The DNA here is from genome assembly GCA_029881725.1 of Nitrospirota bacterium. Classification (GTDB taxonomy): domain Bacteria; phylum Nitrospirota; class JACRHL01; order JACRHL01; family JACRHL01; genus JAOUMB01. The sequence goes on from JAOUMB010000014.1 coordinate 31,264, forward strand.
GCGCCTGGGACCGCTGGCGCAACGCCCTTGACCGCCAGGCCAAGCTGGCGGGCGACGGAACTCCCGGCAGCCAGCGCATCACCCACAGCGGGTTTTACACCCAGGGCGGGCGCGTCAGCCCCGATGGCCGCCTGCTGGCCTGGTCCGAGCGCACCTCCCGCGACCACGCCCGGCTGATGCTGGCCCCGGCGGACAATCCCTCCGCCGCCCGCGAACTCGCCTGGCGCAACGGGGGGCGCGCCCTGGGCTGGAGTGCGGACAGCCGCATCCTGTATCTTTCCCAGCCGGAATTTTCCGGCTCCTTCCGTCTGTATGACGACCTGTACGCGGTGCGCCTGCCCAAGGGCAAAACCCGCCGACTCACCCACGGGGCCCGCCTGCGCGACCCGGCGGTGTTGCCCGACGGCACCCTGATTGCGGTCCAGAACGAGCCGTCCGCCGATGCCACCCGTCTGGTGCGGGTGGATCCCTCCCGTCCCCGGGCCCGTCCGGAGGTGATCTTCGAGCCGGAGCCGGGGGTGGTGGTGTCCCACCCGCGCCCCGCACCGGGAGGCGGCGCCGTGGCCGTATCCGCCACCCGCCCGGAGGGGGGACGTAATATCGCCCTGATCGGAATGGACGGCAGCGAAACCTGGATCACCCGCGGCCGCGCCCGCGACGCGGACCCGGCCTTCAGTCCGGACGGCCGTTACCTGCTGTTCTCCTCGGATCGCACCGGCATCTTCAACCTGTTCGCGTGGGACAGCGCCGACGGCTCCCTGTGGCGCATCACCGACGAAATCGGCGGTGCTTTCGCCCCGGAGGTGGATCCATCCGGCGGCACGATCTTCTATACCGGCCTCAACGGCGACGGCTTCGACCAGTACCGCATGCCCTTCGACCCCACCGCCTGGGAGAAAGTGACCGAATCCGACGTCGCCCCGGAGACACCGCCCCTGCCGCCGTTCCCGAAAACCACCGCCACCATTCATCCGGTGGACCGCATCATCCCGCAGGAAGGCGTCTCCCCGTCCGCACCACGCCGCTATTCACCGTTCCCCGCCGTTCTGCCCCACTTCTGGTGGCCATCGATCTACGGCGACAACAACCATGCCTATTATGGTGCCTTCACCCTCGGGGCCGACCCGCTGTTGCGTCACGCCTATGCGGCAGACCTGACCGTAGACTTCAACAACCAGAAATTCGTCGGCTCACTGCTGTATCAGTACGACCGGTTTTGGCCGACCATTTCGTTTCTGGCCTCCCGTCTGGAATCGGGAACCACCTACGACGCCCTGGTGCCCGGTCAGGTGCATAGCAGGACGTTTGAGGACAATCTGGCGCTGGCGATCGCATTTCCATGGAGGCGAGTAAACCAGCAGGCAACCCTGCAACTCGGAGCCGAGACCGAAAGGCAATTTAATGAGGTTGTGTGCTCCGCTCCTTGTGCGGCAACCCCGCCCCCAGCATTCGAAAACCGATACCTGCTCGGCCTGATCGCCTGGAGCAACGCACAGCGCTACGGTCTGGGCATCAGTCGCACCGATGGCCGCACCCTGATCGCCGCGCACAAGGAGTCGCGCACCGGCTTCGGTGGCGATTTTAACGGCGCCGTCAGCCGCGCCACCTGGGACGAGTATCTTCCCCTCGGTCATGGTGGCCACGTGCTGCACGCGCGGGGCATCACGGGCGAAGCCGATACCGCCGTGCCCTTTCGCGCCGGTGGTGTCCCCGGTTTCGTGGACGACCCCTACGACCGGGCCATCCCGGTGCGCGGGCAGCGCAAGCGGGCCCTCACCGGCGGCACCGGCATGGTGGCCGGTACCCTGGAATACCGCTTTCCCTTCGCCCTGCCGGAAAAGGGCGGCGGTACCATGCCGCTGTTTCTGGAAAAACTGCACGGTCGCCTATTTTACGACACCGCGCGCCTGTACGACAGTGTGAACGGTTGGAAAGGGGTGAACGGATCGGGAATCGAAATCGGTTTCGATACGGTTTTCGCCTATTACATTCCGATCACGTTCCTGGCAGGCTACGCCAACGGGAATGGTGTCACCGGAGAGGACCAGGTCTATCTGCGCGTATCCTTGGGCGAGTGAACGCGCTGCACCGGGGATCTCCGGGCGTCGATACACACCGATGGGCGGAAATCCCCGCAGCGTGTGACACAACACCCCGAGATTTGCACCTGCGCAACGCCCGGCGGGATTCTATAATGCCCCCATTATCGAATCCGCGAGAGGGAGTCCCATATCATGTCCAAGAGCATTGCCATCATCGGCGCATCGTCCAACCGCAGCAAATTCGGCAACAAGGCCGTGCGCGCCTGGGTGCAGGCCGGATACACCGTCTACCCGATCAATCCCAAGGACGATACCATCGAGGGCCTGAAGGTCTACCGCTCCGTGGCCGATCTGCCGGAGACCCCGGACTATGCCAATCTCTACGTTCCCCCGGCGGTCGGCCTGAAGCTGCTGGATGACATTGCCGCCAAGGGCATCAAGGAAGTGTTCGCCAATCCCGGCGCCGACAGCGAGGCGATGGTCATTCGCGGCAACGAACTGGGCCTCGACGTGATGCGTGCCTGTTCGATCGTAGCAACGGGAAAGACGCCGATGGATTTTCCCGACTCCTAGGCGGAGGGCCATATCGCTTCGCGGGAGAGTGAGACCTAGGCGGTCAACTCCCCCCTCACCACCGTCACACACTCCCCGCCCAGCTTCACCCGGTCCCCTTCCAGCCTGATCCGCACGGTGCCGCCGCGTTTGGAGCACTGGTAGCCGGTCAATTCTGTTTTATTCAGCCGTTTCCCCCAAAATGGCCCCAAAGCGCAGTGGGCGGAGCCGGTTACCGGGTCTTCATCAATCCCCGCCGCGGGGGCGAAAAAGCGGGAGACGAAATCGACCCCCGGCTCGTCCCCTTCCGCCGTGACGATCAGCCCGCGTGCCTTCACCCGCGCCAACATGCGAAAGTCGGGCTGTAACTCCCGCACCTGCTGGGCGGTGGGCAGCTCCAGCAACCAGTCCATGCGGTTCTTGCCGGTATAGATGGCGCGCACGCCACCCAGCGAACGTTCCAGTTCCGGGGGCGGCGGGGCCAATTGAAGGGGCTTGGAGGGAAAGTCGAGCCAGATCATCCCCCCCTCCCCGCGCTCCGCCGTCAGCCGCCCGCTGCGGGTCTCGAAGGATAATACCGGAGCCTCCGTGAGGCCCTCGCTCCACAGCACGTGGGAGGCGGCAAGCGTGGCGTGGCCGCACAGGTCCACCTCCACCGCCGGGGTGAACCAGCGCAGGCGGAAGGCATCATCTTCCTGCCATAAAAAAGCGGTTTCGGAAAGGTTCATCTCCGCCGCCACGGCCTGCATCCATGCCTCGTCGGCGGGGCCTTCCAGGGGGCAGATGGCCGCAGGGTTGCCGCCGAACGGTTTGTGGGTGAAAGCATCCGCCGTATAGATCCGCGTGCTCACAAGGGGCTCCTCTAGGGAAGGTCGAACAGCAAGACTTCGGCGCGGACGTCCGTGCCCACCTGGATGTCCGGGGCATCGGGAATCGCCGCCCCGTCCCCTTCGTCCATGGGATGGCCGTTCACGGTGGCGGTGCCGGTGGCCACGTGGACGTACACATTGCGGCCCGGCTCCGGCGCGTGGATGCGGGTGTCGTTTTCCAGAACGGTCACGTAGATGCACGCATCCTGATGCATGGGCACCGAGCCGTTGCGCCCGTCCGGCGAGGCGATCAGGCACCAGCGGCCTTCCCGGTCCCCTTCCGGGAAATAGGCATCCCCGTAACGCGGCGTGTGGTTTCCGGCATCGGGAAGGATCCATATCTGGAAAAAATGCAGGCCGTTCCGGTCCGAGGCGTTGAACTCGCTGTGGGTGATGCCGGTTCCCGCGCTCATGTACTGCACGCCGCCACGGGTCAGCGTGTTGCCGTTGCCCATGCTGTCCTGGTGACGCAGGTGGCCTTCGAGGACATAGCTCACGATCTCCATGTCCCGGTGGCCGTGGTTTGGAAACCCGCCCCCGGAGGCCACCCGGTCGTCGTTGAGCACCCGCAGTACCGAAAAGCCGTTGCGCTGCGGATCGTAATACCCGCCAAAGGAAAAACTGTGGCGGCTGTCCAGCCAGCCCAGATCCGTATGGCCGCGCTCGGCGGCCCTAAAAATATGCATTTCCCCCCTTTCTATTCTCGGCCCGGCGGCATGCGCACCCCGTCCAGGCTGACCACCTCGGCTTCCCCCACCACCTCGGCCCGGTGCTCCACGCCACCGGGCACCGCCAGCATGTCGCCCGGCTCCAGCACCACGCTGTGCCCCCCCATGGTCATGCGGAAACGGCCGGAAACCACACCCTCCAGCTTGTCCTCCCCGTGGGTGTGCTCCGAAAAAATGGTGCCCGGCGGATACACGTAGTGCGATACCGCAAACCCGCGCTCCGCCATCACCCGCCGCATGGCGTCTTCGGAAAACGGCCCGTTGTCCGCCTCGTTCCACGCTTCAATCTGAACTTCCATCCGCCTCTCCCGAACTGATGGCTGTTTAACGGTCTCCCAGTATGCCACCATTTACTCCCGATGGACGACCGTATCCCCCAGTTGAAAGCCGCCCTCGCCACCGTCATGCGGCGCGATCGCACCCGCCTGATGCGGCGCCTGGAGCAGGCCGTCACGCGTCTGAAGCGCGAACAGCCCGCCGACCGCATGCTGGAGGGCATCGCCGCCGACCTGAAAGCCTCCGCCGACCTGCGCCAGTGGCGGGCGGACCACCTGCCCAAACCGGAATTTCCCGACAACCTGCCGGTGGCGGCCCGGCGGGACGACATCGCCGCCGCGCTGGCCGAAAACCAGGTGATCGTGGTGGCGGGGGAAACCGGCTCCGGAAAAACCACCCAGTTGCCCAAAATCTGTCTGGCCGCCGGACGCGGCGTGGAGGGCATGATCGGCCACACTCAGCCGCGGCGCATCGCCGCGCGTTCGCTGGCGGCCCGCATCGGTGAGGAACTGGGCGATCCCGCCGGTACCACCGTGGGCCACAAGGTGCGCTTTGCCGACCACACCCGTCCGGAGACCTTCGTCAAGGTCATGACCGACGGCATCCTGCTGGCGGAAGCACGCTCGGACCGGCTGCTGGCCGCCTACGACACCATCATCGTGGACGAGGCCCACGAGCGCAGCCTGAACATCGACTTCCTGCTCGGCTACCTCAAAAACCTGCTGCCCCGGCGCCCCGACCTGAAGGTGATCGTCACCAGCGCCACCATCGATACCGCCCGCTTCGCCGAGCACTTCAACGCCCCGGTGGTGGAAGTGACCGGTCGCACCTACCCGGTGGAGGTGCGTTACCGGCCGCTGGAGGGAGACGACGGGACCACGGACATGGCCACCGGCATCCTCAACGCAGTAGACGAAATCGCCGCCGAATCCACCGATGGCGACATGCTGGTGTTCCTGCCCGGCGAGCGCGACATCCGCGAAACCGCCGACGCGTTGCGAAAGCACCACCCGGAGCACACGGAGATCGTTCCCCTGTACGCCCGCCTGTCGGCCTCGGAGCAGGCGCGGGTGTTCCACCCCGGGTCCAAACGGCGCATCGTGCTGGCCACAAACGTGGCGGAAACCAGCCTTACCGTGCCGCGCATCCACTATGTGATCGACCCGGGCACGGCACGCATCAGCCGCTACAGCCCCCGCGCCCGGGTGCAGCGGCTGCCCATCGAAAAAATATCCCAGGCCAGCGCCAACCAGCGCAAGGGGCGCTGCGGCCGCATTGCCAGCGGCGTCTGCATCCGCCTTTACTCGGGCGAGGATTTCGCCAAACGGGACGAATTCACCGAACCGGAAATTCGCCGCACCAATCTGGCCGCCGTGATCCTGCGCATGCTGGAACTGAATCTGGGCGACATCGGAGAATTTCCCTTTGTGGAGCCGCCGGACCGGCGCCAGATTGCCGACGGCTACGCCCTGCTGTCCGAACTGGGGGCCGTGGACGGTCGCCGGGAACTCACCCCGATGGGGCGGCGCATGGCCGGGTTCCACGTGGATCCACGTCTGGCGCGCATGATCCTGGCGGCCGATCAGTACCACGCCCTGCGCGAGATGCTGGTAATCACTGCCTTCCTGTCGGTGCAGGACCCCCGGGAGCGCCCCGCCGATCAGCGCACCAAGGCCGATCAGGCCCACGCCAAATGGAAGCACGAGCGCTCCGATTTCATGGCCGCACTGAACCTGTGGGACTGGTATCACGAGCAGGCCCGCCACCTGTCCCAGAGCAAGCTGCGCAAGCTGTGCAAGGAGAGCTTCCTCTCGTTCATCCGCATGCGGGAATGGCACGATCTGGAGCGGGAGCTTGCGAACCAGGTCAAGGAGATGGGTCTGCGTCCAAACCAGGAACCGGCCACCTACGACGAGATTCACAAGTCCCTCCTTTCCGGCCTGCTGGGCCACATGGGACTGCGGGAGGAAAAACGCGAATACCGGGCCGCCCGCGACGGACGGTTTCTGCTGTTTCCCGGCTCCGGGCTGATCAAGGGCAACAAGAGCGGAACGCCCCCCTGGCTGATGGCCGCGGAAGTGGTGGAGACCGAGCAGCGCTATGCCCGCACCTGCGCCGCCATCCAGCCCGAATGGGCGGTGGAGGTGGGCGATCATCTGGTCAAGCGCAGCTGGTCCGACCCGCGTTGGGAAAAGAAACGCGGCGCCGTGGTGGCCACCGAGCGGGCCACCCTCTACGGCCTTCCGGTGCAGCCGGGCAAGACGGTTCAATACGGACACGTGAACCCCGGGGAAGCGCGGGAATGGTTCATCCGCGCCGCGCTGATTCCGGGCGAGTTGAACAGTCCGGCGCCGTTCCTGGCCCATAACCGGGGGGTTCTGGAACAACTGGAGGAGGCCACCGCCAAGAGCCGGGACCGGGGCCTGGGGGTGGACCCGGAGCGCCTGTTCGCCTTTTTCGATGCCCGCCTGCCGGCGGGCATTTCCGACATCCGCGCCTTCGACCGCTGGCGCAAGGAGGCGGAGCGCAAGGAGCCGCGCCTGCTGTATCTGGATGCGGACGATCTGGGGGCCCGGGACGCCCTGCCCCCGGACCTGTTTCCGGATCATCTGGACGTGGCCGGGCAGTCGTTGCCGCTGTCGTACCGCTTCCGTCTGGGCCACCCGAAGGACGGGGTTACCGTCACCGTGCCGCTGGCCATGCTTGGCGGCCTGACGCCGGAAGCCTTTGGCTGGCTGGTGCCGGGGCTGCTGCGCGACAAGGTGGGGCACCTGCTGCGCACTCTGCCCAAGCAATACCGCAAGCGGTTCATGCCATGGCCCCACTGGGCGGGGCGCTTTGCGGACGCGGTCCCACCCGGAGGCGACCTGATCGCCACGCTCACCGGCTGGTTGCAGGCGGAATCGCGGGTTACCGTGCCCGCCGACGGCTGGGACGTGTCCAAACTGCCGGAACACCTGAAAATGCGCTTCCGGGTGGTGGATACCGGTGGCAGAGAATTGGCCGCCGGGCGCGACCTGGGCGACCTTCAGGAGCACCTGGGGGGTGCCGCGCGCACGGATTTCCGAAAACTGCCCAAGGGGCGTTTCGAGAAAAGCGGGCTCACCGAATGGGCGGACGACCTGCCGGAACAGGTGGCCCTGAGCGAGGGGGTGACCGGCTTTCCCGCACTCACCGACGAGGGGGCCTCGGTGGCGGTGCGCCTGTATGGCAGCGCCGCCGAGGCCGACGCCCACCACCGGCGCGGCCTGCTCAAGCTGGCCGAATTGCAGATGGGCAAGGCGTTCCGCCAACTCACCCGTGCCGCCGTGCCGCAGAATGCCGCGCTGCAATACGCGGCCCTGGGCGGCCCCGTCGATCTGCGCGGAGATGCCCTGAACGCGGCGCTGGAGCACCTGTTTCAGGTGGAAAAGGGAATTCGCGACCGGGCCGCCTTCGAGGCGCGGCTGGACCACGTGCAACGCCACCTGACCGCCACTCTGGCCGAGGCCATCACCTGCGCGGGGGACGCCCTGGCCGAATGGCATCCGGCGGTGACCGCCCTCAAGGCCACCGCCCGTGGTGGCCCCGAAAGCCTCACCGATATCCGCGAGCACCTGTCCGCCCTGATCCATCCCGGATTCGTGTCCGGCACCCCGTTCGCGCGGCTTCCGCACCTGCCGCGTTTTTTAAAGGGAGTGAACGTGCGCATCCGCAAGATGAATGAAAATCCGGCGCGGGACGCGGCCCGGCTGGGCGAACTGCTGCCGCTGCTCAATGCGTGGAGTGGCCGGGTTACGGAATTGAAGGCCGCCGCGCTGGACATTCCACGGGAGGTGGCGGAATTCCGCTGGCTTCTGGAAGAATTGCGCATCTCCCTGTTCGCCCAGGAGATCAAAACCGCCGTTCCGGTGTCGCTGCAACGCCTGACCCGCATGTGGGAGGAGATTTCCCGGTGACCCATTTTGCCGTTCCGCTAACCTTGATTCTGATCACGCTTGTGTCCGCCTGCGCCGGAACTCCCGCGCCGCCACCCGCCGCACCCACGGTACCGCGTGCGGACGTGATCCACCACGAAATCACCGTGCGCCCGGACCCCCTGAGCGGCCGCCTGGCGGTGCGCGACAAACTCACCCTGCCCGCGCGCGTGGCCCGTCCCGGTGAGGGGGTCACCTTTTCGCTGGCGCGGGGGTTGGAAATCACCGCCGCCGTGCCGGGGGTGGAGCGGCAGGACACGGAGGGCACCCTCACCACCGCCGTGTATAAAGGCTGGCCCCAATCCCTGCGCACCATGCACATGGAATACAGCGGCGTCTATCCCGGCACTCCCGGCGAGGAGGGGGTCACCCCCGGCTTTGCCCTGCTGTCCGGCTCGGGGGCGTGGTATCCGCAGTTTTTCGACGCGGACGGCCACCCGGAACCGGTCACCTTCACCCTCACCGCCCTGCTGCCTCCGGACTGGAACGCGGTGTCCCAGGGGGCGGGCCCCCTGCCGCCCGCTCCGGATTTCACCCCGCCGGAGGGGGAACTGTTCGCCGTACGCTGGCAGACCGACCGCCCCCAGGACGAAATCTATCTGGTGGCCGGACCGTTCACCAAGTACGAGCAACCCGGAAATCCGGCCACGGCCCAGGCGTTTCTGCTCACCCCGGACCCCTCCCTGGCGGATCGCTACCTGACCGCCGCCACGGAGTATATGGCCCTCTACAGTGCCCTGATCGCACCCTATCCGTACGAGAAGTTCGCCCTGGTGGAAAACGTGGCGGAAACCGGCTGGGGCATGCCGTCCTTCACCCTGCTGGGGCGCACCGTGATCCGCCTGCCATTTATCGCGCATACCTCCTTCCCCCACGAAATCGTCCACAACTGGTGGGGCAACGGCGTGCAGGTGGATTATGCGCAGGGCAACTGGGCCGAGGGGCTCACCCGTTATCTGGCCGATCACCTGCTGGCGGAAGGCGACGGCAGGGGCGCCGCCTATCGGCGGGACGCGCTGCAAAAGTATGCGGATTTCGTGGCGGTGGACCCGGCGCGGGATTTTCCGCTGGAGCAATTTACCACCCGCGAGGACGAGGCCACTCAGGCGGTGGGTTACGGCAAGGGGATGATGCTGTTCCACATGTTGCGGGTGCAACTTGGGGACGAGGACTTCAAGCGCGCCCTGACCCGCTTCTATGAGGGGTGGCGCTTCCGCCGCGCCTCGTGGGAGAACCTGCGGCACAGCGTGGAACAGACGACGGGCAGACCGCTGAAAGCGATATTCATCCAGTGGCTCACCCGCACCGGCGCGCCGGAACTGGCTCTGGCCGGAGCCGAGGCCATTCCCCCGGACGCCACCACAAAACCAGGGCACGGAGACCAGTTGCGCCTGACCCTGCGCCAGACCCACGCGGGCGCCCCCTACACCCTGTACGTGCCGGTGGGAATTACCGTGGAACACGACCCGGACGTGGTCACCCGTCTGGTGCGCATCGACCGGGCCGAGCAAACGGTGGTCCTGGACCTGCCCTCCCGCCCCCTGCATGTGGCGGTGGACCCGTGGTTCGACCTGTTCCGGACCCTGTCCACCACCGAGGTGCCCGCCGCCCTGTCCGGGTTGTTCGGCTCGGAGGCTCCCCTGTTCGTGCTTCCCTCCGCCGACGGCCCCGAGGCACTGGCCGGGTGGCGCATGCTGGGAGAGGCGTGGAGCGCCCGCTACGGCGGTGAAATCGTGCAGGACGATGCCCTGGACGCCCTGCCAGCCGGTCGCGCCGTGTGGCTCCTGGGCGCACGAAATCGATTTGTGGAGAAGGCGGCCCGCATGCTGATCCCGGAAGGGGTGCTGGTGACCGACGGCGGGGTGCTCACCGACGCGGGCACCTGGGACTTTGGCCGCTACTCCCTGGCCTTCGCCGTGCGTGACACGGCACGGGACGGCGCCCCGCTGGGGTGGCTGACGGCGGAAACGCCGCAGGCGATGGCCGGACTGGCACGCAAGCTGCCCCACTACGGCAAGTACGGCATGCTCGCCTTCTCGGGGCCGGAACCCACCAACGTGATGAAACAGGCCTGGGCCACTCGGGAATCGCCGCTGGCCAGGGGCGTCACGCAGGTGGATGGTGAAGTCTGGCAAGGGGATCCAGCCCGCCAGCCGGAGCGCCCCTGGCTCGCCGCCCGGGAGCCACGCTAACGCCGGTATGGCCCGTGGTCCACCCCTCCCGTCAGCAAATACGGCAGTGGGCCCCGCCCCCACCTAGGGGCTGAAGGGGCCGGTGTAGCCGAAGTGGTAGCCGCCATCCAGGGTGAGGTCTTCCCCGGTAACGAAGCTGGACAGGTCGGAGCAGAAAAACAGGGCGGCGCGGGCGATGTCTTCCGGCTGGGCCAGACGCCGCAGGGGGGTCTGCGCGGCCAAAGCCTTTTGCACGCGGGCCGGGGCGTGCGGGGTTTCCGGGGTGAGGGTGAAGCCCGGGCTGATGGCGTTCACGTTGATGCCCAGTTCCCCCACCTCGTTGGCCAGATCGCGGGCGAACCCCTTGGTGGCGGCCACGGCGGTGGTATAGGCTGAGTAGCCCGGCACCGGGCGCTCCATCATGGCGTTCAGGATAAACACGATGCGCCCCTCACGGCGCAGGATCATCTCTTCCAGCACCGCCTGGGTGGTGTTGAAGGCGCCCTTCAGCATCACCTCAAGCTGGGTTTCATAATCCTCCCAGGTGCGTTGCAGAAAGGGGTGCCGGTCGATGGGGGCGTTGGCGTTGTGGATCAGCGTGTCCACGCGGCCGAACTGCTCCAGGGCGTAATCCATCATGGCGTCCACCGAGCGGCGGCTGGCCACATCCACCGAGTAGGGCATTCCAACCCCCTCCATGGGTTCCAGATCCTTCATCAGGCGGTCGATCACCTCCAGCCGGCGGTTGTAGCCCAGCACCACCCGGGCACCCACCTGCACCAGTTGGCGGGCGATGGCCTCGCCCACCGGGCTGGAGGACCCGGTCAGGATGACCACCCGGTCGCTCAGGTTGATCATGCGGCTGTCCCGCTCCACCGGGGGTGTTTCCGGTGCCCCGCCGGAGGCGCCTCTTCTGCGTGGTCTATCCGACATCCGGTGCAAATCCTCTGCGCAAGGTGTTTTCGGTAACGACGCGCGGCACCAGAAACTGGGGGAGGTACTCCTCCCCGCCGGTCTTGGACCCCGCCCCGGAAAGGCGGAAGCCTCCAAATGGCTGCCGCCCCACCAGGGCGCCCGTGATGCCCCGGTTCACGTACAGGTTACCGACCAGAAGCCGATCCGTCACCTGCTTTACAGCCCGCGGACTGCGGGAATACAGACCGCCGGTCAGGGCATAGTCGCAATCGTTGGCCAGATGAATGGCCTGATCCAGGCTCTCGGCCCGCAGTACGGAGATGATCGGGCCGAACACCTCCTCGCGGGCGATGCGGTGCCCGGCGCGAATGCCGGTAAACACCGCCGGGGCCGCATAACAGCCGCCGGGGGAGTCGCCGATCCACGCCGGGTGCCCTTCCCTGCGGGCCACCTCGAAATAGGCCTCCACCTTGCGCCGGGCGCGGGCATCGACCATGGGGCCGATGCGGCTGTCCGGGTCGTCCGGCGGCCCCACCGGGAGGACGCGCAGGGCAGCGACAAGACGCTCCACCAGCCGGTCGTGGATTGGCGACAGGGCAATCACGCGGGAACAGGCGGAGCATTTCTGGCCCTGATAGCCCAGGGCCGAGTGAATGATGCCCAGCACCGCCTCATCCAGATCGGCGGTTTCGTCCACGATGATGGCGTTCTTGCCGCCCATTTCGGCAATCACCCGCTTGACGGAGTGTGCGCCGGATGTGGAGGCACGCGCGGCGGCCTCGTTGATGGCCAGCCCCACCTCGCGGGACCCGGTGAAGGCGATCAGCGCCACGTCCGGGTGTTCCACCAGGGGGAACCCGGCTTCCGGCCCCATACCGGGCAAAAACTGCAACACCCCATCCGGTACGCCCCCCTCGCGGAATGCAGCCACCAGACGGGACGCGCACACCGGCGAGCGCTCGGAGGGCTTGAACACCACGGGGTTACCGCACACCAGCGCCGCGCCTACCATGCCGCAGGCAATGGCGATGGGGAAGTTCCACGGCGCGATCACGGCCGTCACCCCGCGCGGCAGCCATTCGGCGCGGTTGGACTCCCCGGGCTGGGTGCCGACCCGGCGCGGTTTTGCCAGGCGCTCCATCTGCCAGGCGTAATATTCCAGAAAATCGATGGCCTCGGTCAGGTCCGCGTCCGCATCCCGCCACCCCTTGCCAACCTCGTATACCTCCAGCGCGGCCAAGTCAAACCGGTCACGGCGCAACACCTGCGCGGTGTTGCGAAGCACGGCGGCGCGCTCCGCCACCGGCACCGCCGCCCACTGGTCAAACATGGCCACTGCCCCGGCCACGGCCTGCGCGGCCTGTTCCGGGCCGCAAGCCGCCACCCGGCCCACCCGCTTGCCGTCGGCGGGGTTGAGGGACTCAATCCAGGTCCCGGTCAGCACCGGAATGCCGTCAATCAGCGCCGGGTGGTCCTCCCCCAGCCCCTCCCTGACGGCGGTCAGGGCTCCCTGCATGGCCGCCCGCGCGGCGGGGGTGGAAAAATCCGCCGGCGGCTCGTTGGCGAAGCGGGGGGATTCCTCCCGCGCGGGAGCCGGCGGCATGGGTTCCGGCGGCGGCACAAGCAGTTCGTCCACGTCCTGCCGGTCGCCATACATGCGGCGCAGGACCGAGGTGTTGGCGGTGTTCTCCAGCAGCCGCCGCACCAGATAGGCCATACCGGGCAGAAACGCTCCCACCGGGGCGTAGGCGCGCACCCGGAAACGCTCGGAAACCAGCGCCTTGCGCATGGGCTCGGCCATGCCGTAAATCACCTGAAATTCATAGGCGTCGTCGGCGATGCCCATCTCGCGGGCCCGCGCCACCGCGTGCGCGATGGAGCGCAGGTTGTGGGTGCCGAAGGCCGGATACAGCCACTCGCGCAGTTCCAGCAGGCGGACGGTCATCTGCTCGTAGCACCGGTCGGTATCGTCCTTTTCGGTCCACACCGGCACCTCCCATCCGTTCTGCCGGTGGGTGATGACCTCCTGATCCCAGTAGGCCCCCTTCACCAGCCGCACGGTGATGCGCCGCTCGCTGCGCCGGGCCCACTCGGCCAACTCTTCCAGGTCGTCCGGAGCGGATTTCAGATAGGACTGCAGCACCACCCCGCAGGAGGGGCCGGGGGCAAACTCCCCCTCTTCCACCAGGGTGCGGAAGGCGTGCAGGGTAAGGTCCTTGAGCGCGTGGTTCTCCATGTCCACCTGTACGTGGGCCCCCGCCTCCCGCGCGGCGCGGAAGATGGGCCGCAACGCCTCCCGGGCCCGGTGCAGGGAGGGGTCCCACGCCATGGGATCCAGCAGCGGCTCCAGGGCGGACAACTTGACCGAGACATTGGCACGCGGCGCCGGTCCCCCATCGTCGCTCAACAGGGGGTGTTCCGGCCAGGAGGCGGTTTCCTGAGCCAGCGTGGCAATCAGTTCCAGATACCGTTCCCCGCAGGCATCGGCCTCCTCCCGACTGACGGTCACCTCCCCCAGCAGGTCCACGCTGCACGCACAGCCACTGTTCCACAGGGCTTTGAGGGGCTTGAGCGCCTTGTGCACGGTTTCCCCGGCGATAAACTGGGAAGCCAGTTCCCCCACCTGCTTGCGCAACACCCGTGCCGCCACCTTGCGGAACGGGCCGCCCCGGCTGAGGGTGCGTGCCCCCCATCCGAGCACGTCGGCGCTGTCACCCAGGGGTTCAAAATACTCCCGCGCCAGACGCATGGCGCGCTCGTCGTCGGAAACCGCCGGGAGCACGTCCACAAAGCGGAACAAGGCCACGCGAAAGGCGTCGTTTTCCATGGCGCGGGCGATGATGCGCCCCTTCCACTCGGCAGGGGAAAACAACCCCGGCTGCTCGGCGCCCATATGCCGCGCAATGGCGTGGCCGATACGGGTAACCGCCTCCTGAAGCGGCTGGTTTCCCTCGCTGGCGCCCATCAGAATTCCACGCCGAGCTGGTTGGTGACGGTGGTGTCAGTGGTACGCACACCGGTGGGCGGTTCGCCATCGTGGCGCATGGTAAAGGCGATTTTGAAGTGCAGGCTCCGCGCCACCGGCAGCAGCAGGGTGGCTTGCGCCAGAAGCCGCACGTCCTTCGGTTCGCCAAAACGCGGTTGGGCATAGAACGTGCCGGACAAGCGGTTCGTGCCCCAACTGTGGGAAAGGGACAGGTAACTGCTCATACGCACGGCCTCCGGGCTCCGGTCGTCAGGCCCGCCAAGGGGAACGTCCAGCCGCTCCCCCTCCCACATGGCAGCCAGACCGAAAAAGGCGTGCTGGACCCTTCCCTGCGGCGTGGAACGGTCCAGCAGCGTGAAGCGCGGGCCGGTTCCGGCCAGGGTGCGGGCATCCAGCAGGGCAAAGGAATCGTATTCGTGCTGGGCGAACACCTCCCAGCCCACATGGCGGGACAGGTGGCGCGTCCAGCGGGCATGCGCGAACCCCCGATCGGCAATCTCCTGCGCGCGCTGCTTGCTGCGGGTAACGTCGGTGGCCACCAGCACAGTACGAATGCGGGTGTTATGCGCCAGATTCATCGCGGCGCCCCAGGTACTCAGGTCCGAATTGCCGGTACGATTGGAGAGGGAGAACTCCAGCGAACCGGACAACCCCTCCCCGTCGGAGCGGAGTGCTTCGGTATTGACCTGGGCGTGGGCGGGCAGCGCGCACATCAGCACCGCGATGACGAACAGGCGTTTCATGCCTTGATGATACGGGTCAGGGGGCCTCGTGGGAAGCGCCCTCCTGCTCCGGTGCCGGAGGTTGGGAGGGGTATACGGCGAGGGCCACGGCAATCAGCGCATAGCCGGCGGCAATGGCCCACGGCAGATTGGAACCGGCCTGTCCCGGCAGGAACAGGCGCCCGTCCTCGAACGGGGAATGAATCAGCCCGATCACGGTAAACACCGCCGCCAGCGCGGCAAACACCGCCCCCTCGCGAAAGCGGCGGTCGATGATCGCGGTAAGCAACGAGGCCCAGATCATGGCCGTGAGAATAAACCCGTTGGCCAGCACCAGCACGGTCTGATAGGTGCCCAGCAACTGTCCGCTCAGGTCGGCCATGCCCTTGCCCACTCCGGCCAGGGTCTGCTTCATCTGGATCAGCACCAGATCGGCGACGATGGGGATGAAGGCGAGCGCCACCGCGTCATAGTGGCGGCGCGGGGTGACGCGAAAGCCCTGGGAGGCGATTTCCAGCCCGATGAACACCAGAATCGGCGCCACCGCGGCCACCGGCAGCAGGTCCACGAAAATCGCCAGATAGCCGAACACCCCGCCGAAGCCGATGAACAGCGCCGTGGCCAGGGTAAACCCGACCCCAGCGCCCATCTTTTTGTAGGCCGGGTGGCCGATGTACGGGGTGGTCTGCACCACCCCCCCGAACAGCCCCACGGCCAGGGTGGACAGGCCGTCCACGGTGATGATTGCACGGGAGGAATAGTGATCCCCGGCGGCGGCGGCGGATTCGGTGACATCCACGGCGCTGACCAGCACCGTCAGGGCGAAGGGAATGGCAATGGGCAGATACGGCCCCACATAGGCCAGACCCTCCAGAAACCCGAAGGTGGGCAGCGGCGGGGCAAACAGCAGGGCGTGCCCGCCCCCGCCCCCGTGGGCGGCCCCCACGGTAAGGCCCAGTCCCTTGAGCACATAGAACAGGGTGGTGCCCGCCAGCACCGCCGCAAACGCGCCGGGAAAGCCACCCGGCAGACGCACGCGGCCCACCAGGGTGAACAGCACGATGCCCAGCGACACAAGGCCCACCAGCGGCTCCGCGAAGATATGCAGGGACGGCAGAAAGCCGATCAGCAGCAGCGCCACACCGGCAATGGGACCGAGCAGCCCCGCGCGCGGCACGTGGCGGTGGATGAACGGCCCGGCCATGGCCCCGAGCAGCTTGGCCAGCCCGCACAGAACGATGATCGCCACCGAAACCTTCCACGCTACATGGGCATCGCCCAGCACCAGATAGGCGGGGCCGGTGATGCCGAAGGTGAACGCGAACAGGGACGGGGTATCAATGCCCAGCGGCATGGCGGTCCGGTCGCCACGCCCCTCGGCCGTGTCCATGCGCCAGGCCATGCGCGTGAACAGCAGGTTGCCCAGCAGCACGCCCATGGCCGCGCCGGGGATCATCCGTTGCAGCACCAGATCGGACGGAAACTGAAATACCCCCACCAGAATGGCGGCCATCAGCACCAGCTGGGTCATGTTGTCGAGCATCAGGCCGAAGAACGCGTTGGCGTCTCCGGGTCGGAACAGGCGGGGCCCCGTGCGGGGGGTGGCGGTTACGGACATGTCATATCAAGAGGAAAAGCGGATCAATTGATTCCGTACAGTTTTACCTCGAAAACCAGGGTGGCGTTGGGGGGGATCACCCCCGGAATGCCCTTCTCACCGTAGGCCAGTTCCGGCGGTATGGTCAAGCGCCGCACACCGCCGATGCGCATACCGACAATGCCCTGGTCCCACCCCTCGATGACACTCCCCGCCCCCAGTCGGAACACCATGGGGCGCACCCGGTTTCTGGAGGAGTCGAACACGGTGCCGTCGATCAGCCAGCCGGTGTAATGGACGGACACAGTCTTCCCCAGGCGCGCCTCGGCGCCTTCACCCTCTTCCATATCCAGGATGATCACCTTGGGCGGCAGACCCGCCTGCCCTGCCGCATGCACCGCTCCGGTGCCCAGCGTGAATAGGGCGACCGCAAAAATCACCAACCAAGCCTGATTGCGCATTGTCCGGGCGCTCCTTTTGAATGCCGCCGAATCCAGACTCCCCATACCGGCGGCGGGTATCATATCGGCTATGCACACGAATTGCACGCCGGAAACCATACACCCCCCCCACGCCCCATCCCGGGTGGCGCTGGGGACCTGGGCCCTGGCGGGGGACGGACCGTGGGGGTACGGCCCGGTGGCCGAGGGGGCGCTGGACGACACCGTGCGCGCCGCCCTGGACGCGGGCTGCCGCTGGGTGGATACGGCGGGCATGTTCGGCAATGGCGGCGTCGAGTCCCGTCTGGGTGCGCTCCTTGCGCACCATCCGCAGGTGGCGGTCACCACCCGGGTCGGGGTGGGAACCCGCCACAACCATCCGGCGGCGGACTTTTCCGCCCGGGTGGTGCTGGAGGGGTGCCGGGTAGCGGCGCAGCGGCTGACCCGCCCGCCGGAAACCGTCCTGCTGCATACCCCGTCCACCGGCGTGCTGAAGGACCGGATCGCCATGCGCGCCCTGATAGAGGCCCGCGATGCGGGGCTGTGCCGGACCATTGGCGCCAGCGTGTTCGAGCCGGAACAGGCGCATATCGCCATGGACGTGGGGGCGCAGGTGATCTGCGTGCCCCACAACCCGGCCAACCGGCAGATGGAGGCGGTAATGGCCGAGGCGGCGCGGAACGGCGTGATCGTGCAGGTGCGGGAGGTGCTCCACAACGGCCGCCTGACCGGCTCCCCCAGGAATCCGCACACCTTCGCCCGCCACGATGTGCGCCGTCAGTGGCCCCCGCGCATGCTGGACGCCCTGGACGGCATCCGCGCGCGAATCGCCGCTGCGTGCCCGGAATACGGGGTGACCGCCGCGGTAATCGGCTATGCCCTGGGGCGCCCTTCCGTGTCCCGGGTGGTGGTGGGATGCCGCAGCCCGGAGCAGGCGCGGGCCGCGTTTGCCGCCCGGCCCCTGGACGCCCCCTTTCGGGTCCGGCTGGAAGCGGCGCTGTATGGTCCGCCCGCTGGCAGGGAGCGTGGCGCGGTGGTGGATAAACCCTAGTCCTCCCGCCCCGGCGGTCCGTCCCCCTCCCAGGAACAGGCATCCTCGATGGCCTCCAGTTCCTCATCGTCGAAGCCGTAATAGTGCCCCACCTCGTGGATGACCGTGTCCACGATGCAGTCCACCACCGGCTCGTCATATTCCTCGCACCAGGAAAGGATCGGCTGGCGGTACAGGTGAATGGTATCCGGCACGGTGCCGTGGTAATCGCTGCCCCGCTCGGTGATCGGCCAGCCCCGGTAGAGGCCCAAAAGGTCGTAGGGGGTTTCGCACTCCATCTCGGCCTGGGTTTCCTCGTCGGGGAACTCCTCCACCAGAAACACCACGTTCTGAAGCTGGTTTCGGAAGTGGTCCGGCAGGGCGTCGATGGCTGCCGCCACGGCGTCTTCGAACTGCTGCTCGGTCATGCTTCCAGCCAGACCCCCAGCACCTCGCCCGCATCCCGCGATTCGAGCGCCTGCCGCGCCCGGTCGGCGGCCATGAACGGGTCCGGCGACGCCCCCGCCGCCACCAGCCCCAGCGCGGCGGTAAGCACCACGGTGGCGGTGGCCTCCCGCGGCCCTTTTCCGGCCAGCACATCGCGCACCATCCACGCGCCCTGCGCGGCATCCGCCACGTGCATGTGGGTGCGGCTTCCCTCCCCAAACCCCAGCGCGGCCGGGTCGATGGGAATGCCACCCACCGAGCCGTCCGAATGCAGCACCGTGCCCTCCACGGCGGTGAGCGGATTGGCCTCCGCCTCCCCTTCCAGCCCCCGGAAGGCCAGAATGCTGCGGTAGCCGAGCTGGTGCCCGGCACGGGCGAATTTTTCGAAGGTGCGATCGTGGGACAAGCCCACCATCATATGGGGCGCGCCAAACGGGTTCACCAGTCGCCCCATGGTGTGAAAGCAGGACCGCAGCCCCATGCGGTGGCGCAGTTCCAGCATGTCGTGCATGACCGGCGCAAACCGCTCCACCCCCACATAAGCCACCCCCGCCCGCTCCAGATCGGCGGCGGCCTTTTCCGGGGTGGCGTGCGGATCCCCCCCCAGCGCGCTGATGGCGTCCGCCAGGCTCATGCGGTCCATGGGACGGCCGTGGCCGTGCAGCCCCACCGTCACCCCGCAGGCGGAAAGCACGCAGGCGGCGGCGATCAGCGCCGGAAAGGTCTGGCGCTTGCCCGCATAGCTGGGCACGGTGAGTACGGCCGCTGGACCGGGGACGCGGGTCAGGTGGCGGTCGGCCACCCGCACGAAGGCGGTGAGTTCGTCAGCGCTCTCCTCCTTGATGCGCATGGCCACCAGAAAGGCACCCAGCTCAAACGGGTCGGCCTGGCCGGAAAGCACGGCGTCCATGGCGGATTCCGCCTCCTCCACCGTCAAATCCTTGGCCTTGCTCACTCCCCGCCCCACCTGGCCGATGGCATGGGTCAATGCACCCATGTAATTTCCTCCACAAAAGGTGCGCCAGTGTACAACCTGGCGTCGAAACCATGACAGTATGCCGCAGGTTCACCCGGTACGGCCATGCTCCCGGTGCCCACGATCCACCAAACCGTTTTCCTTGCCCTGGAACGGGTTAGCTCCCCCCGTGAGGAATGGCGGGACGATTCCCGGAGAAATCGCCCTGTACGGCACCCGGTTTGCACCGATAGGAAACCGAGGCGCAAGCCGTCAGGGTGAGCCCGGCGCGGGACCACACCCGGAACAAGGGGAGGCGATCATGGGTAACTTTTTTGGACTTCCGGAGCGCATTCCGGTGGAAACCAACCCCCGCCGCAAGCGCCGCCGCCCCCCGCGCGAGCCGGACCCCACGCCGCTGATGGTGTGGGTGCTGGGCGGACTGGCGTTCCTGTTCGCCTTCGGCTTCGCCATCACCTGACCCCCATTCCTGCCCCCATTCCTGCCCCCACGACAGGTGCTCCGCGCACGGCGATAATATTCTGGGGTAATGGAACAGTTTCGGTTGCACGCACGGCTACCAGATGCCGCAGTGCGGTGCGGGCACACCAGACTCAAGACGGGCCGAACGCCTAATCGTCGTTCAGGTGGTGCTCTTCGGAGCGGTCCAGGCGCAGTTGGGCGATCTGTTCGGAAACCAGTCCCAGCAGAAACGTGAGCACGCCGTTGGTAATCAGCAGGGCGCTCATGTTGGTAAAGCGCAGGGAGGTGAAATACGTGTAGCCGTAGTAACCAAGGCCCAGCGCCAGAAACAGGCCCGAGATGGGCAGGAACACCCGCAGGGGGGAAAACAGGGTGCTGATCTTGAGCATGATCAGAAAGAAGCGGATCGCATCGCGGAGCGGGCGGATCTTGGATTTGCCCTTGCGGCGGCGCACCTCGATGGGCTCGTAATTCACCGAATAGCCGGCGCGAATGGTGGCCAGCGTGATGGTGGACGGGCTGGAAAACGTGTTCGGCAGCAGGTAGGCAAACTGCTTGGCCAGCCGCCCGCGGATGGCGCGAAAACCGCTGGTCAGGTCCTCGATCTTCTTCTTGGCCAGGTAGGTGGCAAAGGTATTGAAAATACGGTTCGCCACGTCCCGGTGCAGGTCGGTGTCCGACTTGGAGGTGCGGGCGCCCACCACCATGTGGAAGGTTCCCAGCCCTTCCAGCAGGCGGGGCAGGTCCTGTGGATCGTGCTGGCCGTCGCCATCCATGATGACGATGTTTTTGCCGTGGGCGGCGCGGATGCCGGTTTTCCAGGCGGCGCCGTTGCCGATGTTGTAGGCGTGGCGCACCACCCGCGCACCGGCCTTTTCGGCAATAGGCACGGTGTCGTCGGTGGAGCCGTCGTCCACCACCACCACCTCGGCGCGGTCGCCCATCACCTCGATGATTTCCTTCACCACCGGGCCGATGTTCATCTCCTCGTTGTAACAGGGGATGACGATGGAGACTTCGGGTATCTGCTTGCGGTCGTTCAAGGGATCATCTCAGGACGGTTGATTATAATTCCAGCTCCCCGCCCCAATGCTCGATCCCGTGCTCGGAAGCGATGCGGCGGCAATAGGCGGCATACAGGCTGCGTGTGACCGGCCCGGGCTGGCCGTTTCCGATCTGGTTGCCGTCCAGAAACGTCACCGGCATGACCTCCCAGCCGGTGCCGGTGATGAACAGTTCGTCGGCGGCCACCAGACGGCCCGCGGCAACCGGTTTTTCCTCCACCTGCACGCCCCCGGCACGGGCCAGTTCCAGCACCACGGCACGGGTCACGCCGGGCAGGATATCGCCTTCCGGCGGGGTGATCAGGGTGCCGCCCCACACGCCGAACACGTTGCTCACGCTGCCTTCGGCCACAAAGCCCTTGCCGTTGAGCATGATGGCCTCGT
Source organism: Nitrospirota bacterium (assembly GCA_029881725.1). Classification (GTDB taxonomy): domain Bacteria; phylum Nitrospirota; class JACRHL01; order JACRHL01; family JACRHL01; genus JAOUMB01. Next base: position 52,881 of record JAOUMB010000014.1, read on the forward strand.
CGGCTCCCCGTTCACGGGCCTGACGCAGGGCCAGCACGTTGGACATGTAGCTCAGGCACTTGATTTCGGGATTCAGGTGGTCGTGGGAGCGGGTACGCACGTCCACCAGCGCGCAGGTGATACCCCGTTCCCAGTCGGCGGGGCCCCGTGGCGGAACCGGACGCGGAAACACCAGCACCGTGGGCGGCCCGTTGGAATGCCCCACCAGCGCCGGACCGGCCCCCCGGCTGATGGTCACCCGCAGGATCGCGTCGGAAATGCCGTTGGCGCGCACCACCTCATCCAGAATCGCATCCCAGCCGTCCTTTTCGAACGGCAGGTCGATGTCGGTCACCTGGGCCGAATGGGCCAGACGTTCGAAATGGGCGGACGACTCGAACACCCGGCCGCCGTAGGCACGCACGGTCTCAAATACCCCGTCACCGAACAGAAAGCCGTGGTCGAAGGGCGAGATGCGCGCGTCGTTGGCGCGCATCAGCTTGCCGTTCAGGTAAACGGCCGGGTTCTCGGCCCACGCGGTCATCGTCCGCCCCCTGCGGTCATCGCCTGTTTCCGGGTGTCCATCGCCTGCAAGGCGGAGCGCATGGCCTGGGCCTTGTACAGGGTCTCGTCGTATTCCGCCTGCGGATCCGAGTCGGCCACGATGCCGGCCCCGGTCTGGAAATGGGCCATCCCGTCCTGCATCAGAATGGTACGGATCAGGATGTTCAGGTCCATATCCCCTCCCGCCGACAGGTACCCGGCGGAACCGGTATACATGCCTCGCCGGACCGGCTCCAGTTCCTCGATGATCTCCATGCAGCGCACCTTGGGGGCGCCGGTGATGGTGCCGCCGGGAAATACGGCACGCAGTACCTTCACCAGATCCTGCCCCGGCCCCAGGGTTCCCTCCACGTTGGAGACGATGTGCATCACGTGGGAGTAATACTCGGCGGTCATGAACTGGTCCACCCGCACGCTGCCGTAGTCGCACACCCGGCCCAGATCGTTGCGCATCAGGTCCACCAGCATCACGTGCTCGGCCCGCTCCTTGGGGCTGGCGAACAGGTCCTGGCGGTTGCCCCGGTCGCCGTCCGCGTCGGTGCCGCGGGGGCGGGTTCCGGCAATGGGCCGTCCGCTCACCCGATCCCCCTGCACCGCCACCAGCCGCTCCGGTGAGGAACTGACCACCTGATAGGCGTCCATGTCCAGGTAACAGGCGAAGGGCGACGGGTTGATGCGCGCCAGTTCGGAATACAGGCGCCACGGGTCCACGTTGTCCACCGGGGCGGAAAAACGCTGGGAAAGATTGGCCTGAAAGATGTCGCCACGGGCAATGTATTCCCGGGCGGATTCCACCATGCGGAAAAAGTGCTGGCGGGTCACCCCGGGGGTGATTTCGCCCACCTGCCCGGCGGGCGCGTCGTGGAACGATTCCGGCAGCGGCTCATCCAGACAGCCGAGGGCGGCGCCGATGCGTCCACGTCCCAGGCTGTAGAGCATTTCGCGGGAGTACTCCCGGCGCATCTCCGGCTGGGGCACCCAGGTGACCCACATCTCGTCCGCCCGATGATCCACGGTGACCACCAGTTCGTAGAACCCCAGGTCCATCTCCGGCAGGCCCAGATCGTCCCCGGCAATGGTTGGCAGGCGTTCCAGCTGGCGGGCAAAATCGTAGGAAAACACCCCGCAGGCGCCGCCGAAGAATGGCGGAAACCCTTCCGGACGCGGCGTGTGCCATTCGGACAGCAGGGTGCGCAGGGTACGCAGGGGGGAATCCGGCGACAGCCGCGCCGTTCCGTTTTCCCGCTCCAACACCGCGCCGCCCTGGTACACGCGCAGGGTGAGGACCGGATCGCCCCCCAGAAAGCTGCGCGCCTCGGCCCCTTCGGCGGTGCGTGCGCTCTCCAGCAGAAACGGCCGTTTCATCGGCGCCAGCCGTTCCAGCAGGCGGCGTGGTGAACGGCCTTCCAGGGGAATGCATGCGCCAACCGCCCAGGAAGCCCCGGGCTCCAGGTACGCGTTTCGGCTCGGGGTCCAGCGCGGTTGCAAACGGATACTCACAAAAAAAGGGAATGGGAGCAGTCCCATCGGCCCGTGCCCAAAAGGGAATGATACGGAGCCGGGGAGGCAAGGAGCAAGCGGCGATTCACCGGGTGCACCGCCTGCCCCCGGGGGGCGAAGGGCCTATCCGGCCAGTACCGGGACCGGAATGCTCATGACCACCACCAGCAGTACGGCCCCCAGCCAGGTCAACAGATCCTCGGATGTCACGACGCAATCTCCATATTTTTTTGTTTCGGGCCGGAAAGAGCACTCCGCCGATGCAGCAAACGCACATCGGTTTCGGCAAAGGAAAACCGCGGTGTGTGCAACACCGCCTCGGGAATCAGGCTGGAAGTGGCGCTTGCCGGGTGCAGTTCCCCCTCTCCACCGAACATCAAGGCCGCGTCCACGTCCGACGCGCCCAACGCATCCAGGTCGGCCACCAGGCGCATCCCGGCGGGTTCCATGCTCACCAGCAGGCGCCGGTCATCGGTTTCCACCAGCAGCAGCCGCCGGCCATGGCCCACGTTCAATTCCGAGCGCACCTTCAAATTGCCGATGCCCCGACTCCGGCGGCGGGCCAGCAACGACCGGGCCAGCACACCGCCCAGCAGGAACGCCACCAGCACCGCCGCCATGGCGACGATGGCTTCCCGGCTGGGAAGGTTGTTCCGCAGATCGGCCGCCAGCGCCATCGGCCCGGAGGCCACCGGCTGCGGCGCGGACTGCACGGCGGACTGGGCAGCATCCATCGGCAGCAGTTCTTGCCCCACGAACAGGCGCAGTCCGCTGTCGGTCATGTCCACCCGGATAGCCCCTTCCAACTGGCGGGCATCAAAGTTGTCGGTTTGCAGGCGCACCACCACCTGCTCCGGTGCAATCTGCCGGGCGATAACCCGCGACAGCAGCGGATGGCGCACGTCGCGCACCTGCCGCGCCCCGTCCATCACCACCGGGGACAGGGTCATCTGCACCGAGTGGCCGCTGAACGAAAGCTGGTAATCCGCTTCCCCGGAAAGACCGAAACCGATCTCCAGCACCGCGTCCCGCTCCACAACGGCGATGGACGAAAGGTGCACCGGCATGGCCGCATCGGCCAGCGTGGGCGCCAGCATCAGCAGACTTAAAAAAATTCCCCGTACCATTCCCCGTTTTTTGTCCATGGCATTCCGCTTTCGGACCTCCCTCGCTGCATCCCACCGATTTCGCCCCGACGGGCGCTAACTCCGTGCCGATAAAGGGACGGCACTTCCGTGACAGGCTATAAAAGCAACATACGTGCCACGTGACAGGAAATCCGAACAACCGCACATTTTCACGGGGTTGTCTCAAATCGTAATGGGTGGAGACCCCAGCCAACGGCAGTCCGGTGCCAATCGGTGTCGCATGTTTGACGGTAGTGGAATAAACAGGGGACGGTGGCCATGGGTTGGCGGGCAGCAGCCGGAACCGATCCTCTCCCTGGGCGCGGGCTCCCCTTCCCGCCAACCCGCCCTTGTGCCCGGTTCCGGCCGCCCCCGATCGGGCGGATTCCCGCCCGAGGGAAGGTCCGCGCCGGCGCAGCCTGTCCCCTCGACAGCCACGCCGGCCCGGAAACGAATCGCCCCGCGGGCCGACTCGCTCCCCATTTCCCTCCACGCCCGAATACGATTGCAAACTCTGTGCACTTGGCGCGCATTTTTTCAGCGCACCCGCCCTCCTCGTGGCCAACCCGGCTGTAAATGCCCTTTAATCCGTCAGGTTAGCCCCTGATTCTTGTCTGAAATTTTTTTTAACCCGGCCGCCATCGAAGCCCGCGCCGTGGGTTTTGGCGCTATTGTCGCCAGGTGGATGCGTCAGCCCCATGGCGGCGGATGCCGGGATGGTGACGCTGCCAGGACAAAAAAAACGGGGCACCCCTCGGGGTGCCCCATTTGGTCGGAACGGGATCGGGGATTTATTGATTCAGGGAAGACCCGGCCTGGGCCTCGCGCAGCCGCGCCTTGGGGTGGTAACGCTCCTCCAGGCCCCGCTTCTTGATCTTTTCCACCAGGGTGGTTCGGTTCAGCCCCAGCATCTGCGCGGCCCGGTTCTTGACCCAACTGGAGCGTTCCAGCGCTTGCAGGATCAGGGCGTCCTCGAATTCGGAGACGGTTTTGTCAAAGCTCAGCCCGTCTTCCGGCAGCACCACGCGCCCAAGGGCTGCGGTCACGTTGCGGTGGCCGATCTTCTCCGGCAGCGCCTCGGGGCCGACGATCCCCTCCCCTTCCAGAATCACGATGCGCTCGATGAGGTTTTCCAGTTCGCGGATGTTGCCCGGCCAGTTGTAGGCCGCCATCAACGCCATGGCATCATCGGTGAACCCTTCCACCTTGCGCCCCTTGTCGCCGTTGAAGCGCTCCAGGAAATGCCGGATCAGCAGGGGCAGGTCCTCGGTGCGCTCGCGCAGGGCGGGCACTTCGATGGGAATCACATTCAGGCGGTAGTACAGATCCTCACGGAACTTTTTCTCGCGCACCATCTGTTCCAGGTTCTGGTTGGTGGCGGCGACGATGCGCACGTCCACGCGAATGGTGCGGTTGCCGCCCACCCGCTCGAACTCGCGCTCCTGAAGGGCGCGCAGCAGCTTGACCTGCAACGAGGGGTGCATCTCCCCCACCTCGTCCAGGAACAGGGTGCCGCCGTGGGCCGCTTCGATGCGCCCCACACGGGTGGCGGAAGCGCCGGTAAAGGAGCCTTTTTCGTGGCCGAACAGCTCGCTTTCCAGCAAATGCTCCGGAATGGCGCCACAGTTGATGGCCACCAGCGGCCGTTCCCGGCGGCTGGAATTGAAATGAATGGTGCGCGCCACCAGCTCCTTGCCGGTGCCCGACTCGCCGGTGATCAGCACCGTGCTGTCGGTATCGGCCACCCGCTCGATCATATGAAAGATGCGCTGGGTGGCGGGAGCTTCGCCGATCATGTTCACGAAGCGGTATTTGCTCTTCAGGGAGCTCTTGAGGGCGGTATTTTCCTCCTTGAGGGCGGAAAACTCCAGGGCCCGGCGCACGGTGATCACCAGTTCGTCCACGTCGAACGGCTTGGCGATGTAGTCGAAGGCACCCGCCTTCATGGCCGCCACCGCGGTTTCCACACTGCCGTAACCGGTCAGCATGATGCCGGGCAGGGACGGCTGGCGGCGAAACACCGACTCCATGAACTCGATGCCGGTCATCCCCGGCATGTTCAGGTCGGTCAAATACAGGTGAAACGGTTCCGCATCCAGGCAGGCAAGGGCGTCCTTTCCGGAAGCGGCGGATACCACCCGGTATCCCTCCTGCTCCAGGATGTAGGTCAAACTCTCACGTACCGTCTCGTCGTCATCGACGACAAGCACGCTGATATCGGGCAGATTCAGCACTTCCCCCATAACGGGTACTCCTTCCCTTCCACCCAGTTACAAACAAACAGTGGGGGCCATAACGCGAAACGCCGCGGGCGCAACAATGCGAAATCCAGACGCCCTCCAGCCACCTTCCCACGTTTACGCTACCAGATGGTTAAACGTAGTGTCAACAATGTGACGGCGGTTATCCATGTTCACGAAATTCCGGCCGCGCTCCGGTAGGCCTCAAAAACGACGCTGTCAAAGCATACAAATACCACCTGCTCCAGCCCCGGATTGTCCACCAGCGCGGCGCGGGCCTCCGCCAGGGCGATGGGCACCGCCCGTTGCACCGGAAAGCGGTAGGCACCGGTGCTGATGGATGGAAACGCCACGGTGCGGATGCCGTGCGCGCGCACCAGCCGAAACACGTTGCGGTAGCAGGAGGCCAGTTGTTCGTCTCCGCCCTGGCCCCCGTGCCACACGGGACCCACGGTGTGAATCACCCAGCGGGCGGGCAGTGCAAATCCGGGAGTGATGCGCGCCTCGCCGGTGGGGCAGCCGCCAATGGCGCGGCACGCCTCCAGCAGTTCCGGCCCCGCGGCCCGGTGGATGGCCCCGTCCACGCCCCCGCCCCCCAGCAACGACGTGTTGGCGGCATTGACGATGGCGTCCACATTCAGCGTGGTAATGTCGCCCCGGACAACCTGGATCCCCATACAGCCCTCCCCGGTGGTGCGCCGCGCACGGCGATAGAATCCGGCCTGTCGGGCGGAACCCGGCGGGACCGGTGTGCGATGGTAGCCGGATTGGGGGGATGGGCGCTACTCGGGGGATTTCCCAGCGCGCGCTTCGAGGCGAGATTTACCGGATCGGCTGTACACCATGACCCGGATCGGTTTTTTCAATATTGGGAGATCGGAGCCGCGGCCGGGGGGGCGAAACCAGTGACTCCGGTCCGGCCCGGTTTCCCCACCCATTCCGAATCCCTTCGTTTGGACTACTGGATGAGGAGGTAGTCGGAGAAGCGGACGGAGCGGTCGATGCGCACGCACCCGCGGCACATGTCGAGTTCGCGTTGCACCTCGTCATCGGTGCAGGCGTCCAGTTCGATGTCCTCGCAGAAGGTGCACAGAAAGGGGGACTCAAGGCTCAGGTCCGGAAGGAATTGCTCGTGTTCGATGTGCATCGGCTCGGCCATATTCGGCTCCCTGTTTTCGGGTCCGCTGGAATCCCCGCTCCGATTTCCTTTTCGGTCCATTTGCCTCTCCACTTGAACCCGCCCGATTTTGCGCGGGGCGGGTTGACACCCCGTTGAGGGGGATTAAATAGTCTGGAACACCCCCGTTTTACGGGAGCACTCAGGAGTTCCATGAGCGACGAGCATTCAGACCGTGCAGCCGATTCGGCCAGCACTCCGCCATTGGACAATGCACAGCCCGTGCCACCCGCAGAGCCGGGTTCCGCCGAGCGTCCCGACCGGGACCGTCCGACCCGGCTGATCCTGCTTCCCAACGGGGGCAGACCCCTTTTCCCGCAGGCGATGGCGCCGTTTTCGGTGACCGACCGGCCCGCCGCCCGGGCCGCCGTGGAAGAGCACAGCGCCATGATCGGACTGGTGCAGACCCGCAATCCGGCGTCGGACGCGGTGACGGCCCTGTCAGAAATCCATCAGGTGGGACTGTGCGCCAAGGTGGTGCGCTGGATGGGCGCGGAGGATGAGGATACGGACGAGGAAACGGAGGCCCCCGCCGAGGATGCCCTGTCCGAACTGCACATGGCCCTGTCCGGCAATGCGGGGGACGTGAATCTGGTGCTGCGCGGCGGGCACCGCTTCGTGGTGGACCGCATCCTCCAGGTGACCCCCTATATCGTGGCCGAGGTGCGCTACCCGGAGGAGTCCCTCAACCTGGACGACCCGCAGACCAAGGCACTGGCCATGGCCCTGATGACCGAGGTGCGCCGTCTGGTCAAACGCAGCCCCCTGTTCGACCGGCAGCAGGGCATGATCACCCCGCCGGTGCCGCTGGAGGAGGCGGGACGCCTGGCCGACATGGCGGTGGTGCTGACCAGCGCCAGCCGGGAGCGGATGCAGGAAATCCTGTCCGAATTCGACGTGCGGGTGCGCCTGGAAAAGGCCTTGGTGCTGGTGAAGGAAGAACTGGAACTGGTGGGCCTTCAGCGCGAAATCCACAGCCGCATCGAAGAGAAGGTCAACAAACAGCAACACGAATTCTTCCTTAAGGAACAACTCAAGACAATAAAGCGCGAACTGGGCATCGCCGCCGATCCGCGCACCCTGGAGGTGAACCGCTTCCGTGACCGGCTGGAAACCCTGGCCTGTCCCGCGGACGTGCGCGGGGTGATCACCGCCGAGTTGGACAAGCTGGAGCTGATCGAACCGGCCAGCCCCGAGTTCAATGTGGGGCGCAACTACCTGGACTGGCTCACCAGCCTGCCGTGGGGAGTGCACGACGACGAGGCGACGGACCTGAAGCGCGCCCGCCGGGTGCTGGATGCGGACCATTTCGGCCTGGAGGACGTGAAGGAACGCATCGTCGAGTACCTGGCCGTGCACCGGCTCAAGCCAAATGGCGTGCGCGGCACCATCCTGTGCCTGACCGGCCCGCCGGGGGTGGGAAAAACCAGTATCGGGCGCAGCATCGCCCGCGCCCTGGGGCGCAAGTTTTTCCGCTTCTCCCTGGGCGGCATGCGCGACGAGGCCGAAATCAAGGGCCACCGCCGCACCTATGTGGGGGCCATGCCGGGCAAGATCACCCAGGCCCTCAAGCGCGTCGGCACCGCCAACCCGGTCATCCTGCTGGACGAAATCGACAAGCTGTCCTCCAGCTACCACGGGGACCCGTCGTCGGCCCTGCTGGAGGTGCTGGACCCGGAACAGAACAGCCAGTTCCTGGACCACTACCTGGACGTGCCGCTGGACCTGTCCCGCGTATTCTTCATCGCCACCGCCAATGTGATGGACACCATCCCGCGCCCGCTGCTGGACCGCATGGAGGTGATCCGCCTGCCGGGCTATGTGGAGGAGGAAAAGCTGTCCATCGCCCGCAAATACCTGGTTCCGCGCCAACTCGACGAGCACGGCCTGAACAAGAACCAGCTCCGCTTCAGCACCCCCGCCCTGCGCGGCCTCACCCGGGGCTGGGCGCGGGAGGCCGGAGTGCGCAAACTGGAGCAACAGATCGCAAAAGTGTGCCGCAAGGTGGCCACCCGTCTGGCCACCGATCCGGACACCTTCGAGCCGGTAAACGTTGCCGGGGCGGCCGACCTGAAACCGCTGCTGGGCGAACCGCGCTTCCGCGAAACCGGCCTGACCGCCAAACGCCTGCCGGGCCACGTGGTGGGACTGGCCTGGACCCGCATGGGCGGCGCGGTGCTGGAGATCGAGGCGATTGCCATCCCCGGCAAAAAAAACGGGTTTAAGCATACCGGGCAGCTGGGCGGCGTGATGGTCGAATCCACGGCCATTGCCCACAGTTATATATCCAGCCGCGTAAACGATTTCGGCATCGACCCGGAGTATTTTTCAAACCACCAGATTCACCTGCACGTGCCCGCCGGGGCCACCCCCAAGGACGGCCCCTCCGCCGGGGTGACCATGGCCACCGCCCTGCTGTCCCTGGCCACCGGCGCCTCCGCCGCCTCCCGCCTGGGCATGACCGGCGAGTTGACCCTCACCGGCCGGGTGCTGCCGGTGGGCGGCATCCGCGAAAAAATCATCGCCGCCCGCCGCCACGGACTGAAAGAGATCATCCTGCCGGCGGAAAACGAACGCGACCTGAAGGAACTTCCGGATTACATCACCCGCGGCATCGCCTTCCATCCGGTGGCCCACTTCGATCAGGTGGTCCCCATCGCCCTGCCCCGGCTGGCGGGGTGACCTATGTTTTATTCATGAGGGACACCGTTTAGTGATTGACTTATTGTTTGTGCCTCGCTATCATTGACTTTTTGCACTGCTGTTGTGTGCATCGTCCGCCGTTGTGAGCCACCACACAGCATGCGCTAACCAAGCGGACCCGGATTGTGCCTCGTCTCACCCTCGTTACCGAAAGCTACCGCCGCTGCCTGGCCAACCGGGAGTTCTACGACCAGTTTTTTCTGGGCCTGAACCGGCGAATTCCCGATGTGTTGCGTTATTTCGAGGATGCGGACATGCGCATCATGCACGGGTTTTTGCGAAAGGCGGTGACCACGTCGCTGATGGAAGCCGCCGGCTCCCCCGCCGCAGCGAAACAACTGGAAAAAGTGCGCCAGATGCACGGCCAGGGACAACTGGACATCCCGCTGGCGTGGTTTCCCCTGTGGCTGGAAGCGCTGATCGACGCGGTGCGCGCGGCGGATGCGGAGGTCAGCTATGAGATTGAGACCGCCTGGCGCGAGGTAATGCAGCGCGCCGTGCACCTGGTCACCCCCGACGGGGCCCACTCCCGGGA
>JAOUMB010000094.1 GCA_029881725.1 Nitrospirota bacterium
CGGTCTGGGCCGGAAGGGAGTACTTCTGGTGGTCCTCGTCGGTGCTGATGCGGATGTAGAAGGCGACCCGGGGCGCCTGAACGGCCGTGGAAGCCGGCAGTTTCGCGGTGTTGGCAATCATCTGTGTCTCCTCCTGTTCCCACACCCATACCAGCGAATCGGCCGGGTTATCAAGGCGGGTCTTGCAGCCCCAATCGCATTTTGGCAAAATCAGCGAAACAAACAAGTGTTTGCCACCCGAAGCATATCTCAAAATTCGGAAGAAGGGGGGACGGATTGGGAACATTCAACCTGCGGCGCATTGCGCGTCCGGCGGAGCTCAAGACCATTGGCCACGACCACCTGGTGGCGCTTCTGACGCCGCACCAGGCGTTTTTCGCCGGGCGCGGCGTGGCGCTGCCGCCTCCCGGATCCGTCGACGGGATGCCCTACGACGACCTGGCGGGAATTTTCGTTGCTCCGGGTGCCGACACACCGCAGGGACTGGTGAACGCCTTGTACCTCATCAACGGGATGTCGACCCAGGACTGCATGGACGAACTCCTGCAAGCCACCGAGGTGGCGGGGGTCACCCTGAGTGCCCCCCTCGACGCCACGCCTGCGGATGTGGCCGTGCGTGCCTGGCTGCTAGCGCCGGAGATTTTGGAGCGGAAGCACGCGGAGCAGCACATCAAGCGGCCCCGATCATTCGTGTACTTCCAGACCAGGCTGCCGACTCCGCCGTTCCGGATGCCGTCACGGAAAACCCTCACGGCCCTCCAGGATGATCTTGACGATTGGTTCGAGGAGAAGCTTCGGGGGCGTGCCTGCCGCGTGTTCGCCTTCGAGCTGTCGGATGGCATCAAGTTCCTGGTCCGGCACGGCGAGCCGCTCAAGCGGGAGGGCAGCATCGAGGATGGTGAGGAATCCAGCGTTTTGTACCGCCCGATCAAGTACGACGTGCTGGCATATGACCCGGACCTGGGCGAGCTGAGTGTGAATGCCCGCTCGAAGGCCGAGCGCGAGCTGTACCGCACCCTTTTCGGTCTGCACCTGTTTGGCGATGTGGCGTTTTTCCCCGGCGAAGGCAAGTACACTCTGGAACCCCTTCGGAAAGACGGTGAAAAGGCCCTGGTCTGCACGGATGTCGACGGGATGGAGTGGGTCAAGGTGAAGGAGGTTCATGTCTCCTGGGATGGCGATCACCCGGCGGTGGAAATCCACAAGTCGAAGGACGTGTTCGCCGCCCTGGCGGAACGGGATCAGGGGCTGCCGAAGGATGCCCTCTTGATTCGGGCCGGTTTCCTGGTGAAGTTCAGCGACTCGCGTACGCCCCGGACGGTCACCATCCGGCCGTCCAACATCGCCGACTACACCCGTGATGGTGACAGTACCGTGGTCGAGCAGTGGCTCATGCGTCGGGGCTTCATCGTCACCCAGGATCAGGAGGCGGAAGCCGATGCGCTTGTGGCGGGCGCTTGAGCGCATCCGAGGACTGGCCGCCGTGCCGGCCGTGTGGAAAATGCATCTCGGGTCCGAATACCCGGCGATGGGGCCCCTGCTTCGGCCGAGCGGCAGGATCTCCTCCACACACCCGTGTCCGAGAGAAAACCCGTGTGAGTGCAGACACCACGGGGTGATCGAGCACGGCCCGGACGACATCGTGTCCGTCTGTGAATGCGAGCCGAGATACTGCGACACGACCCGGCTCGAACGGGCCGACATCGTTGTCTGGGAGATCCACCGGGAGAAACTCGGCGCCGGCGTGGCGGCCGCGATGGGTGCGGACCCGATTTGGGAAGAGGTGGATGGCATCCCCCTTACCCATCAGGTTGGAACCTACACCCCCCTGGCCGGGTACGCCTTCCCCGTTTATCTGACGATCCGGATGCAGAGAGAAGATTTCCGGCAGGTGATTACCGAGCTCGTGGTGCGAAACGACGGGCCGTTTGTTCTGATCGCTCCCACACCCACCCATATGGATAAGGCCTGCTCGGAACTGCTGGCGCGGCGGAGCGGCTGCTTTCTTGCCATGGCCGATTTCCTGTCGGTGCGCGAGGACGGTCGGATCGTTTCGGGCCGTCCGGCGGAAGACCTGCTCGCGAAATTTCACGCGGCGGTCTTGCCGAAACCCGAATCCAACGTGCGGGCCTTCTTCCCCACCCCCGCGGGTGCCACATGGGACGACGTCACCATCTGCTTTACCGACGGCCACACTGTATCCGTGAAGGTGCGCGGGGCGACCGGTCGCTTCAACTACACCCAGATGGGGCTGGCCAACTCCAGGAATGGCGAGCCGACGGTGCAATGGCGCCTGCTGTCCGGCTTCGCCGACGAAGGGGGCGACATCACCTGGGACAGCAAGTACGCCGACCGGCGGAACAAGAAGCGCTGTGAACTGCTGTCCCAGGACCTGAAGGCCTTCTTCCGTATCGACGGCGACCCAATCCGGGCTCTGCCCGGCGGCCGGGGGTGGCGCACCCGATTTTCAGTCTCCGCCGAGCGTTAGAGACGCCCGCCCCATTCGTAGTGGCCTAAGCCACCTTGATTTCGTCCAGCAACTCCGGGTGACGGTCGAGCATCTTGAGTAGCTTTACCAGGGCCAGGGGCGGCCGGGTCTTGCCGGTTTCATATCGCGAGAAGGCATTAACGCCACCACCGAAGATCTCTGCGGCCTCGCGTTGATCGAGCGCGAGCTTCCGGCGAACGCCGGCAATGAAGGCCGGATCGACAACCGAGGCGTTCACCTGCTTATTGAAGTCCAGCATGGCCTCACTGGTGCGCCTGGATTCGTCCGCGTCAAGGACGGCCTCACCGCAAGCAGGGCAGAAGTGGCCGGTTACGCCCGGGACGATGGTCTGCTCACCCTTATAGGTGTACGGAACATCGCGGGTGTCGTGCACCAACTTCCCCGACGAACAGGATGGACATTTCATATTCATAGCTCCTTGAACGACACGATGAGCACGTCGTCAATGACCGTGAGTTTCAGGTAGACCTCCCCGACCGGTGTGGTCGGCCGGTACACGTCCTGCCAAACCCGGTGGTCGGCATCCGTGGTCATGCTCTTGTAAAAGTCTGCCGGCGTCAGCGACCTCACCACGTCAACCATCCCATCAAAGTCAAACCCCAGGGCGGCACCGCCTGACAGCGCCGACCAGGTGGAGCGCACCTTGCCCGCCTCGACCATGGCCCTGATCGCCGGCAGCGCACAATGAGGTTTCCGCTTCTCCATAGGCGGATATTAACCTAATCGGTTAAATTTGGCAAGTAGGTTAATGAGTCCCCTCCCAGCGAAATTTCGCTGAGCCCTTCAAAAAAATTTCAAAAAAGTTTCGGGCCATTTATTCGGCCTGAACGCCTTTGTTTTCAGTGTGTTGTGCGGATCTCTCCGCACGCCTTCGTCCTCCGTTTCCGTCCATTTCGCGAAATTTCGCCAAGTAGGGGTGTCAGGTCCGGCGAGGGCGGCACTCCTTAGAGATCAACCGGGAAACCGGTTGTAAGCCCCCTGGGAGAGTTCCTCGCCGGACTCCATCTCCCAGGGGGCTTTTTTGTTCGCGCATTTCGCGCAGAGGCACAGGACGGATCGATGAAACCGGCGAACGACACCATCCAGATCAAGCGGCATTACGTGCCGATGTCGCCGGAGCAGGCGGACGAGGTGGTGAACACCGTCGCGGACCTGATCGTGTCCTACCTCGAAATTCACGGAGTCCCCTCTGAATCAGGGGAGAGGAAGGAATTGATCGATGAGTAATCAACCCGGCGCGGTAGCGCCAGAGGAAACGGAAACCCAACCCCAAAGCGAGTGGCTGGAAAACCTGGTGGCGAGCCATACCACCAAACCGCGTCTCCCCATCATCAGCGCCGACGATCGGCTGGCCGAGGCCCGAGGCGTAAAGGGGGTTCTGGAGGGAAAGAGCGGCATCGGCAAGACCAGTCAGCTGTGGACCCTGCCGCCGGAAAAGACCCTGTTCTTCGACCTGGAGGCGGGCGACCTGGCCGTGGACGGCTGGGCCGGTGACACCATCCGGCCGCGTACCTGGGCTGAGTGCCGCGACTTCGCCGTGTTCATCGGCGGGCCCAACCCGGCCCTGCGGGACGAACAGCCGTACAGCGAGGCCCACTACAAGGATGTGTGCAAGCGCTTCGGTGACCCGGCGGTGCTCGACAAGTACGAGACCGTGTTCATCGACTCGATCACCGTGGCCGGCCGCCTCTGCTTCCAATGGTGTACCGGGCAACCCCAGGCGGTATCGGACAAGACCGGCAAACCGGATATGCGCGGCGCTTACGGGCTCATGGGCCAGGAGATGATCGGATGGCTCACGCACCTGCAACACACCCGTCGGAAAAACGTCTGGTTCGTCGGGATCCTCGACGAGAAGCTGGACGACTTCAACCGGCGCGTGTTCAGCCTCCAGATCGAGGGCTCGAAAACGGGGCTGGAGCTTCCGGGCATCGTCGACGAGGTCATCACCCTGGCCGAGATCAAGGACGATGACGGCGCCACCTACCGGGCCTTCGTCTGCCAGACCCTGAACCCCTGGGGCTATCCGGCCAAGGACCGCTCCGGCCGCCTCGACCTGATCGAGGAACCGAACCTCCAAAAGCTGATGGAGAAGATCCAGAGCCCCGGGCGTCCCGCCCCGGAGCGCCTCGACTTCACCCGTCCCGC
>JAOUMB010000053.1 GCA_029881725.1 Nitrospirota bacterium
GTCGTAGGAATCACCGATGGCCTATCCGCCCGACAAGACACCTCCGCCCCCGGGTCCACCCCCCGCCGGGTGGTATGACGGCACCCTGGAGCCCACCCGTTCCGGGCTGCCTCCGGGCAGCTTTCCGACCGGTTATGGAGTGGACATCATTCCCGGTGGCCCCGGTTCCACACTACCGCCGGATCCGGTGAACCCCGCCCGTCCGGGGGAGCGGCCACGGGATGACTTTTTTGCGCGCCCGGAGGAGCCGCCTTCGTTTTTCCGGCGGGCGCTGGCCTTTGTGCTCGATATTGCCATCTGTGACGCGCTGGCCACCCTGCTCGGCACCATGGCTGCCTTCGGCACGGCGCTGGCCGCCGGCACCCCGCAGATGTGGGAGGATGCCGCCGGATACGCTGTGCGGGTTTCGGCTCAGGCGTTTCCCATGATCCTGTTCGGGTACTTCGTGTTCTTTACCGCCTATGCGGGCCGCACGCCGATGAAAATGGCCCTGTCCCTCGAAGTGCAGACCGCCGATGGCGAGCCGCTTGGCTGGGGCCGCGCCGTGTGGCGCACGGTCTGTTATCTGGTGCCGGTGCTCACCTGGGGCATCGGGTTTCTGTCCGCCCTGGGGCCCCAACGGCGCGGGGCCCACGACCGCCTTTCGGGCACCCGCGTGGTGTACCGGCCGCCCTTCCGGTGATGCCCGCGGTCCTTGTTTCCGCCTGGATTCTGCTGGCGGCGCTGCCGGTGACCGCCCAGGAGTGGTTCGACGCGCTGATCGCCCGCGTGGAGGGCCAGCCGGTGCTGGTCAGCGACGTGACCACCCACCAGATTTTGTTTGGCGACGGTGTTGCCTATCCAAACCGTGATCCGGCGCAACGGGAGGCGGCGCTGGAGGCGCTGATTGACAACCGTTTGCTGCTGGCGGAGGCGGCGCGCTTCGGCATTGCCCGCCCCGATGCGGTGCAGGTGTCACGGGCAGTGACATCCGTTCAGCAACGTCTGGGCGCACGCCCCGCCGGACTGGACAGTGTGGAATTGGCCCGCTGGATACGGGACGACCTGTGGATATCGGCGTTTGTCGATGCCCGCATCCGTGCCTTTGTGATGATTCGGGACGCGCAGGTGGAGGAGACGCTGGCCCGCCCCGGCGGGCGCCTGCCGGACGAAAGCCTCGACGCGGCGCGTGCCCGTGTGCGGGAGAGCCTTGCCGAGCAGGAAGCCGCCACCCGTCTGGCCCGGTATCTGGAGCGCCTGCGGCGGAGGGCCGAGGTGCGCCGCTTTCCGCTGCCGGAAAACGCCTTCCCGGGGGGTTAGACGCAATCCCAGAACACGGCATTGGCGTGGTTCGAGTCGGAGGCGCCGGTGTTTACATACAGCAGATAATGCAGCACTTCGTGTTTCCACACGTAGGGTGAGCCCAGTTTGATCGTATTGGGGGTGACGAATTCCCCGCTGCATCCGTTGGCGTACCAGGGACAGGGGAAGCGCGGCTCCATCATCACCACGGACAGGTCGGCAAAGGCGCCCGCCTCCAGCCCGCTGCACGTTTTGGCCTCGTCAAAGGCAATCTGCAGGTGATCAATCAGGGTGGCGTCGGTGTATACCCCGGCGGGGTTGACCTTGTTGGTGCCGTCTCCGAGTGGCTCCATCTGGCCGCACCCGGTCAGCAGCCCGGCCAGGACGATCCCGGCCAGCGCGGGCAACGCCCGCAACAGTATCCTGTCCATTTCCCCTCTCCCTCCCGTAGGCCGAAACCTTCTTCAGACTTTTTCGGCATGCGGGAGAGATGGCTTGACTAAAATCAGACCATAAAACGGATTCGGTTCCGGGCGCTCCGGAAACCGTGGGATCAGGGGGAGGTGATGCCGGAGAAACCGGCGGCCCACACCTGCGGCAGGGCCGGGTCGGACGGGTCGGCCTGGAGCCAGGATGCGGTGAAATTGGCACCGGCGAGCGCAAGCCGGGCATCGGTTACCGGCATTCCGTTGCCGACGTTGAGCGGGATCGGCTCATCCCAGGTGCCACCGCTGCCGGGCCACACGCGCAGTCCATAAAGCATGTCGCCGCTGCGGGCCAGCACCGCATCGCTGTAAGGTCCCACCTTTACCTGGGGAAGAATCTTCAGGGTGTCCCATATTCCCCCCTGCGGAATCGGGATCAGTTGGCCGTCTTCCACATGCTTGAGTATGTAGACCTGGTTGAAGGACTGGTCATAGGAATCCAGCACGGCCAGCAACCCTTCCGGGCGTGCCGCGGCGGCGGCCAGTTTTCCCGGTCCCAGGTCCACGGGAGGGGACCAGCCTCCGTCGTAGTACAGCGAACTCCAGGTGTGCGTGGTTCCGGTGCCCACCTGAAAGAACAGCGCATATCCGCCGCCGGCCCGAGGGAACAACTGCACGTTGCGCACCGTATCGGACATGGGGCCGACCACCAGGGGCACCTGCCACACGCCGTCGATGTAGTGGCGAATTTCCACCCGTTTCCCGGCGGCGGTTGCGGCCGCGTAGGTTGAAGTGCCAGCCGCCATGACCCACCCGGAGTTTACCCCCAGTTCCTTTGACGGTCCCCAGGCACCCCGTTCGAAAATGGTGGCGAAGGTGGTATTGGCCTTGCTTTCCTTTCCGTCGGTGAGCATTCCGAACCCGTTGGGTCCCGCAATCAGGTTGGCCCCCAGGGAGGTGGGGAAAACGCCGTCGATCAGGGGAGTCGGATCACATCCCCACCCGGCATCCTGACGAACGCAGTAGAAGATGCCATCTAGTGCTTCCCAGGCCACCACCATTCGACCGTTCGCACCCGCGGTCTCCAAGTTAAAAATATAAAGTGGTCTGGCGATTGTTGTGAGTTCGCTCCAGTCCCCACCGGGAAAGCTCGGAGAGCGCTGGATCGGCAAATCGATGGTACGCACAACGGGTCTGGTGATTCCGATCCGGTAAACCACCGAGGAGCGGATTCCATCATGAATGTACCGGGTGAACGGACCTTCGGCATCCCGGAATGTGGGGGCGGAATCGGTCCAGGCGTCATTTTTGTATACCCGCGAAAAATGGTGCATGTACTGGGGCTGATACCATGTGGTCAACGCCTCCCGGTTCAGGGAGTCGGCAGTGATGCCCAGTTTGGCGGCGGGGGCGGTGGGACGCCGCACCAGATCGCTGTAGATCCAGTTGGTGGCGATTCCGGTGACCATCCCCCCTTGCGACGTGGTCCAGGGGGAGGTCCAGGCCATATACAGGCGCCCGCTGAAACCGGCGGACCCCGCCTGACGCGCCATATCCTTTGTGGCGCCAAAAGTCTGCTCGGACCAGCCCGACAGGCTTTGGGAAAGCATTACCCGCGGCGTCCCATCCCGATCCACCCAGGTGACCGCGAACTGGTTCGGGCTGAAGGGAACCAGTTGCGGCTGCGGGGTATAGGACGTGTCGCGGGTCAAGGGTGAAGCGTCAAACAGGTATACCCCTTCGACATAAGTGCCTGTTGGAGACAGGATACTCCAGGTACCATTCTGTTCCTGCACCACGTAGTAGGCGAAGGTATTTCCCAAAACCGGCGCGCTGTACAGTGTTGCAAAACCGTTGGCGTTGGCGCGGACCTCCAGGCTGCCGCCGGATCTCACGTATTGCAGGTATTTGGTGGCTTCCCACGCGCCGCTGCGGAACACCTTGCCTTCGACGGAATAGGCACTCCCCCCTGTAATGGAACGGCGAAAAACGGTCAGGCACCCCTGGGCGTTGCCAGCTGATTCGACGTCGTAAAACTGCTCCCGCCAGTTGCCGATCATGGTCAGCGGGCCGGACCCCGTGGGGGATACATCAATTCCCCACACCGAGTCCCCATGTCCGGGCCAAGTGGCGATGGCAATTGCCACAAACCGGTCACCGCAGGCTTGCAGGGTCTTAAAGCGCAGGTCTGGGACCGGATTGGATCCCGGCGCGGTGGTTTCGGGAACGGTGTTTGGCAGGGTGTACGCCACCGTGGTCCCCGCCGCGTCCACGATGCGGATTCCGGGGATTTCACCCACCTGGGCAAACTCCCGCAACTGGATCGCCGTCTGCCCGCCGTTCTGGGTCGCGGTATCAATCACGTGGTGGGTGTCGATGGCCCCGCCCGGTGCCGGAATGATGCCTTCGTGGGCGATTTCTCCCTCGTCCTGCCAGGAGATTCCGTCATATGTCAGGCGCCGGACCCAGTAATCGGAAACGCCCCCCGCGGAGCGAATGGTACGACCGGTCAGAACGATAAAGCCGTTGGGAGTGGCGATGGCGTCGAGGATCACCTCGTTGATGGTGGTGGTGCCGGTGGTGGGGTCGGCCCCGTTGGAAAAAAACGGAATCTGAACAAGGTCCAGCCAGGAGCCACCCCGGAAAAGGGCCAGATTGAGAAATAAATCCGGGCCCGAAAACTGCCGCCATGCCACCAGAATTCCACCTGCGCCGCCCACAACCCGCTCGTATCGGGGATTTGGGTTCTGGTCGGCAAACACCGACTGGGTCGCCGGCACGTAACCCGGCACGGGTGCCTCGGGCGACCAGGTTTCGGTCGCCGGGTCATACGTCACGTAGTGCAACAGGTGCAGGTCACCGCCGGTTTCGCTGGCCCCGGCCCGTACCAGCGGCCATATGGCCAGGCCATTTCCGGCCGTGTCGATCCCCATGCGCGGCCTGCCCCGGGGAACTTCTCCCACGGAAGTGCTCAACTGGGCCCGCTCCACCGGGGGGCCTTCATAAAAAATCTCCGGTGGCCACTGGGGCGCCGGTGACCCGCCTCCGGGAGGCCCTCCGCTAACGCCGCAGGCGGCCAGCAGCAGGCAGGCCAGCGGAACGAGCCAACGGCCGGGGCCGCTCGGGCGCATCCGGGAAGCGGGGGAATGGTATCGGGTCAGTCGCAAATCCACGGCAATTTTGATTCGGCGGGGCAGACACACCTCCGCCCATTGGGCCAAAACAGATTGTTTTTTTGCAGGTTTTGGGCCGTTCTTGCAGTTGGTGGTGTTTGTTTTTGTAAATCAAATGGATATGGGGTGTATGCCCGCCCATCCGGCGGCCGCCTCCCGAACCGGCGCGGCGGAATCCGCCGGAGAATCGGCAACCGATTTCCCTTTTCCGGCAACCGGGGTTTGCTGGACCGCACGGGGGGTTTCCTGCTACCTTCGCCGCCGGGACCTCATGCGCATTCCATCCTGCCAGTTACGTCCGTTCCAACCGCCGTTCGGCGCCGCGGTTTCATGGTTGCTGATGATGGTGCTGCTGGCGGCAGCGGGGTGTGCCTCGGTTCCGGAGCCGCCCGAGGGCGCCGCCGCTACCGGTGTGGTGATCGTCGCGCCAGGCATGCCTCCGGAACCGGTTTCAGCGGTGGCACCCGTGGTGGAACCGGCGGTGGAAGCGTCTCCGCAGTTGGAGGCCACCCCGGAAGTGGTGATGGAGACGGAATCCGCCCCGGAATCCGCCGCCTTACCGGCCAGTCTGGGTCGGACCACCCATCACATCCGCCACGAGAACGTGCGGGTGATCGCCGTGGGCGACATTATGATGGGCACCGCGTTTCCCGGTCCGGAATATCTCAACGAACACCTGGAGGCGGGGGGAGCCCTGTCCGACCTGATCGGCCCCGACCTGCTGGCGCTGCTCCAAAGCGGCAACGTGGGGTTCGGCAACCTGGAGGGGACCCTCTATGAGGGGGACGGCCCCACCAAGCCGTGTTCCAATCCGGCCCGCTGCTATGCCTTCCGCAGCCCGGTGGCCTATGCCGGACTGCTGGCCGGGATGGGCTTCAATCTGATGTCGGTGGCCAACAACCACGCGGGGGATTTTCTGGATGCCGGGCGTGAATCCACCATGGGCGCCCTGTTTGAAAACGGAATCGCCTTTGCCGGGCAGGACCGGCCCGGCGCGCGCACTGCGTCCCTGGCGCTGGCGGACGGCCTGTCGGTCGGCATGGCCGCCTTTGCCCCCAACAAGGGCACGGTGAGCATTCATGACTTCGAAGGGGCCGAGGCCCTGGTGCGGGAACTGGTTGCCGCCAACGACGTGGTGATCGTGTCGTTCCACGGGGGCGCCGAGGGGGCCGACTATACCCGCGTGATCCGCGCCGAAGAGGAGTTCGTGGGTGAATCCCGGGGCGACGTGTATGCCTTTGCGCACCGGATGATCGACGCGGGCGCTCACCTTGTTCTGGGGCACGGCCCCCACGTGCCGCGTGCCATGGAGTTGTACAACGGCCGTTTGATCGCCTACAGCCTGGGCAACTTCTGGACCTGGGGGCGCTTCAACCTGAAGGGCGCCAACGGCATCATGCCGGTACTGGAGGTGGAGTTGTCGCGCACCGGCAGGCTGCTGTCGGCACGCATCCACAGCGCCCGTCAGGTGGGGTGGGGGGTACCGCGTTCCGACGCCTCCGGCCAGGCGTTGAAACTGATCGCCGATCTGAGCCGCCAGGACTTCCCCGAATCGCCCCTCACCTTTGCCCCGGACGGTACCCTGGGGTGGCCGGAATGAACGGCTACCTGAGCCGGGACGAGATGCTGGCGCTGGTGAAGCACGCCCCGCTGGTGTCCATCGACCTGCTGGTAACCCGCCCGGACGGGAGCGTTCTGCTCGGCCTGCGCGAGAACGAGCCGGCGCGGGATCACTGGTTCGCCCCCGGCGGGCGGATTCTGAAAGGGGAGCGGCTTTCCGAGGCGTTCGCACGGCTTACCCGGGGGGAACTGGGGCAGGCGTTTGCCCTTTCCGAGGCCTCCCTGCTGGGGGTGTATGAACATCACTACGAGACCAACTTCGCCCAGGCGCCCGGCGTATCCACCCACTATGTGGTGCTGGGTCACCGGCTGCCGGTGGCGGCGGATTTTGCGCCGGCGGGCGACGACCAGCACCGGGAACTGCGCTGGTGGCGCCCGGAGCAGATGACCGAAGCCAACGGGGTGCACCGCTACACGCGGGAATACCTGCCTGCATTGACGGGCCGGTGACCCGGCTGGTATTTCAGGTAACTATCCATCCCGGCAAAGCGGGTGACCGGTGACCGCAGTCACCTGACTACCCGGTCAATGCCGCAAGTTCCCCCAAAATCACATCCAGGTGCCCGCTCAATCGGTGGTCGCCGCCGTCGATTTCCACCAGGCGGCAGTGGCCGCCGATCTGGGCGGCCAGGCGGCGGCCGGTATCGGCGGGCACGGCCTCGTCTTCGGTGCCGTGAATGATGGTGACCGGGCAGGGAATCTGTAAAGCGCCACGCGGCGGCTCCATCATCATGGCGTCCATCATGAACCCCTGGGTCAGGCGGTAGGTGACGCCGGGCTGGTATTGATCGTCCAGTTCAACGAATCCCTCGCGTTTGAACTGCTCGGCCATTTCCCGGTGCATGGTGGCCATGCGGCGCGAAAAGAAATCCACCGGCGGGGCGATCAGCAACAGGGCCCTGGGCGCGATCAGGCCGTTGCGGGTGGCTTCCAGGGCCATCCAGCCGCCCATGCTGGAGCCGACCACGATCAAGTCCTGCCCCGGTTTCACCACCTGCCCGATGCAGGTGGCAATGTCCCCCATGCCCTGGGAGATACGGAAGTCCTCGAACACCCCGTCGGAATCGCCATGTCCCATGTGGTCGAAGCGCAGGCAGGCATGGCCGTGTTCGGCGGCCCAGTCCGCCACGGCGCGCGCCTTGGTCCCGTAATGCACCGAGCGGAAGCCGGACAGGAATGCGATCAGTGCTCCGTCTCCAGGCAGGTAGCGGCCGCGTAACACCATTCCGTCGTCGCGGGTGAAACGAAAATCGGTTTCGGTGGCGGTGACGGGGGACCGGTCCGGCGGCACGGGGGCGGTTCGCTCAGGCGGTGTCATCGATCAGCGACTCCAGATGGGTGAGCAGCAGGACCACGCGCATGGGCTCCGCGTCGGGCACCTCCTCCAGGTGGGCGGCCAGTTCCGCCACCATGTTCCAGCGTGGGTGATGGTGCCAGGCCGCGGCTCCGGTGGCCAGCAGATCCCGTTTGCCGGTGGCCAGCAACCGGTCGATGGCCTGGCTGCGCATGCGCACCAGCCGCCCCAGCCACACCCGCCGCAGCAGGTAGGGCTCGCCCTCGCCCCAGGACGGGGCGCGCAGTTGCATTTCGCAGGTGGCGAACGGCAGCAGCTCGAACACCGCGCGTCCCGCCGCCAGGGCGCGGGTGAGCGGCACATTCATGTGCGTCGCCGCCTCCAGCGCCGCCCCGGAGCGGGCCAGCATGGGCATTGCCTCCAGCCGGCGCCGGGATTTCGCGTCCAGTTCCGCCGCCATGGGGGTCAGCCCCCAGTGGGGGGCGTGGGGCTCCGCCTCCAGCAGGCGGGCAAAGCGGTGGAAGCGCTCGCGCTTGTCGGCCAGCCACGCGGCGTCGATTTCGTCCGACTGGTGCAGGCGCAGGAGTTCCTCCGCCAGGTGTTGCAGGTGGCCCTGCAGGGCGATTTCCATCTCCAGCGCCGTTTCCAGATCGGTCACCCGCTCCCGGATCGCCTGCCGCAGGGGGGCGACGGCCAGGAGGTGATCGGCGGCCAGCAGCGCCTGGACAATGGCGTCCACGGTGGTCCCCTCCACCAGATCCTGAAGGTGACTCACCGCCAGCATGCCGAAGCGGTCGGTCAGGGCGGTGGCGGCCATGGTGTGCACGATCCCGGCGCGCAGCGGATGGGCGCGCATGCCTTCCGCAAAGCGCCGCCGGATGCGGGTGGGAAAATAGGCGGACAGCAGTTCGTCGGCAAAGGGGGAGCGCTCGGCGAACCCGGCCTTGCCCAGGGCCGCCGTCAGCCGGTTTTTCTCGTGCCCCAGCAGCACCGCCAGTTGCGGGCGCAGTTCCAGGGTGTCCTCCGCACCTGCCTCGGTGCCGGGGTTGGTGGCGGGATCGAGTCCCCCTTCCAGCATCAGCCGGTTGCGCAGACGGCGCAGGCGCGGCGGGAACACCCGCACCTCCACCTGGGCCAGACTGATGACCCGCGCCTGGGAGCGGTTGTTGCCCAGGCACTGTTCGGTCACCTCCTCGCCGAGGCTGCTCAGCAGCCGGTTGCGGGCCGCGAAGGCGGGCGGGTTCGGGGTGCGCGCCAGCAGGATCTTGAGGTTGACCTCGTGGTCCGACATGTCCACCCCGCCGGAGTTGTCGATGGCGTCGGTGTTGATGCGCCCCCCGGCGCGGGCGAATTCAATGCGCGCCCGCTGGGTGAAGCCCAGGTTGCCCCCTTCCCCCACCACCTTGCAACGCAGGTCGGCGGCGTTCACCCGCACGCTGTTGTTGGCCGGGTCCCGTGCCTCCTCGTTATGTTCGGCGGTGGCCTTCACATAGGTGCCGATGCCGCCGTTGTACAGCAGGTCCACCGGGCTTTTCAGAATGGCGCGGATCAATTCCTCGCCGCTCAGGCTGCCCGCTTCGATGCCCAGCCGCGCCGCCGCCTCCGGTGTCACCTGGATGCGTTTGGCGGAGCGCTCGAACACGCCGCCGCCGGGGCTGATGAGGGTGGCGTCGTACTGGTCCCATCCGGCCACCTGCTCGAACAGGCGGCGGCGCTCGGCAAAAGAGGCCGCCGGGTCCGGGTCGGGGTCCAGAAACACGTGGCGGTGGTTGAAGGCGGCCACCAGCAGGGCGGTCTCGCTCAGCAGCAGGCCGTTGCCGAATACGTCTCCCCCCATGTCGCCGATGCCCGCGATGGTCACCGGGTCGCGCTCCGGATCCCGCCCCATGTGGGCGAAGTGGTGTCGCACACATTCCCAGGCCCCGCGTGCGGTGATGCCGTATTTCTTGTGATCGTAGCCGTAACTGCCCCCGCTGGCGAAGGCGTCGTCCAGCCAGAAGCCGTGTCCTCCCTTCCAGTAACGGGCGTTGGCGGCCTCGATGTTGGCCAGATCCGAGAAGCTGGCGGTGCCCTTGTCGGCGGCCACCACCAGATAGGGATCGTCCACGTCCTCCGGCGGCACGCGCACCCCGGTGGGGGGAACCGTGTCGCCATGCAGGTTGTCGGTGACCGACAGCAGGGCGGAAACGAAGGCCCGGTACTGGTTCTGGGTGAATTCCGCCCCGGCGCCGCCCTTCAGCACAAACCCGCCCTTGGCCCCCTGGGGCACGATGATGCTGTTCTTGAGTTGCTGGGTGGCCATCAACTCCAGCACTTCGGTACGGAAGTCGGACGGCCGGTCCGACAGGCGCAGCCCGCCGCGGGCCACCGGGCCACCACGCAGGTGCACCCCCTCCACGTGGCGTCCGTGTACGAAAATCTCCCGGAACGGGCGCGGCTTGGGGGCATAGGCCAGGGCCGAGGGATCGATCTTGTTGGCCACCGGGTGACCGGGGGGGCGGGTGAAGGCATTGCTGCGCAGGGTGACGCGCACCAGTTCCCCCAGGTGGCGGAACCAGCGGTCGTCGGTCAGGTTGGCGATCTCGCCCAGGGCGTCCTCGAACATCCGGGCGGCTTGGGTTTCGGCGTTCTCGCGGTCCTCCGGATTCCGTCCGTCCGGGGCATGGCGGGCCGCAAACATGCCGTACAGGGTGGCGGAGGCATCCGGCCAGGTGGTGAGGGTGCGGGTGAGCTGGCCGGGGCCAGCCTCCGCCACCAACTGCACCAGATGGTTGCGCAGGGTGATGATCACCGCCACCGCGTCGGCGGTGAGTCCGGCGGACAGCACCAGGGCATTGGCCGGATCGTTGTCGGCGGTGTTGCCGAGCACCGCCTCCAGCGCCTCCTTCAGGCGGGGCAGCACATCCAGGTGCAGTTCACGCGGGTAGGTGCAGTGCAGGGTGGTGATGGGCAGCGGCGGGTCGCCCGGAAACTCCACCACCACCTCCTTCTGGGCCGACAGGCCAAAGTGCTGCACCAGGGCCACCAGTTCTCCCAGTGGCACCGGCAGGGCGGTGCAGATGTGCAGATCCACCCCCCCCTCGACGGTTTCCAGCCGCACGTGGGGCCGGTTGTCGGCGCGTACCCGGTCGACGATGGCCAGATCGGAGACGAAGGTTTCCGGCGGGAACAGGTCCGTATAAAGGCGTGGCAGGGCGGCCAGCAGTTCGATGGCGCGGGGCAGTTCCGGGCCCTTGATGACGGCGCGCACCGAGGCGCGGGCCCGGTCGCGCCAGGTGACGGCGCACTCCCGCACCTGCTGGGTGAGGCTTTCGAAATGCCCTTCCCCCAGGGTGCTGACGAACAGCAGCACGCTGGGCCCCACCGCCGTGGTGTAGTGGTGCAGGGGGGTGAAGCCGGACGCCCGCGTGGCCTCCAGCACCGCGTCCTCCACCTGCTGGTTGTAGCGGGAGCGGTCGATCACCGACAGAATCAGCCGCACCTGCCCCGGATGGGGTTTCCAGTTGAACACCAGGGAGCGGTCCGGGCTGCCGGTCTCGGTGATGGCGATCATGGCCTCGAGCAGATTTTCCGGCGGGATGGACAGCAGCACCGGTTTGGGCATGCGGTCGAACAGGGTGCGCACCTCCCGTTGCAGGTAACGGGAGCGGGACAGCACCGGCAGTTTGCGCAGCCGGTCCCAGATGCGGCCCA
The DNA here is from genome assembly GCA_029881725.1 of Nitrospirota bacterium. GTDB lineage: Bacteria > Nitrospirota > JACRHL01 > JACRHL01 > JACRHL01 > JAOUMB01. The sequence goes on from JAOUMB010000053.1 coordinate 11,487, forward strand.
GCAGCGGCGTCTGGCTGGCGTTGGTGTGCCGTGCCGAGCGGGAAAAATAACCGAGCACGATGATGCTTTCCGGCTGGCCGTGGTCGCCCACCCAGGTGGCGCGGATCACCTCCAGCAGGGTGGCGCCGTACAGCAGGCGCTGGCCGTGGGGCAGGTACAGCCACTCCAGTCCCGGTTCGGTGGCCGGGGCCATGGCGGTCAGGTCTTCCAGCAGGCCGGGGGCCACCCGTCGCAGGGTGGCGCGGTTGCGCATGATGCCCAGCCGCTGGCCGTCCAGTTCCACCCCGAACTGGATGTACTTGCCGTCGCGCATCCACCCCAGCAGGGCGGCGGCGTCCGGATGGCTCAGGCGCAGGCGGTGGGCGGCTTCCCCCAGCAGCCGGTCCATGGCGACGAAATCCTTTACGGAAGCGTCCACCGCCTGCACGATGGCCACCATGTTCTGATACACATGCCCCCCGTCGGGCACCAGCGCGGCGGAAATCTGCAGGGCGATGAGCATCTCGTTGCCCTCGTTGCAGCGGTCCGGCGCACAGATGGCGGTGACCACGCCGTGGTTGTCGTGGGTGGCGCACACCACCAGGGTGTGGCGGGCCAGCACCTGGATCTTGTGGCGGGCCAGATAGACCTTGATGGCGTCCAGAAAAAAGGCTTGGTCGGGGCAGCGAACCACGAACAGGTGGCGGTGAATGTCTCCCACGGAGATGCTGCGCAGGGTGACCCCCACGTGCTGGGTGCCGCCGCGCCCCAACAGGTCGAGGGCGTCGTCCAGCAGCCCGGCGCGCACCGGCTCGGGGATGGGCGCGCCCTGCTCTTCGGCGGCGCCGTCCAGCATGGCCGCCAGGGTGGCGGCCAGTTCCCGGTTGATGGCGCCGGTGCCGTCCGGTTTGTCGGGCTTGTTCTGGATCATCGGCTCCATCCGTGGAACGGGGGTGATGCATGCCGGAGCACCGCCCGTTACGGTTTACAAAGAACCTTGTCGGGCGGTCAACGGCTTGATCATAACAGGTGACGGGCCATGCGTAATCCACGGCGCGCGCGGCCCGCTCAGCCGGAGGTGCCGAGCACTGTCACGCACACCGGGCGCGCCTCGCGCGGGCCGTCGAACTCGCACAGAAAGATGTTCTGCCAGCGGGACAGCCCCAACGCGCCACCAATGATCGGAATGGTCTCCTGCGGCCCCACCAGCCCGGCCTTCAAATGGCTGTCGCCGTTGCCGTCCTGGCGGTCGTGCAGCCATACCCCCTGGGGGATCAGTCTTTTTAAAAAATCGACCACATCGGTTTGCACCGAGTCGTCCCAGTTTTCCTGAATCATCACCGCCGCCGTGGCCCCCTGCACGTAAACGTTCACCAGCCCGTCCGCCACCCCGCTTTTGGCGACGATGGCGCGCACCGGTTCGCTGATGTCCACCAGCGTTTCCCGCTGGCGGGTGGCCACATGAATAATCTTGCGCACGGTCTCCGGCTTTACACGCTCCGCAGGGCCCGGCGCGCGCGGCGGTGGAACACCAGCCGCACCACGTCGGGAAAGTGTTCCACATAGTGCAGCTTCAGCCCCTCGGTGACGGAGGTGGGCAACTCCTCCACATCCACCGCGTTGGCGGCGGGCAGGATCACCCGGTCGATATTCAGCCGCTTGGCCGCCAGCAGCTTTTCGCGCACGCCGCCGATGGGCAGCACCTCGCCGGTGAGGGTCATTTCGCCGGTCATGGCCAGCGGGTCCGGGGCCTTGTTCAGGGCCAGCGACAACAGCGCCGTGGCCATGGTGATGCCGGCGCTGGGGCCGTCCTTGGGCACCGCCCCCTCCGGCACGTGCAGGTGGATGAAGCGCTTTTCAAAAAAATCCGGATCGGCCCCAAAGTCCGCTGCGTGGGCCGACACATAGGAGAGGGCGATCTCCGCCGATTCCTGCATCACCTTGCCCAACTGGCCGGTGAGCTTCAGGCCGCGCTCATCCGTATGCACCGCCACCGCTTCCAGGGTGAGGCTGGTGCCGCCCATTGCGGTCCACGCCAGGCCGGTGGAAATGCCCACCCCGCTGCGCATGGCCTGCGGCACGAAGCGCGGCTTGCCCACCCATTCGTGCAGGTTGCGCGCGCCGATGGTGAGGGGCGCGTCCTCCGGGTGATTGATCAGATGGCGGGCCGCCTTGCGCAGGATTTTTTTCAGATACTGCTCCAGCTGCCGCACTCCCGGCTCCCGGGCGTAATCCTCGATCAGGTGCTTGAGCGCCGCGTCCGACAGGCGCACGTCGTCGCGGGTGAGGGCGTGGGCCTTCTTCTGACGGGGCCACAGGTGGCGCTTGCCGATGTCGAACTTTTCGAACGTCATGTAGCCGGGCAGGTGGATGATCTCGGCCCGGTCCAGCAGCGGTGGCGGCACCGTGTCGAGCACGTTGGCGGTGAGCAGAAACAGCACCTGGCCCAGATCGAAGCGCACGTCCAGGTAGTGATCCAGAAAATCCTTGTTCTGTTCCGGGTCGAGCACCTCCAGCAGGGCGCTGGCCGGGTCGCCCCGGAAGTCGGTGCCGATCTTGTCCACCTCGTCGATCATGATCACCGGGTTGGCGGCCTTCACCTGCTTGAGGGCCTGGATGATCTTGCCCGGCATGGCGCCGATGTAGGTGCGGCGGTGGCCCTTGATCTCGGCCTCGTCGCGCATGCCGCCCACCGAAAAGCGGTAGAACGGCCGCCCCACCGCATCGGCGATGGCGTGCCCCACGCTGGTCTTGCCCACGCCGGGGGGGCCGACGAACAGGATGATGGAGCCGCCCACCCGCATCTTACGCGCCCCCACGGCGATGAATTCCAGAATGCGGTCCTTCACGTCGTCCAGCCCGGCGTGGTCCCGGTCCAGTTCCCGGCGGGCGCGCTTCAGGTCGTAGCGGTCGCGGCTGAATTTGCCCCACGGCAGGGCGGTGAGCCAGTCCAGATAGTTGCGTGACACCCCGTACTCCGCCGAACTCGGCTCCAGCATGGACAGTTTGTTGAGCTCCTCATGAAACCGCTCCCGGGCCTCGATGGAGAATTGCAGCCCCTTGGCCCGGTCCATGAGGCGGTTCACCTCCTGGGTCCGCTCGTCCTCCTCCATTCCCAGTTCCCGCTGGATTTCGTGCAGCTGCTGTTTCAGAAAGAAGCGTCGTTCCTGATCGGAAACCTTTTCGTCGATGTTGGTGCGGATGCGCTTCTGGATTTTGGACACGTCCAGTTCGCGGCGGATGAGGGTGAGCACCTTTTTCAGGCGGTCGAAGATGGAGAAGGCTTCCAGCACCTGCTGCAATTCGCCCCGGTCGGCGCTGGTGAGGCTGGCGGCAAAATCCGCCAGCCGGGCCGGTTCGCTGGGGCCGAAGCGGGACAGAAACATCTTCAGCTCCTCCTCGTGCAGCGGGTTGTGCTTGAGCATCTCCTTGATGGTGTTGATGATCGCCACCGTGTAGGCGCGAATTTCCAGGTTGTCGCGGTATTCGGTTTCGTGGTGATAGCGCACGCGGGCGCGCAGGGGCAGGTCCTCGCTGAGGAAGTGCTCCACCACGAAGCGTTCCATGCACTCCACCACCAGATGCAGGCCGTGCCCCTGCACCTCCACCATCTTGTGAATGCGCGCGGCCACGCCCACCCGATAGAGGTTGGATGGCACGAAGTCGCCTTCCTCCTCCCGGGCCAGCAGCAGGCCCACGTACTGCTCGCCGGATTCGGCCAGGTTCCGCACGGCGCTTTTCAGTTTGGGGTGTTCGTAGACCAGCGGCACCACCAGTCCGGGGAACATGGGGCGGCTGGTGATGGGCAGGATGAGCAGGATGTCGGGCAGGATATCCTGGGCCACCACGACCGCCGTGCGGTCCTGCTCCCCGCCGTTGTTTTTGTCGCTGTCGACAATGTCCGCGTCGATGATCCGGGTCACGTGTCACCTCGCCATCCAAGCCCCGCGCCACATCCCTATTGTGACAGAAATGGCGGGAGGGGGGCAGGGGTGAATGAACCCCTCGATTTCGTTGTAGGATGGGTGCTTATGATCGCTCCCCCCACCATGCGCGCCATGCGGCTGCACGCCCCCGGCGAGGCACTGCGTCTCGAGACCATCCCCACGCCCGCTCCCGGCCCCGGTCAGGTGTTGATCAGAATATCCGCCTGCGGGGTGTGCCGTACCGATCTGCACGTGGTGGACGGGGACCTGACCGGCGCCCGCTACCCGATCATTCCCGGCCACGAAATCGTCGGCACCATCGAATCAGTGGGGCAGGGGGTGCGCGCCTTCGCCCCCGGTCAGCGGGTGGGCGTGCCGTGGCTGGGGCATACCTGCCAAACCTGTGAATTCTGCACATCGGGCCGGGAAAACCTGTGCGATGCGCCGGGGTTCACCGGATACACCCGCGACGGCGGCTTTGCCGAATACACCGTGGCCGATGCCGCATACTGTTTTGAATTGCCGGAGGGGTGGGGCGATGTGCAGGCGGCCCCCCTGCTGTGCGCGGGACTGATCGGTTTCCGCAGCTACCGCATGGTGCGCGAGGCCAACACCCTGGGGCTGTACGGCTTTGGCGCGGCGGCGCACATTCTGTGTCAGGTGGCGGCCTTCGAGGGCAAGCGGGTCCACGCGTTTTTAAAGCGGGGGGACGAGGCGGGGGCGGCGTTTTCGAAATCGCTGGGGGCGGAATGGGCCGGGTGGTCGGACGAACCGCCCCCCGAGCCGCTGGACGCGGCGATCCTGTTCGCCCCGGTGGGGGAACTGGTGCCGGCGGCGCTGCGCGCGGTGAACAAGGGGGGCTCCGTGGTGTGCGCGGGAATTCACATGAGCGACATTCCGTCGTTTCCGTACTCCATCCTGTGGGGCGAGCGGCAGGTCCGCTCCGTGGCCAACCTGACCCGCGCCGACGGGGAGGCCTTTTTGAAGGTGGCGGCCCAGGCGGGGATTCGGACCGAGACGACAGCGTTTCCGCTGGCCGGGGCGAACGATGCGCTGGCGGCGGTGAGAGAGGGGAGAATCAATGGGGCGGCGGTGTTGCGCATCGGGCCGTAAGCGGGGGGAGGCTGCATTGGACCACCGACCGGCGGCGTGTATCCGATAGAGGGTGGCACGGCGGTATGTGATGGTTGGGGGACGGATTGGAGCGCTTTCGGTGGAAATGACCCGCCGCCTTGCGTTCCGGTTTGGCGATCGTCGATGGGCCACGCCGTGGGGAAATTTGAGTGGCTGCTGTTACCCGTTTGGATGGGAACAGGCCCATCGGTAATCAATCGGTAAAAATCCCCCTTACGAACCGTTAACGCACCGGTAACTTAGCTTCGTGCGATAGCGATGCATCGCGCACGGGTGCTCCGCACACGGCGGAATGGGCGGACGCGGCAGTCCGGCCCTGCGCCGGGCAGCGTGCGGCGGGGAGGGTAGGGGGCATCCTCCCGGATACGCCACAACCACTTGAAAAAACAACGATCAAGGCATCCATTTCCGCCCTCCTGATGGGGTGGAGAGGGGCCGAAATGCCGACGCCGCACCGTTCCCGGAATTCATTTAATTTGTCGTTAAATGAAATGAATTCCAGCCGCCTCCCCCTTCCCGGACCCCGGCAACCCCCATCGCCCAAGCGTATCCTACCGTGAACCGCGTTCCCACAAATCCGGAAACCTCTATCGTTTCAATCCCTTCTGCGCGTTTCGTTTCGCACGCCGCTCCCTCCACAAAGCCTCTTTTTTTAAACAATTTCAATTGGTTATGAAAATCATCTGGAAAAAATTCCCGTTTCAACCCACCGCATCGTGCTACCGGCCTTCAGAACCCCTTGATATTCCGTTCCGAGGTCACCGTGAACATGCGAAACCCACGGTGCGAAACGTCCCCACAAAGCGGTTTTTATT
>JAOUMB010000095.1 GCA_029881725.1 Nitrospirota bacterium
GTCTGTCGCAAGATCCAGACGCGTGAGGGATGCACATTGGCGCCGGTGGTTGTCAGGCCGGTGAGGGCCGTGGCCACGGCGTTTCTGATCTGGGTTCGGACGTGGGGCATTTCAGATTTCCTGGTCTAGTGCCGAAAAGAAAGGTAATGCAATTGCATTGACGATAGGGGTGTCGGTCAGCTACATTTGGACTGTCTTAAGGAGGATGAAATGGCCCTCAAGCTCGAAGTCGAATCAACGCTCACCGACCGGTACCAGACCACTGTTCCCGACACCGTCCGCAAAGCCCTGAAACTGGGCAAGCGCGACAAGATCCGCTACGTGATCCAGTCCAACGGCAGGGTCGTGATCACTCGCGCGGGCTCCGCCGAGGAGGACGACCCGGTGCTTGGACAGTTCTTGGGCTTCCTGGCCCACGACGTGGCCGGTCACCCGGAGCGGATTCAGGCGCTGAATACCGGACTGGTGCAGCGCATCCGGTCGCTGGTCGGCGATGTCGAAATCGATCTCGACGCCCCGCTCTCGGATGACGATGAATGAGCGACGCCAACGCGCCGTTGGTCGTTGACGGCTGGACGCTCTTCGCCCATCCGCTATTTCTCGACCAGATCGAGGCGCTTACCCGGAAGGTCGAATCCCTTAAGAAAAAGGACCCGGCCGGCTACAAGGGCAAAAACGCCACCAAGCGCTTGGCCGCCATCGCCAAGCTGGCATCTGAGGTCATCCCGCAGGATCCCACCCGGCCGGAGTATCGCCAGGGCGGTACCCTCGGCGACGAGCACAAGCATTGGTTCCGCGCCAAGTTCTTCCAGCAGTACCGCCTGTTCTTCCGTTACCACGCGGAGAGCAAGGTGATCGTCTATGCCTGGGTGAACGACGAGAAGACCAAACGCGCTTACGGGAGTGGAAGCGATGCCTACCGGGTGTTCCGGAATATGCTGAACAACGGCCACCCGCCGAACGATTGGGACCAGTTGCTGGCCGAAGCGAAGCCTGAATTCGACCGTTTGAAAAAGGCCAAGTAGTAGGTCATGCCCCCTCCAACACCAGCACCACCAGCCCCGCCCCATCCGGTTCCGCCCCGCGCACCGTGTAGGTGATGACCGTCTCGGGATCCACCTGTACCTCCAGCGTTCCACCCACTTGCGGCTTGAACATCTCCGGCCAGTAGGCGGCCACCGTGGTGTAGGTGGGTTTCCGGACCGCCGTTCCCGCGAACTCTCCGGGCACCTCGACGTAGGACCGCCGGAAGATGCCGTTCAGCTCCCGCAGTTCGGTGCCGTCCTGCGAGCGGTACACCGCCGTCCGATTGCCCAGGTGGGCAACCACGTCGCCAGCGGTGACCGCCTCCAGGTCATCCCCCCGGCTCGGCACCGGGCTCATCCTCCACCGGGGCCGGAGCACCGGCCGCCTCGGCGGCGCCCTTGTCGATCAGTTCCTCGGCCGTCTCCTTGGGCAGATCCGCCGTGGAACCGGGCTCCAGGGTCACATGCTCCTTGCCGCGCTTGATCCGCACGGCATGCTTCAGGGTTACTTTCATCGTGTATCTCCTTTGATTTCTTTTCCCGCTGACGGCCGTACCGCCTTACAGGACGGTGACGGCGAACGAGGCGGCCGGGCGGCCCGGCACCACCAGCGGTGCGCTCTGGGTCATCAGCACCCGCTTGGGCGGATCCTCGATCAGCCACGATTTCGGGAAGTACTGGTGGGCGTTGAGATGGGCCTGCTCATCCTCGATGGCCCCGAACACCCGCACGCCGGCGATGGCGCGGGAGCCCAGGATCACCGTGCCGGTGGGCAGGATCGGAAGTTCCACGTCGTTCTCATCCACGTACCAGTCCTGGTAGGTCCAGTAGCTGGTGCCGCCGATGCGGCCCATATACTCCAGGCCCACGTCGGTGGCTGACTGCACCCGCTCGGCGGAAGCCGTGCCGCCCCGGCGCTCGTCCAGGGCCTTGCTGGTGTCGGGTTCGGCGATGAACTGTTCCCAGGCGTCCGCCTCCATGACGGCGTCGGTGATCCCGGCGCCGCAGGACTGGAGCACCTGCAGCTTCCAGGACTTGATGTCCTTGAGCGGGCTCACCCCCGCGTCCCCCCACTTACTGCCCGGAGCCAGGGTGAGGGTGTGGCCGGCGGGGCGCAGGAAGTCCACGACCTGGGTGGGGTAGCCGTCGCCGGTGACGGTCACCTTGCCGGTGCGCAGGATCTCGGAGGCCATCACCTCCATGCGCCGGTCGATCATGGTCACGTCGTCGGCGAGCTGTTCGACCACGGCCGCCTGGATGCGGTCCATGGGCCGGCGCTCGCCGCCGATACGCTCACCGATGGCGCGCTTGAAACCACGTTGCGGCTTGATGACGTGCTTGGGCTTCACGTAGGCCGGGTGGAAGGTGCGGGTTTCGAAACCCTCCGCCTCGATGAGTTTGCCCTCGACGACGGGGGAGACGAACGGGGCGATGCGGCGCTTGCCGATACGCACGTCGAACTTGATCTCCTCCGCGTCGGAGATCTGCACCGTCGGGAAGAACATGTCCAAGAGCCCCATCTGGGGCCGCTTGAGGTTCTCGATCACCCCGAGCAGTGCGGTGGTGGTGTAGTTGTCCATGAAGTTTTCTCCTTGCTTGCCGCGCCGCGCTTACGCCACGACCGGGGTCTTGAGGTAGATGTTCAGGTCGCGCAAGGCGTCCTTCACGCTGGCCGCCGTGTGACCAGTGCCGAAAGTGACGGCGTTGTCGTTGAACTCGCCGGACAGGTACGCGGCCCCGGTGGCGGCACCAAGGGTGGTGTCTGCGTCGTCGGCCAGCAGCGCCACCGGGGTCTGGGAACCGTCGACGGCGGCGGCCAGCGACAGGACGTACTCGCCGCTGGCGGTGACCCGGCCCAGCAGGGCCCCTCGGGCGAGCACCTGCGCGGCGGCCAGGGTGATGCTCTCGGTGACGGTGGGAAAATCCCCCGCCAACAGCCGGTCCGGGGTGAAAGCGGTGGAGGTGAAGCTCGGGTTGGTCATGGGTGTGCCTTTCTAGTTATCGGTGGTCAGGCCCAGGGAGCGGGCGGTGGCCAGCAGGGGGTTGTCGGGGATCTCGGCCTCGTCGTCGGCGCCTACATCCGGGTTGTCGACGGCGGCCATGGCGGCGGCCAAACGGTCCGTCTTCGGCGGCGTGCCCTTGGGGGATGCCGCCAGCATGGCGCGGGCCCCGTCCAGGTCGGTGGTGGTGGCAAACGCGATGTGCTTGGCCAAGCCGTCACGCCCCTCCGCCTCCGGCAGGGCCAGGATGGTCGCGATGCGCTCCCGCGCCTGCTGCTCACCAGCGGTGACGCCTTCCTTGTAGCCCGAGTCGTGGCCGGACTGCGTGAGGACCGCCGCCACGTCGGGATACTCGTCCCGCACCAGGGCGGCAGTGATCTGAAAGTCCGGCGTTTCCGATCCGGTGTTCTGGGTGTCGCTCATTGCAACGCCTCCTTGCTTGGTTTGAAGTTCAACAATCAGTTGCTCAAGGAAGCCGAACCGGTCGGCCAGCCCCGCATCAATGGCCGCCTGGCCTACCAGCAGGTCGCCCCGGCCGAAGTTCGACAGCACGGTGTCCTCCGATACCCCCCGGTTGCGGGCCACCTTGGCGACGAACACCGACGCCAAGTCGTCCACCCGCTGTTGCAGCAGGGCGTGACCCCGCTTGTCCGTGGGCGGCCGGTTCTTGTCCGGGGACTGGCTGGAGATCACCTCCACCTTGCGGATCCCGGCCTGTTTGTCCCGCTCCAACGTATCCACGTAGGTGCCCATGGTGCCGATGCTGCCCAGTTCCCCGGTTTCGGCGGTGACGATCTCGGATGCAGCGCTGGCGATCCAGTAGGCGGCGGAGGCGGCCATGCCGGACACGTACGCAACGACCGGCTTGATCCCCCGCGCCGCGAACACCTGATCCGCGAACTCGGCGTTGCCGTTGACCTCGCCGCCGGGGGAGTCGATGTCGAGAACGATGGCCCGGACCTGGGCGTCCTCCACGGCCCGCTGAAACTCGGTGGCCAGCAGGTCGTAGGAGGTAGCGCCGCTCACCTGGGTGAGCAGATTGGCGTGGCGGAACAGGGGGCCGGTCACCGGCAGGATGGCGACCCCATTCCGCACCGTCACCGTGAAGGTGTTGTTCAGCGGCCGGCCCAGCTTCTTGGCCACCGCCTCGGGACTTAGGTTGTCGCGGCGGGTCACATCCAGCAGAGTCATGAGGGCATCCTCGCGGATGGCCCAGACCGCGTCGGCCGCTTTCCAGAATGCGCTCATGGCTTGCCCTGTTCGTCTTGCTGTGGGGCATCCGTGGGGATGTCGCCCAGGGCCTCGGCAACCAGTCCAAGATCTTCCATCCGTTGTTTCTCCCGGGCCCGCTGTTCGAATTGCTCTTCCCAGTCGAGGCCCTGCTCCGCACACTCCTGTTCGTAGGTGGAGATGCCGGACTGGATGCGCATATCCGCCGCCTTGGCCTCCTTGACCGGGTCGACCCAGCCCCGGCCCGGGCCGATCCACTTGGCGCGGCACCTGGCTTGCGGGTTGTCGT
>JAOUMB010000096.1 GCA_029881725.1 Nitrospirota bacterium
GCTAATGGGCGACTGGTGTGACTTCAACGACGCCCCCGACAGCGTGGGGGCACAAACCATCGACGCCGATGCCGTGCGCCGAGAACTCTCGGACCGTCTGGAGTCGATGCTGGCCTACCTGTTTCCGAACGGCGTGACCCGAAACGGCACCTTCCAGGTAGGCGACCTGCACGGCAGCAAGGGCAACAGCCTGTCGGTGGAACTTGCCGGTGACAAGCGCGGCCTTTGGACCGACTTCGCTACCGGCGAGGGCGGCGATGTGATCGACCTGTGGGCCGGGGTTCACGCGCTGTCCGCACGCACGGACTTCCACAAGGTGATCGAGGGCGCCGCCGAATGGCTGGGGGCTGTCAGTTGGCAGAATCCGTTGTCAGCTGACAGGACAACGGCGACGGATTCGTGTAAAGCGACCAAGCAACCGCCCATGGACGAACTGGGCCCCCGCACCGGCAAGTGGGACTACACCACGGCGGACGGCAGCCTCATTTGCTGTGTCTACCGCCACGACCCGCCGGGCGGCAAGAAGACCTTCCGGCCGTGGGACGCGATGCGCCAGAAGTTCGGCGACCCCACCCCCTGGCCCCTCTACAACCAGCCGGGTATCGCCCAGGCCGACACCACGGTGCTGGTGGAGGGTGAGAAGTGCGCGGATGCCCTGAACGGTGCCGGTTTTTGCGCCACCACCGCGATGCACGGCGCCGGCGCTTTATCCAAAACATCGAAGACGGACTGGTCACCCCTCAGGGGTAAGCAGGTGATCGTCTGGCCGGACAAGGACGCCGTGGGCTGGCGGTACGCGGAGGCCGTCGCCGACGCGGCGGCCAAGGCCGGGGCGCGGTCGGTGGCCATTTTGGTGCCGCCAGAGGACAAGCCGGAGAAGTGGGACGCTGCCGACGCGGTGGCCGAAGGATTCGACTGCGCCGGGTTCATCCGGGACGGTGAGCGTAAGACCGTCAAGGTTGGCCCTCCGGCCTGGGAGGACTTCACCCCGTGGTCCTCCGGCCGATATGACGGGCCGGCCCCGGAGCAACAGTTCCTGGTCGACGACGTGTTCCCCCTGGGTGTGGTGGGGATACTCGCCGCCATGGGTGATACCGGTAAGGGGATGTTCACCCTGGATCTGGCCCTCAAGGTGGCGCGGAAAGGGCCCAGGGGTTACCTGTCCAACCCGGACACGGCCTTTGGCGGTGTGGTCCGGGCCGAGGGCGCGGTGGTCATCCTGAGCGCCGAGGACGACGCTGGCGAGATCCACCGCCGGCTGGAACGCCTTGACCGGTATGGCTGGCGTAAGCAATGTGCGGACCGGCTCTGGATCGTGCCCCTGCCCAACGCGGGCGGCCCATTCCCCATCGTCTCCATGGGCCAGGACGGCCCGCAGGCCACGCCCCAGTTTGAAAAACTTCGGGACCAACTGACCGCCATCAACGACCTGAAACTGGTGGTGTTCGATCCGTTGTCCTCCTTCATTCACGCGGATGTGTCATCGGATCCGGCAGCGGGCAGTTTCGCCACCGGGCTGCTGGCCAGCTTGGCCACGGAAACCGGAGCCACTGTATTGGTACCTCACCACATGAGAAAGCCGCCCAGCGGCCGCCCGATCAGTACCCCCGAGGCGGCGCGGGACGCCATCCGGGGCACCAGCGCACTGGTGGACGGGGTGCGGGTGGCCTACGCCCTGTGGCCCCCGGACGATGACACCCAGAAGGAGGCGTTTGAGCGCCTGGAGCGGAAGTGGGAGCGAAACTCGGTGTTCCAGGGGGCGGTGGTGAAGTCCAACGGTCCGGCGGACCGGCTGGTGCGGACTTACGTCCGAAACAACGCCGGGCTTCTGGAGGACCGTACCGCGCAGGTCAAGGTTGCCGGGATCAGCGACATGGACTTGCTCGATACGCTGATGAACGCCATCGCCCGCTCCGCCAAGCTGGGGCACCCCTTCACCCATACGGGGCAGGGAGGCCTCTACTACCAGCGGGAGCGTCTCCCCGCAATGTTCCACGACATGAGCAAGAACCGCCTGGAAACCCTGGGCCGGGAACTTTTGACCACCCGTCCGCCCCGGCTGGTGAAGGTCAAGGCGGCCGGTTCCAACACCAACAAATGGCTCGACGTGCCCGACGGTCCCTTCGCCCGCGGTGAGGGAGATTTCGTGAGGGGTGCCGAGCCGAATTCCCCCGACGGAAATACCTAAAGAAGAGGCCTGATAATGCACGCAAAACGATGCTACAAAAATGTCGCAAGCGTTCCCGTTCCCACGTTCCCGGCCGGTAACCGGTTTTGTATGGGAACGCTATTACCCTTCAAAAACAACGGGTTAAACGTTCCCAAGAAAACCCGTTCCCAAAATCTCGCTGGGAACGCTAAGTGGTTGCTTTTCCAAGGAAAAAATCGCGTTCCCAGCTTCCCACCCATATCAGAGATATGGGTAGGGTTGGGAACCCCTACCCATTATCGAGAAATCGATGTGCTTGGGAACGGGGGTTCGCAATGACCACGATTCTCGCCCTCGACCTGGGCACCACCACCGGTTGGGCGGTGCGTGCCGCCGATGGCACCGTCACCAGCGGCACCATGTCGTTCCGGCCCGGCCGCTTCGAGGGGGGTGGCATGCGCTTCCTGCGGTTCAAGCGCTGGCTGGCGGAGATGGAGCTGCTGTCCGGCCGCCCCACGACCATCTACTTCGAGGAGGTCCGCCGGCATGCGGGGGTGGACGCGGCGCACGCCTACGGCGGCTTCATGGGTCAGCTCACCGCCTGGTGCGAGTTGCGTGGCGTGCCCTATCAGGGGGTGCCGGTGGGCACGATCAAGAAACACGCGACGGGGAAGGGCAACGCCGGCAAGGCGGCGGTCATCGCGTCGGTGCGGGGGCGCGGCTACGATCCGACGGACGACAACGAGGCGGACGCCATCGCCCTGCTGTTGTGGGTGGTGGAGACCCAGGCCATGGAGGACGAGGCATGACCAACCCGGTGCTGGATACGGAAAGCTACCTGGAGCGTCTGCTCACCCGCCTGGGGCAGTCGGTGGCCGGTCGCTACAAGACCGGCACCGTGGCTAACGTGCTGGGCTGGTCCAGGGAGTGGGTACGGCAGCGGACGGAACTGCCGGCGGGCCATCGGCTGCACATCCGTTCGGTGCGGGAACACAGCCACAGGGTGATCCCCCACGAGGAACTGGTGCGGCTGATCAGGGACGAATCGGCCCCCTGAAAAGCGCAACAAACGCAACAAACACAACACGAAACGCAACAAACACAACCCTGCCTTTTCAGCCTCGGGGGTCGGTGCCAGGATGGCCCCATGAGCGACGCATTCGACAACGCTGTGACCTTCGTCCTCCGGCTGGAGGGCGGCTACTCCGACAGCCCCATCGACCCGGGGGGCGAAACCAAGTTCGGCATTTCGAAGCGCCGGTATCCCCACCTGAACATCCGAGAGCTTACCCAAGAGCAAGCCACGGGGATCTACCGGCGCGACTTCTGGGACCGGTACCGCTGCGGGGAGATCGCCTACGCGCCGCTGGCGGCCCACTACTTCTCGGCCTGCGTGAATGTCGGCCCCACGGTTGCGGCCAAGGCCCTGCAACGGGCGGCCAACGCCATGGGTGGCTGCCTGACGGTGGACGGCATCGCTGGCTCCCGCACGATGGCGGCGGCCAACGCAGCCTCCGACGGCGGTCTGCTGCTCAACGCCTTCTTCCACCACCTGCTGGAGCACTACCTGGGCCTGGGCTACGACGCCTACCTGAAAGGCTGGGCGCGGCGGGTGGTGGCGTTTCCGAAGGAGCTAATCGGGTGAGCCCGCTGTTTCTCATGGGCCTGCGGTGGGCGGCCAACGCGGTGGGGACCAGGCTGGTCCACAAATGGTTTTCAAGCAAGAAGGAGAGAACGATGAACGGAACCAAGGCATGGTGGCAAAGCCGGGGCGTTCTGGGGCCGATGGTGGCCACGGTGGCGTTCGGGGTGAAGATGGTCTTCGGCGTGGAGATCGGCGAGGCGGAACAGGCGGCGCTGATCGACGGCGTGTTGAACCTGGCCGTGTTCGTGGGCACCCTGCTGGGCGCCTGGGGCCGCATCCGGGCCGCCAAGCGGATCGGCTGACGTGGTCGATACCGGCATCCTGCAATTGCTGTCGGCCGGGGGCGATGTGGCCACCATCGCCCTGTTGGCCATCATGTGGCGCTTCGACCGGCGACTGCTGCGGATCGAGTGGGCGGTGTTCGGGCAACATCGGGACGGCAAGGAATGAGCACCGCCACGCTCTACGCCCCCACCGTCCAACAGGTGCTCCACTTCGCCTACGGGCGGGAGGGGAGAGGTGGCCCCGGAAATCTGAACAACTGGGATAAGTGGATTTCCTGCTCAGTTGGGGCATGATGATGCCCCCTCAAGAAGGAGCGAGACATGAGCAGGAGACCACGTCGAAACCATTCGGCGG
>JAOUMB010000097.1 GCA_029881725.1 Nitrospirota bacterium
CGGGGGGCGGCTGCTGCGCTGCATCACCAACGACCGGGCCCGGCTGGCCGCCTATCTGGACGACTACGCATTCCTGGCCCAGGGGCTGCTCGATCTGTACACCGCCACCGGCGACGCCCACCGGCTAACCGCCGCCGCGCGGCTGATGGAGTCAGTGCGCGCCCATTTCGAGGCCAAAACCGGCGGGTTTTATTTTACCGCCGACGACCACGAGGAACTGGTCACCCGGCCGTTTCACGGCATGGACCAGTCGATTCCCTCCGGCAATGCGGTGGCCGCCCGCTGCCTGGTGCGCCTGCATCACCTGACCGGCGACGGGGCCTTGCTGGGTTCGGCGGAGGCCGCCGTGCGGGCGTTTCTGAGCCACGCGGTGGCGCTGCCCCAGGGGCACGGGGCCCTGTTGGACGTGGTGGACGAGTTGGTCCACCCGCCCACGGTGGTGGCCCTGGTGGGAATGGCCGGAGACGCCACCCCCGGCCAGTGGCGCGACCGTCTGGCGGCCTGCTACCTTCCCGACGTGATGGCCCTGGTGGCCCGTGACGGAACCGCCCCGCCGGTGCCCGCCCTGGACGGCAAGGGGCCGGTGGATGGCAAAGCCGCCGCCTGGGTGTGCCGGGCCGGAACCTGCCTGCCGCCGGTGACCGGGCTGGACGACCTGGATGCCGCCCTGGGCGTCCGCCGCCCCGGCTGATTCCACCCGGCCCGTGGCGCACCGCAAAGAAAGGCGCGCCACGGGCGGCAATTTGTCTCCAAACCCATTATCATCTCCCTGGCGTCCCCCGGTGTCGGGGGAGCGCCGGTTTTTTCGGGAGCGTTGATGTAAACCATGGCCGGTGCATTCCTGATCATGCTGCGCGAGGGCTTCGAGGCCGCGCTGATCGTGGGCATTATCCTGGCGGTGGTGGTGCGGGTGGGCGAGGCCCGCTTCAAGCGCCACGTGTTTGCCGGGGTGGGGGTGGCCATACTGGTCAGCCTGCTGTTCGCGCTGGTGGCCGACCGGGTGTCCGACCTGTTCGGCGGCGCCGGGCAGGAGGTGTTGAACGGCTGTGTGCTAATGCTTGCAGCGGCCATGATCACCTATGTGGTGGTGTGGCTGAAGGAAAGCCGCAAGGGCATCCACCAGCAACTGGCCGCCGAGGTCCACCGCACGGTGGAGGGGCACGGCATGGGGGTGTTCGTGCTGGCGTTTTTGTCCGTATTCCGCGAGGGGGTGGAGTCGGTGCTGTTCCTGTGGGGCATCCTGGCCGGGGGGCGGGAGGACGTGGGCGCGGTGCTCACCGGCGGCCTGCTGGGGCTGGTGTCCGCCGTGCTGATCGCGTGGGCCGTGTTTCAGGGCGGGCGGCGCATCCCTCTGGGGACGTTTTTCAACGCCACCACCGGCCTGCTGGTGCTGCTGGCGGCGGGCATGCTGGCCCACGGGGTGGGCTACTGGGTGGCGGTGGACTGGCTCCCGGCGCTGGCCTACGCCATATGGGACACCAGCAATGTGCTGCCCGAGCGTTCCGGGGTGGGGGCGCTGCTGGCGGTGCTGATCGGCTACAACGCCAACCCCACGCTGATGGAGGTGCTGGTCTGGGGCGGCTATCTGGGCGCCGTGGGTGGCTGGTTGTGGTGGGGTTCCCGCACGCCAGGTGCCGAAAGTCCGTCAGCCCCCGCCGCCTGATCTCCCCCTCCGCGGCGCCGTGCCCGAATCCGCGCAGTGCGGCGACTTCCGGTGCCTGATTGCCAATCCAAATGCCCCTTTGGGGAAAAGTTTTTCTTACCACCGGATCCCCGATTTCCGTTCCCGGCTGCCGGAAATCGGGTAGTCCCCATTTTTTTGTGCCCGCAAGTCTTCAAAAAAAAGGGGGCGGTGTGCAGCGTCCGGCAAATTATTGGGGAGTTCCTCAACGTGGCAGATTCCTTGCACATTATTCCACCCAAGGACACGTGTCTCCTGCGCAGCCGAACGGGTGCGAAAATCGGATACTGGACACGGTGGACCGGGTGTGTGGAACGGATCGAGGGAAGGTGGTGGCATGAGGGTGCCACCATGCACTTTTTTAACGGGGTCGTTTGGGGGGGTGAGGATTTTTGTCATGGTGAACAAGGTGGAAACCAGACGCAGTAAGTTGGCCTTCGCGCTGGCCGCGGTGGCGGTTCTTGGGTTCGGGGCCTACGCCTGGGCGGCGGACCTGAACATCGTGAACAACACCGAGAGCTATGCGGATCCGTTGGAGGCGGCAAAGTTCATTGTCACGCCCTCCGACTGTGCCGCATCACCTGCGAATCCGATCGATAATTCCCCCACGGGTGCGTGCAGGGCGCTGGGTGATCTGGCCCTCCAGGCGATTCAGGGCACCGGGCCGATGAATTACTGGCAGGGGAACAATACGACCGATCTGCGGGCGTCCAATTTCTTCGTCCCGTCTGATCTCCTCTGGAACTATGGTCACGGCGGTGGTATCGCCCCGATCTTCTCCAAGAACAGCCGCACCCTGTTCGGTAGCGGCAGCGAAATGCTGGGCATGCTTACCCGCGAGGAGATGCTCCTGCTGACCCTCAAGTATCCCGGGGAAACTGACAGCCTGACTCAGTCCGATCCGGCAAATGCTTCCGAGTTCCGGCTGTTGGCTGCGATGCTGACCCATACTGAGGGGCAGCCGTCCATCACGATCAGTGGGATCACGTTCAACTGGGCGGATATTCCAACGATCACCCGGCTCGTCGGCGGTGCGTTTACCCTCACCGGTAAGGCCACCACCATCTACAACAATTGTCTGCTGAGTTTCCCCATTATCCCTCTCCCCGGCCCCCCCTGGACGCTTGATCAGTGTTTGGCAGCTGGGCCGGATTTCATGGTGACCATCTACCTGCTGGACATGGGGGTGGTTAACCCGGACCTTTATGGAGCCTTTCCGGGATCCTGCGGTCCGGGAGACTACTACTGTACAGCGCGCGAACAGTGGATTGATCAGACCGTGGTTGGTTACGTGACCAGCCTGGACAAGGACACGGGTGCCAAGGAATTGACCCAGAACTTCCGCAGTCAGATCACCTTTGAACCCGTCACGCCGATTGGCCCGGACCTTCTAACCTACGTTGACCAGCGCCTGGAGCAGAGTGTGGAACTGGGTCAGGCCCAGTTCACGGCGGAACGTCAGACCTTCCAGCAGGCATTCCAGGTGCAGTCGAGGCTCGTCGCGTTTCAGAATCCTGTCTCGCTGCAGTGGGGTCAGTTGGTTTCGCAGGATGTGGAGGGGTATTTGTTTACCTGCGTGAACTGCGATACCCCGGAATTGATCGCTTCGGGTGGCTCCCACGCGTTCGATCCGTATGTTACGACAGACCAGATCACCTTTATCCCGTACACCTCCCAGTGGCATTCGGTGCCGAGCATCGTTCACGCTCCGAACTAGGCGGGAACGGCCCTTTCGGCCCCCGGGAAGGAATCTCCTTCCCGGGGGCTTTTTTGTGGTTCATTCCGGGTGCGTAGCCGTGCGGGTCACCGCTTGCAGGGCATCGAATCCGGAAATCCGCCGCGGGTAAAGTCCTCCTCACCCCCCCACCCAATGACCCCGTCGTTCCCGCCCAGGCGGATGGCCGTACATCACCCCGGAGCGGCACCAATCCGTCCGTAAAAATCGCCGTGCGCGTAGCACCGCACGGCGGTATGTGACTGTAGAGGACTTTTTAGAGCTCTTTCGGTGGAAATGACCAGCCGCCTTGCATTCCGTATTGGCGATCGTCGATGGGCCGCGCTGTGGGGGCATCGGGTAGCTTCGTTGGCCCGTTTGGATGGGAAGGGGTCGATCGGTAATCAATCTGTAAAAAATCCTTTTACGAACCGTTAACGCACCGGTAACTTAGCTTCGTGCGACAGCGGTGCTCCGCGCTTGGGTGCTCCGCACACAGCGGTATGGGCGGACGCGGCAGTCCGGCCCTGCGCCGGGCAGCGTGCCGCGGAGAGGGAGGGGGGGCGTCCTCCCGGAAACGCCTCAACCGGTTGAAAACACTACGCTCCAAGCCGCATCCCTTTCCCTCCTGATGGGGCGGAGAGGGGCCGAAATGCCTCCGCCGCACCGTTCCCGAATTTCATTTAATTTGTCGTTAAATGAAATGAATTCCAGCCGCCTCCCCCTTCCCGGACCCCGGCAACCCCCATCGCCCAAACGGGCCCCACCGTGAACCGCGTTCCCACAAATCCGGTAATCCCCACATTTTCAATCCCTTCTGCGCGTTTCGTTTCGCAGGCCAGCCCCGCCACAAAGCCTCTTTTTTTCCACAATTTCAATGGGTTCTGCAAATCATCCGGAAAAATTCCCGTTTCAACCCACCGCATCGTGCTACCGGCCTTCAGAACCCCTTGATATTCCGTTCCGAGGTCACCGTGAACATGCGAAACCCACGGTGCGAAACGTCCCCACAAAGCGGTTTTTATT
>JAOUMB010000054.1 GCA_029881725.1 Nitrospirota bacterium
GCCCGGAAGCGAACGCGGTGCGCCACAGGTGGCTGGCCAGCGGCGCCATGAACAGCATTCCGGCCAACGAAAACGCCACCGAAAAGGCCACCACCACCTGGGCCACCGTGCCCCATCCGGGAAGCCTTCGCGCCGCCTGATGGTGCCGGGCCGCGCGCCAGATGCCCACCGCCAGCCACAGGTTAATCATCAGCGCAAACAGCAGATAGACCAGCGACAGGCGCACCACCACCAGCGGGTGCAGCGTCTCGGCCAGGGAGGCCTGCTCGTGCAGGCGGGACAGCAGCGCCAGCAGGGCATACACCCCCGCCCCGTGCAGCCAGAACGACACCCACAGGGGCAGTTCCCCGCGCCAGTGGGCCAGCGGCCAGCGCAGAACGCGGCGCAGCGGCCCGGCGGACGATGGTGATGGTTCCGTTTGTCGGGTCATACCCCCTCTCGTTCACAGCGCCTGCCCGCCCTCCTTTCGGCGCAAAGCCGCCCGCCGTTGAACCGGCGGGCGGAGGGGCCATTCAGGATCAGCCAGTTGCGCCACAAACGCAAACCGCCTCCCGGCGCCTGTGCCTATGTTCCGGGTCGTCGGTGCGCAGTGGCCCGACACGGGAATCCGGGCGCCAGCCATCCCCTCGGCTTCCCCGGCGCCCACCCTCCCGGGCCGCTGCGCACCGGCACCCCGACGCCGGGGGCATGCGGGCGCAAACGGGACGACGCCGTTCCCGGTCGATTCTCAAGGAGAAATCATGAAAGCATTGGACGAGATCCTTCAGGAAGATGTGCCCGTTCCGGAAACGGAGGGGCATGACGCCACGGGCGAAACCGGGACGCCGCCGGACGGGGAACGGCCCCCCGTGGAGGACCCCGCCCCGCGCATGGTGCCCATCGAGGCCCTGCTCGACGAGCGGCGCAAACGACAGGAACTGGAGCAGCAACTGGCCGCCCCCGGCGCACCCGGAGAGGGCGTCCCGGCCGATCCTGCGGACGCCCCGGAGCGCGATGCCGACCTGCACCTGGAAGGCGCCCGCCTGGACGCCTCGGAGCAGGCCGCGCGCGGGCGCTACCCGGACTTTGAACCCCGGGCCCGGGCGTTCACCCGCCTGGCCGCGGTGGACCCGTCCCTGATTGCCCGCCTGCGCACCGAAGCGGACCCGGCCGAATTCGCCTACCGCATGGGGGCCATGGCCATGGAACTGGCCCAGGGCGCGGCGCACGCGGCGCACACCGGCCAGTTGCCGCAATCCCTGTCCGGCACCCGCTCGGCGGGCTCCGCGGGCGAAAACGCCCCGTGGCGGCCCAAGACCCTGACTGAAATTTTAGGAGAAAAACAGACTCATGGCTGATACCACAACGGCGGCCGGGCTGGTCGTCCAGCAGTGGGACGAGCGCTTTTTCGAGGAATACGTGCGCTCCTCCCGCTTCGCCCGCTACATGGGCGCGGACGACAATGCCGTCATCCACATCAAGGAAAACCTCACCAAGAAACCGGGCGACCGCATCACCTTCGCGCTGGTGCACGACCTGTCCGGCTCCGGCGTCACCGGCAATGCCGTACTGGAGGGCAACGAGGAGGCGCTGGACACCCGCTCCCACGCGGTCACCGTGAACGTGGCCCGGCACGGGGTGGTGGTTACCGAGCTGGAGGAGCAGAAAAGCGCCGTCAGCCTGCGCGACGCCGCCCGCGCCCGCCTGAAGGGGTGGGCGCTCAAGCAGTTGCGCGGCGACATCATCACCGCCCTCGGCTCCATCGACGGCGTGGCCTTTGCCGCCGCCACCGCCACCCAGAAAAACACCTGGCTCACCAACAACGCCGACCGGGTGCTGTTCGGCGCCGCCGCCGCCAACCGGGTGGCCGGCAACCACGCGGGCTCGCTGCTGAACGTGGACAACGCGGCGGATACCCTGTCGCCGGGCATGATCTCCCTGGCCAAACGCCTGGCCCAGGCGGCCAGCCCGGCCATCCGCCCGGTCACCGCCAACGAGGACGAGGAGTGGTTCGTGCTGTTCGCCCAGCCGCGCGCGTTCCGCGACCTGAAAAACCACGCGGACATGCTCGCCGCCAACCGGGACGCCATGCAGCGCGGCAAGGACAACCCCATGTTCACCGGCGGCGACCTGATCTGGGACGGGGTGATCGTCAAGGAAGTCCCGGAGATCGGCTTCCTCGCCGGAGCCGGAGCCGGTGGCATCGACATCGCCCCCAACTACCTGTGCGGGGCGCAGTCCCTCGGCCTGGCCTGGGCCCAGCGCACCCGCACCATCACCCAGGAGAACGACTACGAGTTCCGCCACGGGGTGGCCGTGCAGGAGATCCGGGGGGTGGAGAAACTGCGTTTCGGCACCGGCATTGCCGACACGGATGCCCCCCGGGACCACGGGGTGTTCACCCTGTTCACCGCCGGCGTGGCCGACGCCTGATCCAACGCGGCCGGGGCCCGGTAAGCGCCGGACCCCGGCCGCCCATCCGCAAGGACGCATCATGCGCACATTCAGATATACGGGGGATCATCCCACCGAAACCCAGGGATATTGCTTCCAGCCGGGAGCATGGGTGGCCGTGGACGACCCGGCCGCGGCCAAGCTGGCCGCCAACCCGTGGTTCGAGGAACGGCCCCCCGCCACCGGAAAAACGGCACCCGCCAACCCGAACCTCACGCGCGCCGTTCGGCGTGCGGCGGAGCGCTGATCCATGGCCACCCAATGGACCCGGACCCGCCAGCAGGTGACCGAGGCGGTGCTGCGCAAGCTGGGCGTGCTGGCCGCCGGGGAAAGCGCCCCGGTGGAGGACGCCCACGTGGTGTATGCCGCCATGGACGGGGTGTTGAAAAGCCTGCACTACATGGGGGTGCTGTGGTGGCGGGTGGCGGGCACCAGCACCGCGCTGGCGCTGACCGCCGGCACCGCCACCGTGGCCCTTCCGGCGGACCTGCTGTTTCCGGTGGCGGTCACCGTGACCGGCACCGCCGAGCAGGCGGTGCCGCTGATCGGGCACCTGGCCTTTTGCGGCATTCGCAACCCGACCGCCAGCGGACGGCCCGAGGTGGCCTGGTTCGATCAGGCCGCCGCCACCCTGCACCTGTGGCCGGTTCCGGACCGCGCGGACACCCTGCGCCTCACCTATCAGCGGATCGCCGACGACACCGCCAACGGCGCCCCGCCGGACGTGCCCCAATGGGCGCTGATCCTGCTGCGGGACCTGGTGGCCTACCGGGTGGCGGACGACTTCGGCCTGCCGGAGGACCGCATCGCCCGCTTCGCCGCTGAATCCCGCGAGGCCGAACGGCTGATCCGCATCATGAACGCACCCCGCGTGGACACGCGGCCGGTGTGGTTTTCCAACCACTGACGAGGATTTCATGAGCTTCATCACCAATCCGCCGCCCGCGCCCCTGCTGATTGCGGAAGCCGCCGCCAGCGGCGCCACCGGGGCGGTGCCCATCCCCGGCGACGGGCTGGGCGTGGACCTGACCGTCTCCGTGGCCGCCTCCGTCACCGTGCAGGTGAGCAACCACCCGGAGGCCCAGCGCGTGCCGGGTTCCGCCACCTGGCACACGGTGGGCACCTACAGCGCCAGCACCGCCTTCACCGTGCCGGGCCAGTTCAACTGGGCGCGCCTCTCCTGGAGCGGCAATACCGGCACCCTTACCGCGCGGGCCAACCGATGAGGGTGCATCCTGCCCCGCCGGTGGCCGCGCTGGCGGCCCGCTGCCGCAGCCGGGGAGCGCCGTTGGCCCACCCGGACGGGGCCACCGCGCAGCGTGATTTCCGCTACGGCCTGAACGGCCACGGCACGGGGCCGCAGGTGAATTTCATCCGCGCCAGCACCGCGTGGGCCTCCGTCGACGGCACCAACGTGCTGGTGGAGGCCGCGCTCAACGCCGCCCGCACCCACTCCGACCACGGGCTGCTGGTGGAACCGACCGTCACCAACAAGTGCGCCAACTTCAACGCCAACCCGGACGCCGGACTGACCAACCTGACCCGGGCCGGGGATGCGGCGGCCACCCTGGCGCGCACCCCGGACGCCACACGGCTGGGCAGCGCCGGACTGGCCGGCATCTGTGCCTCCGGCTACGTGTTCCGGCTGGACAACACGGCCGGGACCGGGGAGGCATGGGTTACCGTGGCCGGGGCCACCGGGAACACCACCGACCACACCGTTTCCGCCTATGTGCGCGGCAGCGGGAATGTGTCGGTGGAGTTGTCCGGCGCCGCCGGGGCCGCCGTGGCCCTCAGCGGGGAGTACGTCCGCCGCTCGGCCACCCTGACCCCGGCCACGGCCGCCGATACCTTCAAGCTGCGGGTTTCCGCCGGTTCCGTCTGCTATTTCGTCCTGAACCAGTGCGAGGCGCATGCCGCCGCCACCAGCCCGATTGTCACCGCCGGATCGGCCACCCTCCGCTACGCGGATTACGCCACCGCGTCGCGGGCCGGGGTGATCGCCGACGAGGGCACCGTGGTCATGGAACTCACGCCGGGCGCGACCGGCATCGACCTGGGGAGGCCCTTCGGCACCTATCCCACCGGCGGCAGCTCCGGCGTGTACCTGGCGGTATCGGGAACCACCGTAACCCTTCAGGGGTGGGAGGCGGGCGCGTTGCAGTTCAACCTGTCGATGGCCGGGGTGGGCGGCGGGCCCAACCGGGTGGCGATGGCGTGGCGGCCGGGACATGCCCAGGGGGCATTGAACGGCACCGTGTCCGCGACGGATTCCGCCGTGCTGGACATGGACCACCGTGCGGCCTTTGCCATCGGCACGCGCGGGGATGCGTCGTTCCCGTTCTTCGGCTGGATCCGGGCCTTTGCCATTTACCCGCGTGCCCTGGAATCCATTGAACTGGCCGGGGTGACCGCATGAGGCAACTGACCTGCATTCGCCCCCTGGCGCTTTCCGGGACCCATCCACGGGTGACCGGCGCGCTGCACCCGCCGGTGCCGGTGGGCCGGCCCGGCGCCGGAAGTGAACTGGTGGTGCTGGTGGTGCCGGCCACCTTCGACGAGGGCACCCTGCCGCCGGGGTGGCGGGTGCTGGAACGGCTCCGGCGGGACGGCCTGTTTGCCGGATTCCGCGCCGACATGGCCGACCTTCGCCCGTTCGCGCCGGGAGCGGACACCGGCCTGATCGATTATTCCTGGATTCCGATTCCCATGGGGTGGTAAATGGCCAAACCGATTGCAAACCCACGCTTCATCGCCCGCGACACGGCGGGGAACGACCTGGCCAACGGCTACGTGCTCACCTTTCACGCGGGCACCACCAGCCCCAAACCGGTGTATGCCGATGCGGCGGAGACCGCCGTCCTTCCCGGCCCCGCCACCGGGGTGAATGCCAACCGGTCCGGATTCGTGCTGGACAGTTACGGTGAGGCCACCGTGTTCTGGGCCACCGGAAAATACACGCTGCGCGTTTACCGGGCCGACGACACCCTGGTGCGCGAGATCGACCACTTCGACCCCGGCCTGTCCGACCACGCGGTGGAGATGGAAAACGCCGTGGCCAACGGCTCGTTTGAAACCGCCTCGGCGGCGGCCGCCACCCCGGATGGCTGGTACCTGACCCCGGGCGACAACTTCATCCTGCCCGCGCGCTCCACCGCGGACGCCAGCCACGGGGAGGCCTCGCTGGTGTTCACCGGCCCCGGCGGCGCCTCCTCCGGCGGGTCCGCGTTGCAGCAGGAATACATGCCGGTCACCCCCGGCCGGACGCTGGAGCTGGTGTGGCAGATGAAGGCGACCGCCGCCACCCAGCGCTGCGTGCTGCGCATGCACTGGTACGATGCCACCCGCGCCGAGGTGGGCGGCTCGCCCACGACCGTCTACGACGAGGGTTCCGCCAATCCCACCACCTGGACCGAACGGCACGCCCGCAGCGTGCCCCCCACGGGCGCCCGCTATGCCCGCCTGGAACTGCGCGGCGCGGACGCCCTTTCCGGCTCCCCCTCCGGCAAGGTGTGGTTCGACGGGGTGCTGGTGCGCACCGCCCCCCGCCGCAGGGTCACCACGGTAACCACGGACACCACGCTGGCGGTAACGGACCACGGTACGATTCTGGCGGATGCCACCGGCGGCGCCTTCACCGTGACCCTGCCGAACCCGCTGGGGCATCCGGGCATCCGCTTCGCGATCGTCCGGGTGGACGCGGCCGCCCACCGCCCGGTTCAGGTGGCCCCCCCGGCCCCGGTGACCCTCGACGGCGCCGCCGCAAGCCGCCCGCTTCGGCAGCCGTCCGACAGCCTCACCCTGATCTCCGACGGGGTTTCCGGCTGGCGCACGGTCGGGGTGATGGCCGAAACGCCCCTGCCGCGCGGCCACATCGACGGGCTCATCCTGTCCAACAACGCCGGGAATCCGAACAACGCCATCGACATCGCCCCCGGTGCCTGCCGCGACGGGGCGGATGCCACCAACATGCCGTGCCCCACCGTGCTCACCAAGCGGCTGGACGCCGCCTGGGCCGAGGGCACCGGACTGGGCGGACTGGATACCGGATTCAAGGCGGCCGGAAGCTGGTACCACCTGTGGATCATCCGCCGGTCCGACACCGGCGTGGTGGACGCCCTGTTTTCCCTGAGTGCGGCCGCCCCGTTGCTGCCCGCCGCCTACGACGCCCGGCGGAGAGTGGGCGCGGTGCGTACCGATGCGGCGTCCAGCATCGTTGCCTTCCGGCAGACCGGGGACCGCTTCATCTGGGATGTCCCGGTGGGGGACTTCAGTGTCAGCAGCACCGGCACCGCCGCGGTGCTGCGCGCGCTTACCGTCCCCCCCGGCCTCAACGTGGAAGCGATTTTTCACATCCATTCGAAAAACCAGACCGGGTTCGCCATGCTGGGACTGGTCACCTCCCCCGGCCAGCCCGACACCCCGCCCTCGGCCACCCTCGCCAACATCGCCTGCGGCGAGGCGGACGCCAACACCATGCATGGCAGCTCCAGTCTGCGGGTGGTGACCGACACCTCCGGGCGGGTGCGCACGCGCTTCGGCACCTCGGACGCCAACCTTACCGTCACCGCCACCACCTTCGGCTGGACCGACCCACGCGGGAGCAACGCCTGATGCCACGCATTCCGGTGGCCATGGCCGGCCCCGCGTATCCCGCCGATTCCCCGGCGCTCAACCCGCAGCGGTGCATCAACCTGTTTCCGGTGCCGGGCGGCCCCGGCGGCAAGGCGCAGGCGGCGCTCTACCGCACCCCCGGAATGGCGCGCTTTGCCGAACCGGGCACCGCCCCGGTACGCGGCATGCACGTGTTTGGAGACCTCCTGTTCGCCGTTTCCGGCGACCGCCTGTGGCACCTCTCCGAATCCGGCGCCGCGCGCGAGGTCACCACCCCCGCCACCCGTCTGGCCACCCCCCACGGGCGGGTGTCCATGGCCGACAACGGCCTGGTAATGCTGATCGTGGATGGCGCGCGGGGATACCTGTGGGATGGCGCCACCCTGGCGCCGGTTACCGATCCGGCCTTTCCCGGCGTCACCGACGGCGCCGGTCCCACCCAGGCGGCCTTTTTGAAGGGGTATTTCCTGGTGGACGCCCCGGCCTGGGCCGGGCGCTTTTTTGTATCCGGCCCGTATGCGGTGGACCCGGCCGCCTTCGTGGGCGGCGGTGGCACCAGTTGGGCCACCGCCGAGGCCCGTCCCGACCCGCTGGCCGCCCTGGTGGCCCACGGCCCCTACCTGTGGCTGCTGGGGGAGGGCTCCACCGAAGTGTGGTATCCCTCCGACGACGTGGTGCCGTTCGACCCCATCGGCGGGCGCGAGGCCGAGGTGGGCTGCGCCGCCCCCTGGAGCGTGGCCCACACCCCCGACAGCCTGTTCTGGCTGGCGCGCGGCCACGACGGCGGCCTGTCCGTGGTGCGCGGCGGCGCGGGCGGCATCGAGCCGGTGTCCACCCCGCCCATCGGCCGCCTGCTGGAACTGGAACGGGAATCCGCCGCCACCGCCACCGGGCTGACCCATGCGGAGGGCGGCCACACGTTTTACCAGTTGAACATCGGCAGCCGCTCGCTGGTGTTCGACCTGAGCACCGGCCTGTGGCACGAGCGCGCCGCCTGGGACCAGCCGAACGCCGTCTACCGGCGGCACCCGGCCGACATGCAGGTGCATTTCGCCGGGCGCACCCTGGTGGGGGACTACCGGACCGGGCGCATCCTGCACCTGTCCCGGGAGCACACCACCGACGACGGGGCCGTGCTGCGCTGGGAACGGGTGGCCGCACCGGTCCACGAGGCGGGCCGCACCCTGTTCTTCCGCAGGCTGGAACTGGACCTGGAAACCGGCCTCACCGGCCCCGAAACCCCCGATCCGCACATCCTGCTGGACTGGTCCGACGACGGCGGCCACACCTGGAGCACCCCGCGCCACCTGCCGCTGGGGGCACCCGGCCGCTACGGCGCGCGGGTGGCGGCCAACCGGCTGGGCAGCGCCCGCCAGCGGGTGTTCCGCGTGGCCGGTAGCGACCCCTCCCCCACCGCCATTCTGGCCGCCTGGGCGGATGTGGACGCCTCGTGAAAACCGGCCGCACCCAGCCGCTGCACGCCGATCTGGCCAACACCGCCGCCTGGGTCAACCGGGTGCGCGAACGCCTGGCCGTGACCTGGGTGCGGCCCGACGCCGCCGACTTTTTAAACGGCTGGTCCAACCGGGGCGCCCCCTACCTGCCCGCCACCGCCTACCACACGGGCGGCAGGGTGTATCTGGAGGGGGTGGTGGCCGGGGGCACCCTGGGCGCGGCCCTGTTCACCCTGCCGGACCCGTTCCGCCCGACCGCCACGGTGCATTTTCTGGTGGCCGCCGGAGGCGCCGCCGCCACCCTGGAGGTGGATGCGGAGGGGAACGTCACCGTTTCCGGCGGGTCCAACACCGCCGTCCAACTGGACGGCGTAACCTACTGGAGCAAAAGGTAAATCCATATGGGACTACTCAGCCGATTCACCGGTTCCGAGGGACGGCGCGATGTCCGCGCCGCCTCCGCCCTGGCGCGGGACCGTCTCGACCCCTACAGCCAGGCCGGGCGCGGCATGCTCGCCCGCCTGTCCAGCGGGGCGCTGGACTTCCACCCGGACCGGGTCGACATCGCCCAGGATCCGGGCTATCAATTCCGCGCCCGTGAAGGGCAACAGGCGCTGGAGCGGGGCGCCGCCGCGCGCGGCAAGCTGCTGTCCGGCGGCACCCTGCGCGCCCTGCTGCAATACGGCCAGAACCTGGCCAGCCAGGAATACGGCAACGCCTACACCCGCTCCCTGGAGGCCAACCGGGAACGGTACGCGCGCGCCGCCGGACTGGCCGGCATGGGCTACGACTCCGACGCGGCCCTGGCCGGCATTTACAGCCGTCAGGGGGAGGCCCTGGCCCGAAATGCCCAAAGCGCCGCCAACAACGCCACCCGCATCGCTGGAAGGTGGTTCCCCCCCTGATCCGGCGAAGAACGCGAAAGGGCCACACCCCAAACCGGGATGTGGCCCTTTTATCTTGCGGAACCGAAGCCGGAATCGCCCGGCCCGGCTCCGCCGGGGTGGCGCGCCGACGCACGATCCCCATCAAAAAAAATCCCCGATGCCACCGGCGAGTGGGTCGCCTCTTTACAACAAGCTACCGGGGCTACGCGAAATGGAGCTACCGCGTTCTCGTTCCATTCCGGGAGCGGGGATTAAACTGTTTACGCCCCGTTGCCACCGGCGAGTGGGTCGCCTCTTTACAACAAGCTACCGGCGCTACGCACGATGAACCTACCGCGTTCTCGTTCCATCGTGGGAGCAGGGCGTGTAATGACTAATATATACGCATATAATTCCGTGTCAAGAAAACTGGTCAAAAATTTGACATAAAAAACGCAACCCGCCTTTTTTGCTGGAATTTTTTCTGGATCAAAAACACAAAACCGGATTCCCATGCGCCACGGGAAGGACGCATGAGAACCCGGTCGTATGTACCCGCGCCGTGGGGCCAAAATGCCGGCGACCCCGACAGCCCGGCGTTGGCAGACACCCCCCCGGGTGAAACACCCCACCATGGATCAAGTATCGCCGCTCATGCCGTGCGCCGCCTATAGGGATTTTCCTTAATTCGATTCGGGGTTTTCCCCAATCAACCCGGCCTGCACCGCCAGCCGCACCAGTTCCGCCAGGGACTCGGACTGCATTTTCTGCATCACCCGCGCCCGGTGGGTCTCCACGGTTTTGGGGCTGATGGCCAGGTGATCGGCAATGATCTTGTTGGCGTCTCCGGCCACCACCCGCTCGAACACCGCCCGCTCGCGCTCGGTGAGGCTTTGGTAGCGGTCCAGAATCTCCCGCCGCTCCACCTGGTTTTCACGGGCATGGGCGTCGATCCCCACCGCATGCAGGATGCGGTCGATCAACACCTGCTGGTTGACCGGCTTTTCCAGAAAATCCACCGCCCCGTCCTGAATCGCCTGCACCGCCACCGGCACCGAGCCGTGGGCGGTGATAAACAGCACCGGGGTTCCACCCCGGCGGCGCAGGGCCCGGAACACTTCGATGCCGCCCATCTCCGGCATGCGCAGATCGAGTACCAGGCAGCCGGGCCGCTCCGGGTCGTACTGCTCCAGAAAGTGGGCCGGGGAGGAGAACGCCTCCACGTCCAGATGGACCGACTGCATCAGAAAGGTGAGCGAATCGCGCACCGCCTCGTCGTCGTCCACCACAAACACCGTCGGCCGCACGCCGTTTTGATTACTCTCCGTCATCCTGCGCCCCCAATACCGGCAGGGAGAACCCGAATTCGGCCCCCTGCGTGTTGTTCCTGCCCCATATCTGCCCCCGATGGGCCTGAATGATGGTGCGCGAAATGGCCAGTCCCATGCCCATGCCCCCTGCTTTGGTGGTAAAAAACGGTTCAAACAACTCGTTGCGGGCCACCGCTTCGATGCCCGTCCCGGTATCGGTCACGGTCACCCGGGGATGCCCGTCGGTCCCAAGCGCGGTGCAGATGGTAACCACCCCGCCCGACCCCTTGGGCAGCGCCTCGATGCCGTTGCGCACCAGGTTGATCACCACCTGCTCCAGCTGCACCCGGTCGGCGGCCACCAGCGGCAGGTCCTCGGCCAGGGTCATGCGCACCGGGGCCACCTGCTGGCTGTCGCCCACCGCCAGGCGCACCGCCGTGGACACCACGTCGTTGAGCCGCTCCGGGTTCATGCGGATGCCCTCGCCCCGCGCCAGATCGCGCAGGTGATCGATCACCTCGCTGGCGCGTTCCGCCTGCACGGCGATTTTCTCCAGGGTGTCGTGCAGGTCCTTCGCAGCCGAGCCGTTGGCCAGCATGCGCGCGCTGCCGCGGGCATAGTTGGTGATGGCGAACAGGGGCTGGTTCAGTTCGTGGGCCATGCCCGAGGCCACCTCCCCCAGGGTGGTCAAACGGGCCACCCGCGCCAGTTCCGCCTGATGGCGCCGCTCGGAGGCCTCGGCCTCCCGCCCCTCCGTGATGTCGATGGCGATGCCCACCACCCGCCGCAGCACCCCGTCGTCGCCGTGCACCGGAAAGCTGCGCGCCTGCACCCAGCGCACGGTGGCGTCCGGCCGCAGCACGCGATAGGTCTCGTTGATGCCGCGGGGCAGATCCGCCATGGCCGCGGACACCCGCTCCAGATCGTCCGGGTGCACCCGTTTCAGGAAGGCCAGCGGATCCTGGTACAGTTCCGCCACCGGCTGGCAGAAAATTTCCTCGAAGGCCGGGCTCACATACAGCAGCCGCGAGGAATCCGGGGTGCCCACCCAGAACACCTCGCGGATGTTTTCGGCCATGGCCCGGAAGTTCTCCTCGCTTTCCCGCAGATCCTGCTCCATGCGCCGCCGGACGTCGATGTTCTCCACCGCGCAGATGGTCATCCGTGCGTCATCCCCGGCCGGGAACGGGGTCAGCGACACGCGCCCCCACATGGTGGTGCCGTCCTTGCGCAGGTAGCGTTTTTCCAGGGAATCCCGACTCCGACTGCCGCTTTTGATCGCCTCCGCCAGGGCCAGGCTGGGTGCCACGTCGTCCGGGTGGGTATAGGCGGAAAACGGCAACTTCGCCAGTTCCCGCGCCGTGTACCCCAGCATTTCACACAGGGCCCGGTTGGCGGTCACCACACGTCCCTCGCCGTCCACCAGTCCCATGCCGATGGGGGCGTGCTCGAACATCACCATGAACCGCCGCTCGCTTTCGGTCAGCGCGGCCTCCGCCCGTTGCCGCAGGCGATGTTCGCGGATTACGTGCATCAGGTTGCCACAGGTGGCCAGAAACGGTTCCAGAAACGCCACCTGTTCGCGCGCATAGCCGCCCGGCCGGTTGGCGATGCCGATCATGCCCACCAGTTCCCCCGAGGCGAACAGCGGCACCCCCAGAAACGCGTTGAGGGGGGGGTGCCCATCGGGCAGGCCACCGGAACGGGGATCGCTCGGCGGGTCGTTGGACAGCACCACCTCCCGGTTGCGGATCACGCCACCAAACAGGGTGTCCAGGTTGGAAAACACCAGGCCGTCCTCCCCCGCCTCCTCCACCATGCGCCGGGTTTCCGGGCTCCAGGCCAGATTGCTGATGGCCCGGGCGCGCATGCACGGTGCGCCGTCCTCGCCGGTTTCCACCTCCGCGATGAATCCGTAGGCGCTGTCCGTCAGGTGCAGCAGGTCACCCAGCAACTGGGTAAACAGGGTCGAGGTGTCCCCGTCCTCGATGTAGCGCGACTGGGACGAGTTGATCGCCAGCAGCAGGGCCTGGCTCTCCGCCAGCCGCATCTCGGATACCTTGAGCGCGGTCACGTCCAGCAGGGTGCCCACCATCCGCGGGGGGGTTCCGTTCAGCCCGCGCACCACCTCGGCGCGCCCATAGACCCAGCGCACCCCGCCGTCCGGACGCACCACCCGATACTGGATCGCATACGGCTGGCCGTCCTCCAGCGCCGCGCGGGACATCTCCCGCACCCGCATGCGGTCGTCCGGGTGCAACCGCTCGTCCTGCAGGCGGTCGGGCACCGGATCGTCGGTCGCCGGCAGGCCCAGAATCTCCCAGGTCTGCCCGGAACCGGAGATGGTGCGGGTGTGCGGAAACCACTCCCACTGGCCCAGTCCGGCGATATGCTGGGCCTCGGCCAGCGCCGCCTCGGATTCGGCCTGCCGGCCCACCGTGCGCGAAATCAGGGTCAGAATGCGCCAGGTCACCAGCAACCCGGCCCCGGGCACCAGGATCAGAAACAAGGCCAGCCACTGGGGGCGCCGCGCCTGGTCGCGGGCCAGCCCCTCGGTCAGGGCCACCATCTGCGCCGCATGCAACCGCTCCAGCTGCACCAGCCGGGTGCGCAACCGGTCCACCCCCCGCCAGACCTCGGGGCTCTTCGGAAGGGTCGACACCTCTCCCAACTGGGCCTGCAACTGCTGATGGGCCAGTTCGGCCCGGGCCAGGGCCTGCTCCGTGGCCCAGCCGCCAAACCGGTCCTGGGTCACCCGCAGCCGCTGCATGGCGTCCGCCACCCGGTACAGGGCGGTGTGTGCGGAATAGGGCAGTGCCCCATCCATCTCCCCCGGCCGTTCCTCCCCCTGCTGCATGTGGTACAGCTCGCGCACGGCGTTGCTGGCCAGCAGTTCGGAACTCTGGTAAAACTCGTTTACCAGTTGCTCCCCGGCCATCACCCGCCCCCACTGCCACTCCAGAAACAGTACGCAGGCCAGACAGACGGTCACCCCCAGGCCGATCATCGCCCAGGTGTAGCCGCGCAGGGAGCGGCTGACCTGATCCGGCCGCGCGCTCACAGCAGGCCCTGCTCCATCACCGCCTGACGGATCGAATCCAGTTCGATGCCCACCGCCGGAAGGTAGGTGCTGGTGCCCGCCGCTTCCAGCACCGCCGCCTGTTCCGGCTGCTCCATGGAAAGCGCCAGAAAGGCATCCCGCAGGCGGTCCGCCAGATCCGTCCGCAGACGGGGCGAAACCGCCCACACATAGTTGGGATACGGGGGCGATTCCCACACCACCTGAATGGCCCCCGGCGGCAGGGACCCGTCACGCAGCATCTGGTTCAGGACCACGCCGTTGACCGCGCCCAGATCGGCCTTGCCCGACAGCACCGCGAACGCGGTGGCGTCGTGGGCGCCGGTAAACAGGATGTGGGTAAAGTACTGCTCCGGATCGATGCCCAGTTGCCGCAGGTGGTGGCGCGGCATCAGGTGGCCCGATGTGGACAGGGGATCGCCAAAGGCCATCACATGGGCGGCAAACTCGCTCAGCGTGCGCACCTCCCCCCCGGAACGGGCCACGAACAGGGTGGTAAAGCGGCTGTCCACCTCGCGCGTCACCAGCGGCACCGCACCGGCCCGTTCATGGGCGATCACATAGCTGGCCCCGCCGAAGCGGGCCATGTCCACCCTGCCAGCGGCAAATTCGTCAATCAGATCCTGGTAGGAATGCGCCATTTCGATCCGGACCGGAACCCCGACCCGCTCGGAAAGATAGGCGATCAGGCCGCCGTAGCGGGCGGTGGCACGCTCCGGCGCCATGTCCGGCGGCAGGGCCACGCGCAGCACCGGCGGATTGCGGCTGGCGGCGCCGTTGCCCACCAGCCACACCAGCAGGACCACACACAGCCCGGCGGATACCCAGGCCAGCGCCCAGCGCCGCACCCGGAGCCGCTCCGCATGTGAATTGGAATCCGCAGTCAACTCCACCCCCGACCCTCACCCCAGCCACCCGTTTACGCGCCCGGTAACGGAACCGGAGGACGCCACGGCCACGCACCGCGGGCAGACCCCCGCAATTTGGACTGTATCCTTTTAAACGTACAGCGTGGGATCGACGGAACGCAATCTCTTTACCTCCCGCGCAGGGTGGACCGGCAGACCAGATAGGTATGGATTCCATAGCCGAAGG
Source organism: Nitrospirota bacterium (assembly GCA_029881725.1). GTDB lineage: Bacteria > Nitrospirota > JACRHL01 > JACRHL01 > JACRHL01 > JAOUMB01. The sequence goes on from JAOUMB010000054.1 coordinate 14,852, forward strand.
CCGCCGCCGCCGCCAGCCCGTGGGCGGCTCCGGCCACCGGCGAGGCGTGGATCGAGAAGGCCCCCCAGAACAGGGCCAGTGCCGCGGGCACCGCCACCCAGGCGAACAGGGAGGCCAGCCCGGCCTGAAGCCCGGCCATGCGCGGACGCAAGCGGGCCAAAGCGGGAATGTGCCACCAGCCGATTCCCGCCACCAGCCAGCCGCCCCCGGAACGGGGCACCGGGGTGCCGTCCGGAAACACCGCCGGCAGGGCGGCCATGGTCTCCCACAGCCGTTGCAGGTACAGGTGCAACCACAGATACCCGGCCAGCAACAGGTACGGGGTGAGCACATAGAACCAGGCCCCGGGGGCGAAAAAGCCGCCGTCGGCGATTCCCATCAGGGCAAAGGCGGGGCGGCCGCGCCCATCCACCAGCGCGATAACCGTATACAGGCAGCCCATCATCAAGGCGATGAACACGTGCCGGGCATGCACCGCCAGCGCCGCCATCTCGGCAATGCCGGCGAAGCGGCCCAGGGCCTCCGGCAGCAGGGCGCCGGTCAGGTCGGTCCCGGCCAGGGCGCTTTGCGGCAGGTGCCGGGCCTGGCGCAAATCCGCGTCGCGCAGGGACAGCCCGCGCACGTCCGCGCCGGAAAAATCCGGGTGCCCCCCGGCCACGAACTGCACCCGTGAACGCCACAGCAGGTGCTCGGGAAGGGCTACCGGCTCCGCCGCCGGCGTGGCGGCCGGGGCCGGGGCCATGCGCGGGGGGGGCGGCGTCCACGCCGCCTCCTCGGCCTCGTCCGCGTCCGGCAGTTCCGACACCGGTTCCCCGTCGTCCCCCAGGTCGTACACCTCCTCCGCCTCGTAGGCGGCATCCATGGCCGCGTCCCCGGCGTGGGTGGCGTCAAACAGGGCGCCGCTCAGGTCGGCCCCGTCCACCAGAATGCCGTCGATATCGGCGCCGCGCAGGTCGGCCCCTTCCAGGTCGGCGTTGGACAGGTCGGCGTTGCGCAGGCGGGCACCGGTCAGGTCCACGTCCGGCAGGCGGGCCTCGCGCATGTCGGCATTGGACAGGCGGGCCCCCTTCAGGTTGCTCCAGGTCAGGTCGGTGCCGCGCAGGCTGGCGCCGGACAGATCGGTACCGGACAGGTTGGTGCGCACCATGCGCGCCTTGTCCAGCACCGCGTCCGAGAGGTCCATCTGGGACAGGTCGCGCCCGGACAGGTCGGCCCGCTCGCCACGGCTGCCTTCCGAATAGACCCAGTCC
>JAOUMB010000098.1 GCA_029881725.1 Nitrospirota bacterium
ATCCGGTTTGCCCACGCCGATGGTGCCCTCGTTCCCGGCCGGGGGAGCCGCGGAGAACACCTCCACCCCCTCGCCCGGATTGGCGATGAACACCGGTTCGTGGCCCTGACCCACCTTCAGGTTCATCGCCGAGCCGCAATGGGTGCTGTTGGGATCATACACCGGCGGCACGCTGCCATTGGCTGGCAGGCAATTGGGCGTCACCTTGTCCTTGACGAAATGACTGTAAATATCCGGCGCCACGGTGAGGGTGGAAAAGCGCGGGTTGGTGGGGGTGGTTGGATCCCCCGCGGCCAGCGAATAGCCCGGCGCGTTGGCGCCTACCGCCTGCTGGTTCGGGGTGTGGCACATGAAACAGGTGCTCTCCACCGCATCGTCCACCACGTCTCCGGCGGTGGCGGCATAGGCACCCACCCCTTCCCGGTGCAGGCGCTTGGCCCCCTGGGCGGTGTGCGGATCGTGGCAGTTGCGGCAGGCGGTCTGGGCCACCGTGTGGGTGCCGTCGAAATCGTAGCCATCCGTGTTGGTGCCGTGCTGCGGATACTGGCTGCGCACGGCACTGCTCACCGCATGGGTGCTGCCCACCCAGCCCGGTTTTTCGTGGCAGTTCAGGCACAGGATGTCCGTGCCCGCGGGGTCGTCCTGCCAGATGGGGGCGCGCAGGAATTTCGGATAGGTCACCGCGTGCGGATTGTGACAGCTGGTGCACTGCACACTGTCGAACACCCCGGGGGTGGTTCCCTCGGCGCGGCGCAGGGGCGAAATCGGGGTGCCGTCGGCCACGTTGACCGGCGACGGACCCGGATTGACCAGTTCCGTGTCAATCTGGGCCAGCAACGAGTCGAACCGGAACGACACCGGGTGGTCGTTGGTCAGGTCGGTGCCCAGGCGCCGGGTGTCGCCGCCAAACGCATTGGCGTTCGGGTCGTCCGGCTGCCCGGCAGGCATGATGATGCCGGAGGGGCCGCCGGTGACGCCGCCGCCGGTCTGGTCCGTGGAAACGGTACGCTGGCGGACCGGAATGCTCTCCCCGGCGGGGTTGGCCTTGAAACCGCCGGAGCCGGGGGCGTTGATCACGCTGCCCAGGGCGATGGTGCCGTCGTGGCAGCTCAGGCACAGGCGGGAATAGCCGGTGGGGGCGCCGGGATGCACCTCGCCCTCAAAGGAGCGCGACCACACCTGATCGTACAGCTTGTAGCCGGACGGCGCATTGGACAGGCTGCGGTTCCACAGGGGGCCGCGCACCGCCGACGAGTCGGTTCCGCCGTGTGGAGTGTGGCAGAACACGCAGATCTCGCCGGTTTCCGAAAACACCGTGTACCCGGCCTGGCCCTGGGCGGCGGGACCGCGGGAGGACAGGTTGTGCTTGGTGGCGGCCACGTCCTCCACCGCCTCCGGCTGGGGCACCGCCTGGGCAAAGGCGGCTCCGCCCATTAACAGCACACCTCCGGCCAACAGGGCCAGCGCCCCGGCCCGCTTCAAGCTGCGTTCAAATTCCGACATAATTCCAAATTTTACCATGACTTACGCCTGTCCCTCACGTCCCGTCGCCGAGTGGCGCGGGGAGCATGCGAAAGAGCTGCACCCGTTGGTTCTGGGTATCAGCCACATAGATATCCTCACCCGCCACGGCAATCCCCGCGGGCAGCCAGAAGTGGCCGGGTTTGCTGCCGGCGCTGCCGAAGTGCATCAACACCTGCCCGCTGGCATCGAACATCTGCACCACGTCGTAGATCCCGTCCACCACGAACAGGGTGCCGTTCTTGTCCACGGCCACCCCCTTGGGCTTGGAAAAACTGCCCACGGTCTGCCCGGCCCTGCCCACTCCGCGCTGCAAATCCCCCTCCGGGCCGAACACCTGCACGCGGAAATTGAGCGAATCACTCACATAGATATTGCCCGCGCCGTCCACCGCCACATGGGTGGGAAAGTTGAACTCCCCCGGCTGGTCGCCCCGATGGCCGATTTCCTTGATCTGCACCCCGTCCCGGTCAAACACCAGCACCCGGTGGTTGCCGGTGTCGGCGGCGATCAGGTGCCCCCGTTGCGCGTCCCACGCCAGCCCCGCCACCCGGTTCAGGCCCTCGCCCATCCACCCGATCAGGTAGCCGTCGGTACGGTACAGAAAAATCCGGTTCTGGATGGAGTCGCTGACGAAGATGCGTCCCCCCTCCCGGTCCAGGGTCACCCCCACCGGCGAGGCCAGACGCCCTTCGGGAAGCTGGAACGCCTGGGCGTAGGAGGGTGCCTTCAGATTGAAGATGTGCACCACCTGCAGGCCGGTGTCGGCCACCAGCAGCCAGCCGTCTTCATCCGCATACAGTCCCACCGGGCTCTCGATGCGCGGCGGTGTCTGTTTGCCGGCCAGCCCTTTGAAAAAACGCCGTCCCGGTTCGGCCACGCCCACGTCGGCGGGCTCCCGCACCTGATGCAGCCAGGCCACCCGGGCCGCATCCGGCGGCAGCGGCCACACCCGCTCCATATCCGGCGCCAGCACCAGCGGAACGGAAGGGGTCGAGGCACAGGCAGACAACATGCCGAGCATCAGCAGGGCGGCCACGGGGCGCAGGCGAATGGCGGCGGGGGCACGCATCAGAAGGTCCGCACCAGGCTCAGGTACAGGTTGTTGGTGGAGGTATCCCCCAGACCGGACTGGCCCGAGAACCAGGTGGTATCCGCCGTGAACGACACGCTCATCAGCCCGACGGCGTAATTGAACTGGTAACGCAACGTCGATTCCTGATTGAAAATACGCCCCCCGAGCCACACGCGGCGAATGTCGCCCTCCACCATCTGGGTGCCCCGGTGAAACACCTGATCGTGCCACTGGGCACCGGCATTCACCTCCTGATGGGAGCCCTGCAGGTCGTCGCTGTTGAAGGCGTATTTGTATCCGGCATGGGTTTGAAACGCCGACCACAGGCGGTAGTTCACAGTCGTTTCGAACCCGCGCGAACCCACATTGCGCCCATCAAAGAACGACTGGTTGCGCTGGTAGCGGGTGGAAAAGCTGGCGCTGAGCACGTCGGAAGCCAGCCACACCCGGGTTTTCGGCGTGAACGCGCCCCCCAGGGTCACCGCATGCTCCCGGCTGTGGGGGGCCATGCCCGTGCCCACGCCGGTTTCGCGGATATCCGTGAGCCGGTAGGTGCCGGTGAGGCGAATCCAGTCCAGGGTGCGCTCGGTGGCGGAGATGTTCGCGGCGGAGGTCAGCCGGTCCTGGGTGTTGGCGCCGCCGGTGGCGGTAAAGTGCGAACTCAGCCCCCAACTCAGCCGCACCGGGCGGTACTCCTGACGGGCGCTCAGATAGGCGTTGCCGGACACGGAGTTGTAGCTACTGGTGGTGGCCCCTGTCGGGTCCGTCATCTGGTTTCTGGCCAGGCTGGTGGTCACCCCCGTGCTCCATCCGAAGCGGGGGCGGTAGTGCACGCCCAGGCTGGTGGACAGGGTGTCCATGTCGGTGGTGGGCATGCGCAGACGGCGCACCGCAAAGTTGCCGCGCAGGTCGGTGCGGGCACCCACCCGCAGGTTGCCCCGACCGTACAATTGCTGGGAGCGGATGTCGTCCAGCGCGCTTTGCGGGGTTTCGGTAAACGAATAGGACAGGGTGCCGCTGGCCTCCGCCCCGCGCCGGTAATGCAGGGCGCCGCCGTAGTTGTTATTCAAAAACACGTTGCGCCCCGCGGCGGTGCGGGTGACGTTACTGTCCTGGCTGGTGAGATTGGCGTACAGGCTGGAGGACAGGTGCTCGGTCCATTGGCTGTCGCTGGACAGGGAGCCCCCGTGTCCGGTCACGCTGGTGGTATCGGTGGAATAATCCGAGTAGCGGTAGCTGGCGTTCAAACGGGTTTTGCTGCCCAGATCGATGCGCTTGCTGACCGTGGCCAGACGCGCGGTGGAGTCGCTTGCCTGCCGCGCATCCTGTTTGCTCTGATTGAACGACAGGCCGATGGGATTGCCGTCCGGCATGGGAATCCGCGCCGAAAAATTCAGGGTGGAGCCCAGCACCGAGCGGGAGGTGGTGTTCCCCGAAGCATCCTTCGAAATGGAGCGGTTGAAGGTGAGGCTCATGGGCAGCCGCGTGGGCAGCATGTTCAGCGAAACGTTCAGGTCCGCCAGCTTGTAGGCGGAACCGGTCAGGACTGCCGCGCCGGTGCCGAAGTCGTCGGTGCGGGTGCTGCGCCAGCCGCCGCCGATGCGCAGGGTGCCCAGTTCCGAGCGCAGGATATTGGCTGTCAGGTGCGCCCGGTACCACTGGTCGAACTG
>JAOUMB010000015.1 GCA_029881725.1 Nitrospirota bacterium
GCTCCCCCCACGGGTGCTCCCCCCACGGGTGCTCCCCCCACGGGTGCTCCGCGCACGGCGATATTTGCGCTGCGCGCAACGGGGGTGCGATGCGTGGGGATATGAGGGCCGCGCGGGGGGCTGTTTTTATGGCGATATTGCCGCGACGCGGTTAAGGTAGATCATGCAATCGTCCCCGGAAATCAGCATCAGCCGCCTGTTTCACCAGGAAACCAAGTACATCGCCGGCGAGATGGGACGTTTCAACCGCCCCGCCGGCAAGCCGCCCGCACCGTTCAAGGAGTATCAGTCGGAGCACACGGTGGACCTGATCGGCTACCTGCCGTTCGAGCGCCATCCGTTCACCGGCAAGGACATGCCCCCGGTGCCGGAAACCGGTGGACCGGCCCTCAAGGACCTGAGCCACCTGCTGTATTTTTCCAACGGCGTCACCGCCATCATGCCGTACCCGGACGGCACCCGCCACGCCCTGCGCGCCGCCCCCAGCGCCGGGGCCCTGTATCCCACGGAAATCTACGTGGCCGCGCGCGGGGTGGATCATCTGGAAAACGGGGTGTATCACTACCTGGCCAAAAACCACTCCCTGGTGCCGGTGTGGGAGGGCGACGCCTGGCCGCGCCTTTCCGCCGCCCTGAGCCACCACGGCGCGGTGGAACAGTCGGGTCTGGTGCTGCTGCTCACCGGCCTGTGGACGCGCAGCACCTGGCGCTACCATGAACGGGCCTACCGGCGCATTCTGCTGGATACCGGCCACGTGCTGGGCAACATCACCCTGCTGGGGCCGGAATACGGCTTTGGCGCGTTCCCGGTGGGCGGCTTCGCCGATGCCGCCATCAACGACCTGCTGTTTCTGGACGACAACGAGGAGGCCCTGCTCACCGCCGTGGCCCTTCCGCGTCTGGATGCGGTCAATCTGGATCTGGTGCCCCCCTGCGGCGCCCTTCCCTCCGGCACCGTGGCGGGCACCGCCGATCCGGACACCCTGCTGGTACAGGCCCACCGGGGCGGCAACATCGAGCGGCCGGAGCCGTACCCGGCCCTGTCGCCGGTCACCCCGGAAACCACTGAAATCCCCTGGCGCGACGCCCCCATGGTGATCGGCCTGGACCACGAGCCGATCCGCTTCGATGAGGGCGTGGAAGCGGCCCTGCTGCGCCGCCGCTCCACCCGGGCATTCAGCGGCGCCCCCCTGTCCCTGAACCATCTGGGGGCGATCCTGTCGTTTTCCTATCAACTCGCGGTGACGTTCGGAGAGCGCGGCACCGCCCTGCGTCAGGTGTTCGACCCCACCCTGCTGGGCACCTGGATCGTGGCCACCAACGTCTACGGCCTGGATCCTGGCCTGTACTACTACGCCCCCGGCGCCCACGAACTGCGGCTGGCCCAGGGCGGCGATCTGCGCGCCGCCTGTTCCCACATCTGTCTGGGGCAGGAGCTGGCCCGCGATGCGGCGGCGCTGGTGATCCACACCTTCGACCTGGACCGGGCCGCCGAGCGGTACGGCGACCGGGGCTACCGCTATGCGCATCTGGACGCAGGGCACATCGGCGAACGCATGAATCTGGCCGCCCTGGCGCTGGGGATGGGCGCCTCCGGCATCGGCGGCTTCTACGACAACGACGTCACCCGCCTGCTGGACCTGCCGCCGGAAACCGCCGTGGCCTACATCACCACCCTCGGCGTTCCCGCCGCCACCGGCTAGAAATAAAGGGCCAGATGGGAACCCGGCTGATCATCTTCGCCCGCGAGCCGGAACCGGGCGCGGTCAAGACCCGCCTGATCCCGGCCCTCGGGGCCGACGGGGCGGCGGCGCTGTATGCGGCCTTCGTCACCGACATGGTGACCCGCATGGCGCGGCGTTTCGAAACGGTCCTGTCCGTCGCGCCGGGCCCGCGGGGCACGCCCTTTTTGCACCAACTGGCGGCGGATACCGGGGTCACCCTTGTCGACCAGCCGGGCGGGGATCTGGGCGACCGCATGGCCGAAGCCCTGCACCGGGAGCTGTCCACCGGCGCTGGCGCGGCCCTGCTGATCGGCACCGATCTGCCCACCCTGCCGGAGGCGCACCTGCTGGAGGCGGAAACCCGGCTGCAACATCATCCGCTGGTGTTCGGTCCGGCCTCCGACGGCGGCTACTGGCTGGCGGGCGCCTCCGCCGCCGCGCGCACCCGGTGGCACCGCGCGGTTTCGCCGCTGTTCGCGCCGGGCATTCCCTGGAGCACCGGAACCGTGCTGCGCGATACCCTGCGCCGCGCCACCACCCTGCGCCCGGCCCTGGCCCCGTGCTGGTACGACGTGGACGACCCCCACGACCTGCCGCGCCTGCTCCGCTGGCTGCGTCAGGCACCGCCGGAGGCCCTGCCCGCCACCCGCGCCGCACTGGCGGCACACCCCCCGACCGGCCGCCGGGAGGCCGCCGCATGACCCGCGCCGGGGTGTACCTGTCGCTGCCGTTCTGCCCCAGCCACTGCGCCTATTGCAGCAACCCGGCGGCGCGTTTTTCGGCGGAAAAGGGCGAAGCCTATCTGCTGCGCCTGCTGCGGGAACTGGAAACGGCCGCGCCCGATTGGGCGGCGCACACGGTGGATACGGTCTACATCGGGGGCGGCACCCCCACCCTGTTCGCCCCGGAGCAGATCCGCCGCCTGCTGGAAGGGGTGGCCCGCCACCTGAACCTGGCGGCGGACGCGGAAATCACCTCCGAGGCCAACCCGGAATCGGTCACCCCCACCTCCACCGCCGGGTTGATCGCCGCCGGCGTCAACCGCATCAGCATCGGCGCCCAGAGCTTCCAGGAGCGCCACCTGCTGGCCCTGGGGCGCATCCACACCCCGGAACGGGTGGCCACCGCGGTGCAGATCGCCCGGGATGCCGGGTTTTCCAACCTGTCCCTGGACCTGATTTTTTCACTCCCCGATCAGCGCCCGGAGGAGTGGGCCGACGACCTGAGCCGCCTCATCGACCTGCGGCCCGATCACGTGTCCGCCTACGGGCTGGCCATCGAAAACGGCACCCCCCTGTGGGTGCAGGTGCAGACCGGCAAGGTACGGGTGCCCGACGCGGAAGGGTATGACGCCCTGTATTCCGCCGCGGTGGAGCGGCTGGCGGCGGCTGGATACCGGCGCTACGAGGTGTCCAATTTTGCCCGTCCGGGGTTTGAATGCCGCCACAACCTGGGCTACTGGCGGGGGGGGGACTATCTAGGCCTGGGCGCGGGCGCGGCCTCGCACCGGGATGGCTACCGCTACGGCCAGATGGACGACGTGAATGCCTATCTGAAGCAGCCCCCCGGCTTCCAGCCCTCCACCCACGCGGAGCGCCTCACCCCGCGCCAGCGAGCCCACGAGCGGGCCATCTTCGGCCTGCGCACCGCCGAGGGCATCGACCTGAACGATATCCAGGCCGCCACCGGCATCGACCTGGCGGCCATCGCCGCCGTGGAACTGGAACGGCTGGTGGCCTCCGGCCTGATTACCGGCGATGGGGAACGGTTCCGCCCCACGCCGCGCGGCTTTCTGTTCGGGGACTCGGTGGGTGCCGCCCTGGCGCACCTGCCGGACGAATAGCCGGAAGCACGACGTTTAGCGAAAAACTTCCGTCTCCCGCGCGGTTCTGATATGTTTTGACCCATCGGGGATGGCCGGAAACGATGGGGATCGACGCCGCGCGAGGGGTTCATGCGCAAGCACATTCTGATTGTCGATGACGAGGAGTTGTTCTGCATCATCGGCCGCGAATGGCTGGAAGAGGCGGGATACCGCGTGTCCGTGGCAGCGGATGCGGAGTCGGGACTGGACATCATCCAAAACCAGCACGTGGATCTGGTGGTGGCCGACATCACCCTGCCGCGCATGGACGGCCTGAGCATGATCGACCGTGCTCACGAGCACCACCCGGATCTGCCCGCCATCGTCATCACCGGGTTTCTTACCCAGGACAACATGTTGCGCTCCCTCAACCTGGGAGTGCGCGGCTTTCTGACCAAGCCGTTTCTGGACGGGGAACTGATCGAGGCGGTCAAAAAGGCCTTGGAGCGCACCCGCGCCGAGCGGAGCCAGGTGCTGGTGAACCACTACCTGCCGATGATCCACCTGGGCGAGGAGATCCTGGCCGCCGATCACGACGAGGTGTTTTCAAAAACCCTGGCCACCGCCGTGCATATCTCCCTGCTGCAAACCGGGGCCACCCACGGCTTTATCGCCATCCCCCGCCAGCCGGACGGAGGGGAGTTACAGTTGGCCAGTTCCATGGGCTTCCACCCGGAGGAGCAGGAGAGCTTGCAGAACGCGGTGGAGCGGCTGGCGGACATGCTGGAAACCCACCCCCGTGGCAGCGACATCCTCACCACCGAATTGTTGCCGCCGATGACCAGTCTGGCGGTATCCGTTCAGGGGGCGGGTGGACGTCCCGGCGCGCTGGTGCTGTCGCGCCCGTCGGCGGACGGCGAATTTGGCGAGGAGGAGCGGCAACTGGCGCACCTGCTGGCCACCCAGGCGGCCATTGCCGTGCACCACCACGAGGCGGCCGCCATCCAGCACGACGTGCCGGACCCGGACCGCACCATCAACGATCTGGCCGCCGCCCTGCTGCGCAAGGAGTCCGGCCACCCGGACGGCGCCGCCCTCACCCGCCTGTCGGGGCTGGCGCGGGACGTGGCCAAGCGGGTCAACTGCGCCCCGCAGGTGGTGCGCGCGGTACGTGCCGCCACCGTGTTCCACAATCTTGGAAAGGCGTTTTTGCCACCTTCCCTGCTGGAGAAAACCGAATCCCTGTCCGGTGACGACTGGCAGACCCTGCGCACCTACACCACTTTGGGGGCGGAACGGCTGGCCCGTATTCCCGCCCTGCGCCCGGCGGCGTCCATCGTGGGCGCCCAGCGGGAACGGTGGGACGGAAGCGGCTATCCGCAGGGGCTGTCCTCGGAGGCCATTCCCAAGGGGGCCCAGGTGCTGGGCGCCGTCAGCGCCTGGGGGGCCATGACCTGCGACCGTCCCTACCGCACCGCCCTGACCACCGCCGAGGCCGTGCATCAGTTGCGGGCCGGGGCCGGAAGCCAGTTCAATCCGGAGGTGGTGGCCGCCCTGCTGGCCGCGCTGGGCGACCACGGCGACTGATCGCCCGTGCCCGCTCCCCGCTTCCGCGCCTACATTGCCGCCAGCCTGGACGGCTTCATCGCCGACCCCAGGGGCGGTGTCGGCTGGCTGGACCCCTTCAACCAGCAGGAGTATGGCTACGACGCCTTTCTTGCGGGCATCGGCCTGATCATTACCGGCCGCGCCACCTTCGACGATTGCCTGCGCCTTGGCGATTGGCCCTACGGGGAGATCCCGGTGCTGGTGCTCACCCACCGCCCGCTGCCGGATGGCCTTCCGCCGACGGTTCAGGCCGTTCAGGGCAGCATCGACACCCTGCTGCCGTCAATTGAAACGCGGAGCGTGCCGGGGGACGTGTGGATTCTGGGAGGCGGCAGGGTGCTGGGGGAGTTTTTCAGAGCGGGCCGGGTGGACAGCCTGGAGCTGTTTGTGATGCCGGTGCTGCTGGGGGAGGGTATTCCCCTGTTTCCGGTCACCGGCGGAACGCTCCCGGAACTGACACTGCACGCCGCCACCCCCTATGAGAACGGGGTAGTGCAGTTGCATTATCAGGTAAAACGCCGCGGCAATTGACCCGCGACGCTGGCGGAGGGGGCTATACCAGCGCCGGAGCCTGCGCCGGGGTGAGGGCCTCGCACAACTCTTCGAGCAGTTCGCGCACGCTGACGATGGACTCGGAGCGGGCCAGGTTGGAGCCGGTGAAGAACAGCCCCTCCTCCAGGTTGCCGCGTACCGCCTTGTCCAGCGCGTAGGCGATGCAGAAGGTGGTTTTGTCGTCGCGGCACAGGCATTTCTTCAGGCAGTTGGCAAAGCACTGCATGGCCACCTTGCCGCCATCCTGGATGCGCTGCACCAGTTCGGTGCCGATGGCGCGTCCCGGCAGCCCCGCCGGACTGTCCACGATCACCACGTCGGACGGCTTGCGCTTGAGGAATTGCAGCTTGAACACGTCGTCCGCGTCGCACTCGTGGGTGCATACGAAACGGGTGGCCATCTGCACCCCGGAAGCACCGTGCTCGAACATGCGGTCGATATCCGTGCGGTCCCACACCCCTCCGGCGGCCAGCACCGGAATGTCGTACCCTTCGGAATCCAGGTATTCGATGATCTCCGGGATCACCTTTTCCAGGTTATAGACCGGATCGCCCAGTTGCTCGCGGCTGGCCCCCAGGTGGCCGCCGGCGGTGTTCGGGTTTTCCACCACAAAAGCGTCCGGCAGGCGGCCGTGGGTTCCCTCCCAGCGGCGGCACAGCACTTGCGCCGCCTTGGCGGTGGACACGATGGGCACCAGCGCGCAATCGGGAAAATCCTTGGTGAAGGACGGCAGTTGCAGCGGCAGCCCGGCGCCGGAGATGATCAGGTTGGCCCCGTTCTCGGCGGCGGTGCGGCTCATGGCCTCGTAATCGGTAATCGCCACCATGCAGTTGACGCCGATGACCCCGTCGGGAGCGGTTTTGCGGGCCATGGCGATCTCGTCGCGCAGGGCCAGCTTGTTGGCTTCGAAGTAGTCTTTTTTCTTTTTGTAGTAGGACGATTTGATGCCCAGCGCCACCGAGGCGATCACCCCCACCGCCCCCTCTTTGGCCACGGCGCCCGCCAGTCGGGCTCCGGAAATGCGGATCCCCATGCCGCCCTGAATGATCGGCAGCCGCGCCGTGTGTTTCCCGACGCGCAACTGCGGCAAGTCGGTGTGTATGGGTTCGGTCATGAACGCTCCGTTGAATTGGAACCTCGCGATCGGCTGGCGCCCCAGTGGGCCAAGTCCCCCTTATGCCGACGGAAGTTGCACACCTCAGGGTATCACACCCCTTGTTCTTTTACCGCCGTTTCCACTCCGGAAGCGGCAAACAATTGCCGGTACAGCGCCACCAGCCGCTCTTCCTGCACCTGCCAGCAGTAGCGCTTTTCGCGCACCACCTTCAAATTGTGCTGGTACCGTTCCCGGGTGGGGCGATCGGTGGCGATGCGCCCGGCGGTATCGGCAATCAGCTCCACATCGTCCGGCGCCGCCAGCATTCCCAGCGCGTTCCGTCCCACGATGCGCTCCACCCCCGGCAGTTCGCTGGCCACCATGGGGGTTTCCGCCATGATGCAGACAAACAGGGCGTCCGGCAAGTCGTGCAGGGCTCGCGGCGAGGTATCCGAGGGCAGCACCAGCGCCGCCTGGCACGCGGCCACCGTGGCCAGCATGCCACCGGGCGGGTCATCCAGGCGAATCACACGCCCTTCCGCCCGTTCCTCCCGCGCCCAGGCCGTCACCGGCGCGTAATCCCCATGGCCTCCGGCAATCACCAGTTCCACCCGGCGCATGCGGGCCACCGCGCGCACCCCGGTTTCCATCCCGGCAAAATCCCCGCCGGGAATCACCACCTTGGGAAAATTTCCGGTGGCTCCCGGCAACACCACCGGAGGGATGGCATCCACCAGGGGCAGGGCCGGATAGATGGGCACCACCGGCACCTTGCCGAGTTTGAGTTCCCGCTGCAGAAATTCGCCAAAGGTATAGCCGACACAGGTGATGGCCACCGCGCGCGCGGCCCCCTTGCGCTCCGCGATGGTGAGGGCGGCCTCGCTTTTCAGCGCCCCGGCCCGCGCCAGCAGCCCGCCGCCGGTGCCCACCGGGGCCGGAATGTCCCCCGGCACGTCGTAAATCAGCGCGCTCCGTTCACCCATGCCGCGCAGGGCCCAGGCCAGAGCCCCCTGACCCGACGCGTGCACCACGTGGGCGTCGGAAAGGGCCTTGAGCGCCTCCCCCGCGGGGTCGTCGAAGCGGCCGCCGCGATCCACCTCCGGCGGCAACACGTGCAGCACCGGCAGGTCGGCGGGAAAATTATCGGGAAGCGGTGCGCCCGCGCCGGCGATCAGCGTCACCCGGCACCCGGCGCGCATCAGCCCGGCGGCCATGTGCGCCACGCGGCCGTTGCGGCCCGCCGGAGAGGCGGACACCAGCACCACCCTCAGAGCGGGCAATGGCTGGTCCGGTGCGGATTCACCGTGGACGGACCGGGATGTGAATGGTTTGGGATCGGTCACCGGATGCATTATAGGGGGCCTCCCGCCGATGGTCCATCGGTTGCCCCCCCACCCGCAAAGTTCGGGGGGTAACCCGAAGAAAACAGAAGGGAATTGACCAACCGAACGGTGCGGCCTTATGCTGTTCGCACCGTCCGGCGTATTTTTCATTTCCCGCGGGGAAGGTTTCCCCGCAGCCACGCGGTGTATCGCGTGCGCCGCCGGACCCGGTGCTTTTCCGTACCCAAGAGCTGACCGCATAAGGAGATTTCAGATGCCGAAACCGAACCGCCACATTCTGGTTTGTGCCAACACCCGTCCCCCGGGCCACCCGCGTGGCTCCTGTGGCGAAAAGCGTTCCCCGGAGCTGGTGATGAGCTTCATGATGGAGCTGGAAAACAAGGGACTGTTCCAGGAGGCCATCGTCACCGGAACCCAGTGCATCGGCCCCTGCGGCCTGGGTCCGATCGTGGTGGTGTACCCGGACGGCGTCTGGTACCGGGGCGTGACCGCCCAGGACGTGCCGGAGATCGTCCAGTCCCACGTGATCGACGGCAAGCCGGTGGAGCGTCTGGTGATGCCGGAGGAGGTCTGGGGCTAACCCCTTTTCTTCCCGAAAAAGATGAAACGGCAGCCGGGTCCCGTCCCGCGCTGCCGTTTTTTTTTGGCGCGGCGCCGGCGATCAGCCGTTATCGGCTTCGATCAGCAACTGGCGCAGCCAGTCACTGCGCTCGCTGGTGATGGCGGTGGCAATGCGCCAGCGCAACCCTTCCTTGCGGAAGTAATAGGTGGTGGGAAAGTTGGCCAGCACGGTGCCATCGGCGGCGGCCACCTGCCACACCGCGTGCATGCCGGGAAGCGCCTGCCCGCCGGGCACCATGGCCACATCGGTAACCCGTAAAAAGGCGACCCCGGCCTTCCGGTACAGATCCATCAGCCCGAACATGCTCTGGTGAAACTTGTTGCGGTCGAACAGGGTCACCCGCTCCGGGGTGATGATGACGGCCGGATCGGAAAAGTGGGCGCAGGCCAGCACCATGTTGCCTTCCTCGAAGGCGGTGCGGTAGGCCCCCAGCACCTCCGCCAACTCCTTGGCCACCGTAATCCGGTCGACGTTCGGGTCGGCCGACGTGGGGCCGGGGATGGTGGTGTGCGCAGGGTCCATCGGTCCTGTTTCGGTGATTTGGTGCCGCTTGTCAAGGGCGCCCGGAAAACCCGCCCCTCCGAATTACCCGAAGCACCCCGGACCGGGGCTGCGGGAAGCATCACCTGACCGATTGACACGGTTTGGCGGAAAGCGCTATAAACGTTCTCATATGGCAAGCATCGCGCTAACCGGCACTCGGTGCCGGGGATGCGCACCGCACGAAAGGGGACCCCATGCGGAAACGGCTGCACCACCGGCGTGCGACTCCTACGGGTTTGGCGCTCACGCTTCCACTCCACCAAATCCGAATGCCGGGTAATCCGATGGATCGATTCAGGCGGATTGCACCCGTGCTGGCTGCGGGATTTATTCTTACCGCTTGCGCCACGGTGGGCACACCACCAACACCCATGGAGGCCCCGGTCAGTCGGGCGGAGCAGCAGGCGGCGCAGGCGGCGGCCCAGGCACCGGAGACCAAACGGCTGAAGCGCAGAATCGCCATCGGGCGGTTTAGCAACGAAACCCGATACGGGCGGAGTTTTCTGCACGACGAGAACAACGACCCGCTGGGCAAACAGGTCTCCGACATGCTGTCCCGCCAGTTGGTGGAATCGGGGCGGTTTCTGGTGTTCGAACGGCCCGACATGGGGCGCATCGAAAACGAACAGGTGATCCTGGGCGAGTCCAACCTGATTGGCGTGGACGCGCTGATACTCGGCTCGCTCACCGAGTTTGGCCGCGCCACCACCGGCCAGCGGGGCTTTCTGAGCGGCACAAAAATGCAGACGGCGCATGCCACGGTGGAGATCCGGCTGGTGGACCCGCGCACCGCGCACGCGCTGTTCGCTACCTCCGGATCGGGAGAAGCCAGCACCGAATCCGGCACCGTCGCCGGGTTTGGGAGCAAGGCCGATTACGATGCCACACTCAACGACAAGGCCATCGCCGCGGCCATCTCGGACCTGATTGGCAAGCTGATCGACAAGCTCGAGGAACGTCCGTGGCGCACCGACATTCTGAGGGCCGAGGGCAACCGGGTATTCATTACCGGGGGCGAGCGGCAGGGACTGGAAATCGGCGGTGAACTGGCTGTCATGCGCGCCGGAGAGACCGTACGCAGCGCGCAAAGCGGATTTGACATCCAACTGCCGCCAGCGCGCATCGCCACGGTGCGGGTCAGTGCGTTCTTTGGCGATTCGGAAACCAACGAGGGCTCGGTCACGGAAGTCGTTTCGGGCAGCGTCCCCAGCGATACGAGGGGCCTGTTTGTTGCTGAAATTAAGGGGGAGGAGAGGCGGTGAAACCATTCGCTGTGGGGTTTCTGGCCCTATGCATTCTGACGGGCTGCACCTATCCGACATCGCAGGTGCGCGTGAACGACGAGCGTCCCTCGCTGGCCATTGAGGGGGCAGGTTCCCACGCCATGTTAGTGGTGGACGGGATGGAAATGGGCCCGGCGGCCCGCTACAACGGGCGGCCGGGCACGTTGTTGCTGGAGCCGGGCAGGCACGTGGTCACCATCATCGAAAACGGGCAGACGGTGTTCTCGCAGGAGGTGTTCCTGAACGGCAGCCAGGTGAAAACGCTGTCGGTGGGCCGCTCCGGGAGCTCCCGGTGATCCGGGCGCGCACCCTGCTGCTGGCGACGGTCGTGCTGCTGGGCACTACCGGTTGCACCACCACCCGGGTGTTTCACTGGGGCGGGTATGAAAGCGCACTCTACCATTACTACAAGTCTCCCGATTCTCTGGACCGGTATGCCGCATCCCTGGAAGTCGCCGTGAGGGAGGGGCGGCGATCTAACCGGACAGCGCCGGGGCTGTATGCGGAATACGGTTACGTGCTGCATCTGCTGGGACGACCGGCAGAGGCGCTGAGCTTCTTCGAACTGGAGAAAGCCACCTGGCCCGAGTCGGGGCAGTTGATGGACATCATGATTCGCAACATTACCCCCGAAGTGGAGCGCAGCCGGACCGCCCCGGATTCCGCCGCTCGGCCCTCCCCAGGCACTGAAGGAGAAGTATGATGATGCCCCTGCGCTTATTGTGGGCCATGCTGGCCGTAGCCGCACTGGCCACCGGTTGTGTTACCGCGCCAGCCGTGCGCATGGATTATTCGAGGCTCTACGACCAGAACCCACGTTCCATCCTGATCGTCCCGGCGGTCAACCGCAGCGTGGATGTGGACGCTCCGAATTACTACCTGTCCACCATTGCCCGCCCGGTGGCCGAACGCGGCTACTACGTGTTTCCCGTGCATCTGGTCAAACGCATTCTGGAGGACGACGGTCTGGCCGATGCCGCCTTGGTTCATCAGGCCGATCCGGCCCGACTTGGAGAGATGTTCGGTGCCGACGCCATTATGTATGTCACCATCGAGCGGTGGGACGCCATGTATGCGATCGTTTCAACCACGGTGATCGTCGAGTTTTCCTACGTGCTGAAAAGCGCCAAAACCGGAGAAGTATTGTGGAAAAACTCCGAGCAACGGACATTTACACCACAGCAGCAAAACAATTCCAATGGCCTGCTGGCAAACCTGATCGCTGCGGCGATCACCCGGGCGGCGCCCAATTACATTCCGCTCACCCAGCAGGCCAATGCCAACGCCGTGGCGGGCCCGAGAGGATTGCCCTACGGCCCTCTGCACCCCCGATATCACGACGGGCAACCCCAAACAGAAGGTGCAACCCCTGCCGGGAGCGGCTCCGGTGCGACAGATTCGGATACTTCCGCCACACCTCCCGTGACCATGGACACTGGCTGAGCAAACGGCCTTCCTAATACCCCCGCTTCGCCTCCTCGATTTCCGGCAGGTCGCGCAATTCGCCGGTGGCGGCGCCGGTCAGCCAGGCGATTTCGGCGGCATACCCCTCGTCCCCGGCGGGGGTTTCCAGCATCATCGGCACGTGCCGGGTGCGCGGATCGGTCACCAGGCGGATAAATGCGCCGGGGCCGATGTGGCCGCGCCCGATCAGGGCGTGCCGGTCCACGTGGGAACCCAGCTTCACCTTGCTGTCGTTCACGTGGAACGCCACCAGCCGGTCCATTCCCAACAGCCGGTCGAACTCCTCCCAGGTTTTGTCCCAGCCCCCCTCGGTGGCGATGTCGTATCCGGCGGCGAACACGTGGGCGGTGTCCACGCAGATGCCGAACCGCTCCGGCTGCTCCAGGCGCGCAAAAATCTCCGCCATCTCCCCAAAACGGCGCCCCACGGTACTGCCCTGCCCGGCCACGGTTTCCAGCACCAGCTTCACCGGGCTGTCGGGAAAGCGGCGGCATACGCCGTTCAGGCTGTCGGCGATGGTGGCGATACCCCACTCCACTCCCTGCTTCATGTGCGCGCCGGGGTGGAAATTCAAGAGGGGGATGCCCAGCCGGGTGCACCGGTCCACCTCCGCGTCGAAGGCGTCCAGGCTTTTTTGTAATTTCTCCGGGTCGGGGGAGCACAGGTTGATCAGGTAGCTGTCATGGCTCATCACCGTGCCCACGCCGGAGTCGGCCAGTGCGGCCTTGAATGCGGCCACCTCCGCGTCTTCCAGCGGCTTGTGCTTCCACGCCATCTGGTTGCGGGTGAATACCTGCATGCACCCGGCGCCGAGCTTGTCGCCGCGGGGCGGGGCTTTGTCCACCCCGCCAGAGGTGGAAACGTGACAGCCGATCTGGATTTCGCTCACCGGTACTCCCTTGAACGCTATGGAAACCCGATTTCGGGCCACCACTGGACCCGAAGGATGGCGACCGCTAGGGTGTGTAGACGATGCATTATGCGGGAGGTAACCCGGTGGGCGAAACAGGAGGCACCTATCTGATCCGCCACTGGCGCGGCGAATTGCCTCTGTGGCAATCGTTCTGGGTCAATCTGGTGGCTCCACTGGTGGCCTGGCGCACCCTTGTGGGGTGGCTGCTGGGCAGCCCGGAGCGGTTTTCGGACCTGCGCCTGTTCAGCGCCCTGGGCCCGGCGCTCACCCTGATCGGGCTGCTGCTGTGCGTCTGGCAGGGTGTGGGTTGCTGGCGGGCGGCGCTTCGCTACCGGAAGCTGCACCGGGAGCGGCCCGCACGGGCCATGTGGGGCGAACTGGTGCGCGTGCAACTGGCCATCCTGGTGGCCGTGGCCATGCTGTGGGCGCCCCGTTTTGCGATCATCACCGGCCGGTCGCTGCATACCGCCCTGTTCCCGGAACGGGGGGACTGGCACGTGGCGCGGGAGCAGCCGGGGGTGATCTCCGTGCGCGGCAGGTTCGGGTATGGGCTGGCCGACGCGGTGCGGGATGCGCTGGTGAAGTGGCCGGACACGGCCATCCTGCAACTGGACAGTCCCGGCGGCCTGATGTGGGAAGCGGAGACTCTCTACCGCACCCTGAGCCGCAGCCACCTGATGACCTACGTGGAAGGACGGTGCGACAGCGCGTGCACCTATGTGTTTGTGGCGGGCCGGGGACGTTACGTGCACGAGGGAGCCCACATGGGTTTTCACGGACTGGGGGAGGCCTATGCCGCCGATCCGCGCACGCGGCGGCACCACGAACGGCTGTACGACGCACGCGGGGTGGACGCCCGTTTCATCCGGAACGCCCTGGACACCCCGCCCGACCACCTGCTGACCCTCAACGCGCGCCAACTGGTGCGGGTGGGGGTGGCGCAAAAGGTGGTTTCAGAGGAAGAACTGCAACCGCGCTGACCCGTTCCACGGGCCACCCCATGATCTGACAAATACCCTGTTGAAACGCACGCCGGTGCGGTAGGGTTGCAAATGAGGGGGGATTGCGAGGTGGTCATGAAATACCTTCCCTTTTGGGGTGCCACCGCTTTGGCGCTGATCCTGTTTTCGGCCGCACCAGCAAAGGCCCAGCGGGGCGATTACGACTACACCCCAAGCATCAATTACACCTACCTGGAGGTGGGGTTGGAGGCTGTCGATTACAACGGCGGGAACGAGTCAGGGCTTCTGTTGAAGGGCTCCATGGTCACCGCGGAGTTCATGCGTGTGCTGGGGGAAATCGCCATCGGAAGCGGTGACGATTTTTTTGGATACTACGACTATACCGATCTGACCGTGGGCCTCGGCGGATTCACATCCCTGTCGTCGGAGGGCACCACCATCGACTGGACGGCGGCGTACCTCCACCTGAACTGGTCGGACGCATTCGGCTCGGTCACGAACACCGGCTATTATCTGGACGGAGGCTTCCGCACCATGGTGGCGCCGAACATGGAACTGAACGGCGGCCTGCGCTACCGGGAGGTGGAGGGCTTCGACAGCCGCTGGATACGTCTGGGAATGGTCATTGCGTCTCCCGTCACCGGCCACGGGTTCAGTTTCGAGTACCTGACCTCGGATGCCCCTTCCGACCCGACGAAGATTCGCCTGTGCTACCGCATCCACTTCTGACCTACTCCGGCCCCACCCAGAAATGCGGGTTGAAGGCCACCTCCCACAGGTGGCCGTCCGGGTCGGCAAAATAGCCGGAGTGCCCACCCCATTCGGTATCGCGGGCCGGTTGCACGATCCTTGCCCCGGCCTTTTCCGCACGCGCCAGCAGCGTGGCCACCTGCGCCACCTCCCGCACGTTGTGGGCCAGCGCCACCCCGGAAAAACCGGCCGTTCCGTCCGCCACCCCCGCGTCCTCCGCCAGCGCGGCGCGCGAAAACAGCCCCAGCCAACTGCCGTTCAGGTTGAAAAACGCCACCACCCCGCCCTGGCTGGCCGGGTGCAGCGGCAGGCCCAGGCCATCACGGTAAAACGCCACGGCGCGGGCCACGTCGGCCACCCCCAGGGTAATCATGCTGATGCGCGGTTCCATGTTCCCTCCATCACTTCTTCATGCGCGTGAGCACCATGCGCCCCGCCTTTTTCGTTTCCCCCGTCTCCGGGGCGGAATCCACCTCCGGCGCCGCCTCGTGCAATGAATTAAACACCGCCTCGGCGGCGGCCCGGTTCATGCGCGGGGCGGCGGTAATCTCCTCCAGCGTGGCCTTTTTGACCCCCTCCACGCTGCCAAACGTTTTCAACAGGCTCATCTTGCGCCCCTTGCCGATGCCGGGCACCGCATCCAGCTCCGAATCCTGGATGCGCAGGCTGCGCAGCTTGCGGTGATAGGTGATGGCAAAGCGGTGGGCCTCGTCGCGGATCTGTTGCAGGATGCGCGTGGCCGGTGCGCCGGGCTTCAACGGTGATGCGTTTTTGATGCCGGGGCGGAACACGCGCTCGAACTTTTCGCCCCGCTCCTTGGCCAGACCGATCACATGGGGGCCCTCCGGCGCGGTGGGCACCCCTGCCTCCGCCAACGCCTTGAGGGCCATGGAAAGCTGCCCGCGCCCGCCGTCGATGAGAATCAGATCCGGCAGCGGCTTTCCCTCCTCCACCAACCGCCGGTAGCGGCGGGTGACCACCTCGTGCATGGATTTGAAATCGTCCGGCCCATCGGCGGACTGGATGCGGAAGTGGCGGTAGTCGGCCTTTTTCGGGCCGCTGCCCTCCCACACCACCATGCTGGCCACGGTCAGTTCCCCCTGGATGTGGGAGATATCAAAGCCCTCGATCCGGTGCGGCGGCGCATGCAGGTGCAGGGTGCGCTGCAGGGCCACCAGCCCGCGCTCCCCGGCCCGCTCCGCCTCCATTCGCTCCTCCAGCGACTTGTGGGCGTTCACCCCGGCCAACTGCAACAGGGCCAATCCGCGCCCCCGCGCCGGGGTTTCCAGCGCACATTTTTTGCCGCGCTGATCACTCAGCCACACCTCCAGGGCGTCCGCCTCCGGCACCGGTGTGGGGCACAGCAGGCGGGCGGGAACCGGCACCGAACCGTCGTAAAACTGCTGGATGAAGGCCCGGTAGACCTCCCCGTCGTCGCTTTCGGCCTGGTCTTCCCACACGAACGCCCGACTGCCCACCAGGGACCCCTCGCGCACGAACAACACCTGCAACGAAAGCCACTCCCCCACCCGCGCCAGGCCGAACACATCCACCTCGCCGCCGCCTGGAGTGGTGATGCGCTGACGGGTAAGGGTGGCCTCGATGTGGCGGATCTGATCGCGCAATCTGGCCGCGCGCTCGAATTCCAGCGCCTCGCTGGCCGCCTCCATGCGGGCCCGCAGGGTGGCAGTAAGCTCCCGATCCCGGCCCTCCAGGAACATGCGCACCTCGCGCACGGTTTCCGCATAGTCGGCCTTGCTCTGGAAGCCGGTGCAGGGGGCCTTGCAGCGGCCGATCTGGTATTGCAGGCAGGGGCGGTCGGAGGTGCCGTCGATGACGATGTCACAATCGGCCAGGGGAAAGTGGCTGTGGATTACCCGCAACGTCTGGCGCATGGCCCCGGCACCCACATAGGGCCCGTAGTATCTGGCTCCGTCCCGTTTGGCCTTGCGCACCACGGTGAGGCGTGGAAAATCCTCGTGGACGCCAAGGCGGATGTAGGGGTAGT
Organism: Nitrospirota bacterium; assembly: GCA_029881725.1. GTDB lineage: Bacteria > Nitrospirota > JACRHL01 > JACRHL01 > JACRHL01 > JAOUMB01. The sequence continues at coordinate 16,672 of JAOUMB010000015.1, forward strand.
TCTTGTCGTCCCGCAGCATGATGTTGTACTGGGGACGGTGCCGCTTGATGAGGTTGTTTTCCAAAACCAGCGCCTCCACCTCGGAGGCGGTGACGATGGTCTGGATGTCGCGCACCTTGCGCACCATGATGCGCGTTTTAGGGGTGTGGGAGGCGCCTTTCTGAAAGTAGGAACGAACCCGGTTCCGGAGCGATTTGGCCTTGCCCACATACAGCACCGCGCCACCCTGATCCTTCATCAGGTACACACCGGGCTGGTCCGGCAGGTTGCGCAGAATCTCGCGCACGGGATCGGGGGGTGCGGTGCTCACCCGGCTAGTTTATCAGGGGACCCCGAGGTGGGATGTCAGAGAGAGCGGAAGAACGCTTCCTCGTCGTCGGACAGGGTGACCTGTCCGGTGCGGAAGGGGTGGCCATCCGTGGCCGCAGTGGCGGTTCCATCCGCATGGGTAGCCGTGGCGGATCCGTTTGGACCCTGCCAGGGCGAAGCCATCAACACCAGTTCCCCGTTCACCCGCAGGGCCGACAACACGGCCAGCGACACGCGCTGATTGCCAGTGGCCAGCAGCCCCACGCCATCCCCCACCCGCGGGGCCAGCACCAGCAGGCGCACCGCATCGATGGGCATGTCCGCCGGGATGTGCGGACACATGCGCGCCAGCCAGCCGGAGCGCTCGCTGAGCGCCTCCACGGCGGTGGCGCCGGCCAACAGGGCGCTGCGCCCGTCGCCGTGATCGAAGCTGACCACCACCGGCATGCCCTCGGCATCGGCGGCCAGCAGGGGACCGCCTTCCAGCGGCAGTTCCGGAACCAGCACCCGGTTCACCCCCAGCACTCCGGTGAGCACCTGGGGCAGTAACGGGCGCAGCTCTCCTTCCGGAGGCAACGGCTCTGGAATCACCTGCGGCGGCACGTCAGGCGTTGCCCGCCGCCCGCAGGGCACGCAGGGGCGCTTCCGCTTCCACCTGGGCCGCTTCGGCCTCGGCCTCCATGGCCTCCAGGTCGGCCAGAATCAGATTGGCGATGCCCTCCACCGCCCGGTTCACCCCGGTGTCCTGCCGCTCGTCGGACAGCAGGTCCACCGCCGCATACGGGTCCGGTGGTTCGGGGATGAAGCCGAAGCTCACCAACTCCTCCCCCAGAAAACGGGTTACCGCTTCCGCCAGCTTTTTGAAGTGCAGGGCGGCCGAGGTCCGGTCCCGTGCATTGAGAATGGTCACCCCCACGGATGCGCCGGGCCGGTGCGCCCAGGCCGCCTTGGCCAGCCGGTAGGCGGCCAGCAGCCCCTCCCGGTTGGGTTCGGCGCCAATCAGCAGACACCCCAGTTCCACCCCGGTCACCACCTCCGACGCCTTCAGCGGCACCAGACAAAACGCCGGTGCCGGATTCAGCGCCCCGATCGCGTCCCGCACCCCATCCGGGGTGGCGGGCGCGGTGCCGCCCTTTCCGGTCAGGGAAAGGGCGGCGCCGGGTTGGTGGGTCGGATCCGGGAGTGAGGCGGGGAGTGCGGAATTCTGGAGCTCCCGGGAAATCTCCAGAACCCGTGCCGGCCTCCCACGGGACGCAAGCGCCCGTGCAAGGCGGTCGTGGGGGAATGCAGCCTCCGGCGACACCGAAATGATCGGGATCGTCAGGGGCGACACCGCCTCCTGACGGCGGCGGGGTTCCGCCGCCGTCAGGAAATGGTGACTGATCTTTTCCAGCCGCTCACGGGAAGCGGCCGACGTACTTGCCACGCGGTTTTTCATAAGGCGAGGCGCTCTCCTTCACCGTCTACCCGCAGCAGCGAGTTGCTGCCGCCATAAATATTGGCCACCCGCTGGGGGTTGCCCGGATCTTCCTGCCAGATGCCGTCCACCACCACGCGGTACTGGTATTCACCGACTTCCAGCTTCATGGTTTTGACCAGGGTGCCGTCCTGGATGCGGGTATAGACGCCGCGATCCGGAATCCAGCCGTTGAAGTCGCCGGCCAGTTGCACCCGCTTGCCGCTCATGCCCTTGAACAACAGGGTTACCTCCTGCTCGCGGGGTTCCGCCTCGGAACGGCGGGCCAGGATGGTGTTGCCGAAGCCACCGGTCGCCTCCCGCACCGAACGGGCAAAGGCGTTCGCACTGGTGGCGATCACCGGGTCCGCCACAGCAGGCTCGCTGGACGCGATCGGTGCCTCATCATCCTCGTCAGCGGCGAGCAGCTCCTCGTCGTCCTCGTCGGCGGCAAGCAGTTCTTCATCATCCTCGTCGGCGGCAAGCAGTTCTTCATCATCCTCGTCGGCGGCAAGCAGTTCTTCATCATCCTCGTCGGCGGCGAGAAGCTCTTCATCATCCTCGTCGGCAGCGAGAAGCTCTTCATCATCCTCGTCGGCGGCAAGCAGTTCCTCGTCGTCCTCGTCGGCCTCGTCTTCTTCAGCGGCGAGAAGGTCCGCTTCATCTTCCTCGTCCCGAGACTCCACCAGACGGAAGCCGCTGATGGCGGCTTCCTCTTGCGCGTCCACTACCGGGGTGCCGGACGTGCGGGAACCGTCACCAAAGGTGGCCAGCAGCCGTTCACGGTCTTCCGCCTTGAGCATGGAAAAACCGGTGACTCCCGCCGTAAAGGACGCCGGTTCCCTGACCTCGATCCGGTCGTCGATCTCGTCTTCATCATCCTCATCCTCGGCACTGGCTTCGATCCGGTCGTCAATCGCGTCTTCATCATCCTCGGTGCTGGCTTCGATCCGATCATCCATCTCATCGTCCGCCAGGTCGTTCACCCGGGAGCCGAGAAACACGTCAATTTCATCGCCGATTTCCTGCTCCAGCCCGGCCGCAATGCCCGAAGCGATTGAGTCCGCAGAGAGCGCCATGGATTCGGCCTCGGCTTTGCGGTCCAGGGTTTCGCGCACGAAACGCGACACGCTATCCACCCGCTCCCGCGGGGTATCCTGCGCGCGCTCCACCTTTTCCGAATCGGCGGCCTGCACCGGCTCATAGCGGGTGCTCCCACCGGCTGCGGCGGCCACCGCCTGGATCAGGTTTTGGCCGGAGGCCTTGGCGGCCATCGGCAACTCCCGATTCGTGCTGGCGGGGGTTTCCACTTTCGGCGCCTGGGATGCCGGTTCGGCCTTGGCGGCTCCGGCGGCATGGAAATGGCTGACGGTGACCCGCCCGACCTTCTCGCCCATGACCTCCCGGGCCAGCCGGTCGTAATCCAGCGCGCCCATGCTGTCGGCGGCGTGATGGATCACCGGAACCCCACGATAGGCGGCCTCCTTCAGGCGCACGGTGGAATGAATCACCGCCTGCGACATCATGCCCGGGAACATGCCGCGCAGTTCGCGCAGGATGTCACGGGAGAAGCGCGGCCGGTAATCCACCATGGTGGGCACCACGGTGATGCTCACCTCGGTGTTGTACTTTTCCGCCAACAGGTCGATGGTTTCGTTGAGGCGCGCCACGCCGTCCAGGGAGAAGACGCTCAGGTCCACCGGCACCACCACCCGGTCGGCGGCACGCAGGGCGTTGAACGCCAGCAGTCCCAGCGACGGCGGGCAGTCGATCACGCCGTAGTCGTAGTTTGCGGCCACCGATGCCAGGTGCGACGCCAGCCGCCACTCCCGCTCCGGGGTATCGGCCAGCAGGTGTTCCACCGCGGCCAGGGAAATGGTGCCGGGCACCAGATCCACCCCTTTGGCCACCTCCGGGATCACCACTTCCTGCAAGCTCACTTCCCGCAGGAAGACCTCATACAATCCCTCCCGCTCCTCGCATGCCTGGCCCAATCCAAGTGAGGCATGTCCCTGCGGATCCATGTCGATCAGCAACACCCGCTTGTCCCGGTTTCCCAGGCACGCGGCCAGATTGATGGCGGTAGTGGTTTTGCCACACCCCCCCTTCTGGTTCGCAACGGCAACGATCTCCATAACCCCTCCCTCGATCTTTAAGGAAGCGCCCTTCTCCCGGACCCGAAACGGGCCCCTGGGAAACAGGACTGTGTTGTGTTCGCCATTCCCCGGGAAGCCTTGAGACGTCCCCTCCTAGGCCGCCTGACCGGAACCGGAAGGTTCGTCACCTTCCACCTCCTGCCAGCCGGGAAACAGCTCTTCCTGAACCGGATCGGCGGCCTCCGTCCGCCTCAACCGCTCCACGTCCCGTGCCAGTTCGGCAACCGGAAACACCCATTCCTGCCCTGAAAGCGCGTCGAACGCAGCCCCCTCGCTGAACACCAGCACCACGTCTCCGGTCGCAACCAGCGATACTTCGGTGAGCGGTTTGTTGATGGTCGGCAGGAATTGAATCAGGGATGCGATGCTGCGCCGGATGCGTTGCAGCGATACCCCGGAATCGATCAGCCGTTTGGCCGTGCGTAGCGCAATCAGGTCGTGGAAGGTATAACGCCCGTGCCCCCCTTCGGTGACCTCGGACGGTTCCACCAGACCGGTCTGGCGCCAGTACGCCAGTTGCCGGCGGGAAACCCCCGTCAACTCCATTACCTGACTGCTGCTGAAATTTGTCTCCAACGGTTCCAACGCCTCCAAACATTGGCCGATGGCCCAGAGTTGCAGGCTTGAAACAAAGAGTCAAGAGAAAATCTACCAAAAACTGAATTTTTTGTGTGTTTTCCCTCAAAATGGCGCAAACAGAGGGGTTATGGCACTGTTTTCCCGCCAGCCGACAGGGCACAATGGGCGGGAATAGACCCCCGGCCCAGGCGGTTTTTATCTCCACCGGGCCGGCGCGCCGCCGGGCCGGAACGGGAACCCGGGCCATGCAACGGACACCGGCACACACCATTCGGAACCCCAAACCCCGACAGCGGGAGGACAGCCAGACCATGACCCCACCCCACGACGCGCTACACCAGGAGCGGGACCGGTGGCTGGCGGAAGTTGCACCCCGGGGGTGGACTCCCCCCCGGGTGGACGGCCGCTACAATCTGGTGGTTATCGGCGGCGGGCCCGCCGGGCTGGTGTGCGCCGCCGGAGCCGCCGGACTGGGGGCGAAGGTCGCGCTGATCGAACGCCACCGGCTGGGGGGGGACTGCCTGAACGTGGGATGCGTGCCGTCCAAGGGGCTGATCCGCGCCGCCCGTGCCGCCGCGGAAGTCCGCCGCGCCGGGGCGTTCGGCGTGCACACCGGAGCGGAGGTGACGGTGGATTTTGCGCGGGTGATGGAACGCATGCAGCGTATCCGCGCCGACCTGGCCCGCCACGACAGCGCCCGCCGCTTTACCGGTCTGGGGGTGGGTGTGTTCCTGGGCGAGGGACGCTTCACCGGGCCGGACATGATTGACGTGGACGGCACTTCCCTGCGCTTTGCCCACGCGGTGATCGCCACCGGCGCCCGCCCCGCCCTGCCCCCCATTCCCGGGCTGGCCGAATGCCTTCCGCTTACCAACGAAACCGTGTTCGACCTGACCGAACGGCCGCCCCGACTGGCGGTCATCGGCGCCGGTCCCATCGGCTGCGAACTGGGCCAGGCGTTTGCCCGCTTCGGCTCCCGGGTCACCCTGATCGAAACCAACGACCGCATCATGGCCCGGGAGGAGGCGCGCGCGGCCGCCATCGTGCACCGGTCACTGACGGAGGACGGGGTGGAAATCCTCATCGGCACCGGCATCACGGCAGCCCGCGCCACGGGCGGGACCCGCACCCTGACCCTGGAGGATGCCCACGGCACCCGCCGGGAACTGGAGGTGGACGCCATTCTGGTGGCGGCCGGACGCGCCCCCAACGTGGAGTCCCTGAACCTGGAGGCGGCGGGCATCGCCTTCGACACCCGCTCCGGAGTGCGCGTGGATGCGCGGCTGGCCACCAGCAACCGGCGGGTGTTTGCCGCCGGGGATGTGTGCTACCCCCATCAGTTCACCCACGCCGCCGACCAGTGCGCGCGCATCGTGCTGGCCAACGCCCTGTTCAAGGGGCGCCAGCGGGCCGACCGGCTGGTGGTCCCGTGGGCCACCTATACCGAGCCGGAGGTGGCCCACGTGGGGCTCACCGAGGATCAGATCGAACGGCGCGGGGTGGCGGTGGACATCATCGAGGTGGACACCGCCGCCAACGACCGCTCCCGGCTGGACGGAGACGACGCCGGCTACGCCCGTGTCTACCTTAAACGCGGCACCGACCGCATTCTGGGGGCCACCCTGGTGGCCTCCCACGCGGGGGACATGCTCGGCGAGATGACCCTGGCCATCACCCAAGGGATCGGGCTCAAAAAAATCGCCGCCACCATTCACCCCTATCCCACCCACGGGGAGATGTGGAAAAAGGTGGCCGACGCCTGGAGCCGTACCCGCCTCACCCCCCGGGTGCTGGGATGGATGCGCCGCTGGCTGGCGTTTACCCGATGATCGCCCCGTCCCGCATCCGATGGATCTGGCTCCCCGTTTTGTCGGTATTGGCACTTTGTGGACCGGTCCGAGCGGAATCGCCGGATGTTGCGTCCCTGGACCGACTGCTGAAACGCCATGTGGCCCCCGGCGAAACCCGGGGCGTGGCCCTGCACCGGGTGGACTATCTGGCCTGGGCCGCCGACCCGGAGTACCCCAGGGCGCTGGCGGCGTTCGCCGCGTTCGACCCGGCGCGGCTGGAGGGGCGCGCGGAACGGCTGGCGTTCTGGATCAACGCCTACAATCTGCTGGCGATCCACGTGGTGATCGACCGGCAGGTCACGGGCTCCATCCGGGAGGCCGGATCCCTGCTCCGCTCCGTGTGGAAACGGGACGCGGGCACGGTGGGGGGCCGGCCGGTCACCCTGCACCGGATCGAGCACGAAATCCTGCGCCCCATGGGGGATCCACGCATTCACATGGCCATCGTGTGCGCCTCGGTCAGTTGCCCCGACCTGCGCCGGGAGGCCTATCGGGCGGAATGGCTGGACGCGCAGTTGGACGATCAGGCACGCCGCTTTCTGGCCAATCCTGGCAAGGGGGCCGTGGGAGCGGACGCGGTTACCGTATCGCGCATTTTCGACTGGTTTGCGGGGGATTTCGGCGGCACCGGCGGGGTGCTGGCCTTTGTGGGGCGCTATCGGGAGGGCGCCCACCCCACCCGGCTGGACGGTTATTTTGAATACGACTGGGGGCTGAACGGAGTGGAGTAGCCGGCTATCCGCCCGCCTTCGGGTGGTGATGGAACACCGCCGCGACCGGCTCCACGGTGATCATGCCGCTTTCCAGCAGGGCCTCCACCCGGGCGCGCGCCCGTTCAATGCGCGCCGCCTCGTCCACTGCCTCCACCACCACCGGCAGGTCCTGGGTCAGGCGCAAAATCCGGTCCGTGTGCAGTTCCGAATGGGCTCCGTAGCCGGCAATGCCGCGCACTGCGGTGGCGCCGCGCACCCCCTCGTCCCTGAGCATCGACAGCAGGGCCAGGTACAGCGGCTTGCCGCCGTGATGGTCCGACTCCTTCAGATAGACCCGCATGCGCATCATGGCCGTCTCCATCCCGTTACCCTCCCCGTGTCATCCCGCCAGCCTGCCCAGCGCCATCCCCGCCCAGGCGGCGGTCAGGCACAACACCACGTTACCCACCACGTTCAGCAGGGCCAGCACCATGCTCCCCTCGCGCAGCAGGTTGACCGTTTCCAGACTGAACGTGGAAAAGGTGGTGAACGCCCCCAGAAAGCCGCTGGCCAGCGCAATGCGCAGGGTCGGGTCGAGCACCGCCCGGGTGGTGCCCAGTTCGAACACCGCGCCCAGCAGCAGCGACCCGGCCACGTTCACGGTCAGGGTGCCATAGGGAAACGCGGCGGGCAGCACGCGGTAGACCCAGCCACCGATCAGGTAGCGGGAGACCGCCCCCAGAAACCCGGCCACCCCGACTGCCAGCAGCACGCGCACGGGTCAGAACAGCACGTAGGTGGCGTACATGATGTAAAACGCCAGCCCCACCAGCAGGTGATACGGGCTCAGGCCGCCGCGCAGGCGCAGAAAGATCAGCAGCAGCGCGGCGCTCAGGATGGACAGGCCGCCCGCCACCACGATGCGCTTGTCCAGCATCCAGTCGGTGCCCAAAAGCCCCACGGTGACCGGGAACGTGGCCTGGAACACCATGGCCCCGGTGATGTTGCCGATGGCCATCTGGTCCTTGCGCTGAAACAGCCAGATCAGGCTGTTCATCTTTTCCGGCAACTCGGTGGCCACCGGGGTGATCAGCAGGGACAGGATCAGGGCCGGGATCCCCACCGTTACCGCGATTTCCTCCACCGCCCCCACGAACAGGTGGGCGCCGCCCACGATGGCGGTCAGTGACAGCAGGATCTGCGACCAGATAAAGAAAAACGGCGGTTGGTCGGTGTTGGACTTCAGGATCAGAGGGGGCAGTTCCTCGTCATGGGTGTTGGCCTCCTCGGAAACGGTTTTCTTCACGTAGTAGGCGTAAACCAGCACCAGCACCACCGCCACGGTGATGTGAAACCAGCGTTCCTGAACGTACACTGCCACCATGGCCAGCGAAAACGCCAGCAGGAACACGCGCAACTCCAGATCCAGCTGGCGGGTGTCCAGGTTCAGGTGCGGTTCCCGGCGGCCCATGCGCACGAAGGTATAGACCCCAAGTGCCGCCAGCGGCAGGGACAGGGTGCTGAGCATCAGCGGCGCGCCGATGATAGCGCCGATGCCGATGTCGTCGCTGGCCGCCGAGGAGCCGAAAAAGATCGCCATGATCGGGATCATGGTTTCCGGCAGGGCGGTGCCCACCCCGGCGAAGATGCTGCCCACCACGCCGTCGGAGACCCCCAGCCGCTTGCCCAGCCACTCCACTCCGTTGGTAAACACGTGGCACCCCACCAGGATGATGGCCAGGGCGCTGATAAACAGGAATACGGAAGTCAGCATGGGCGTGGACTATATCACAGGGCCCCGGGCCGCGCCCCGGCACCGAACAGCGGATCGGCAAACGCGGCCGTCCGTTCCCGGCCCCCGGCACCGGCCAGGGCAAGCCGGAAACGCACCAGATTGCGGTCGGGAAAATCCACGTATTCCAGCGCCAGCGACCAGCAACTGCCCACAAAGGCCAGCCCGGCTCCGGCTTCGGCGGCCCGGTGGTCGCGGGCGTCGTAATCCACGTGGGCGGACAGCTCCACCCCGGCCCACTGCCCCACCACCACCCGCCCGCGCTGCATGTGGCTGCGCGTCCCGCCGGGGGATTGAACGGTCACCGTATCGGCCCAGAACGGCGTGCCGGTGGCCAGCGTGCCCCGGTCGTACACGTCGCCCACCGACAGGGTGATGCCCCGCGCCCGCACCGCCAGATCGGCGGCCAGCCACTCCACCGTGGCGTCCTGTGGCCGGTGCAAGCTGTCGGCGCGCACCACGGCACCGCCCGGAACCGGCACCGATACCCGCGAGCGCACCGCCACCGGCGCCTGATCGCGCAGGTCGTAGGGCAGTGCCAGCCGCCAGTGCAGGGGCCCCACCCGCTGGTTCAGGCGCGCCACCACTTCCCGCGCCGGGGCGATTCCCTCCAACTGGTCGAAGGCATCGGATTTGGCCGGGTGGACCGGCACGTAGCGGTAATGAATTTGCGGTTCGATCCGGTGCGGCAGGCCGAACAGGCGGCCGGAGATGCGGGTTCCCAGGGTGGCGGAAAGGGGATAGGTGCGTGCCGTGGTAGCGCTCCCTCCCCCCGCCCGTTCGCTGTAGACGATGGCCCGCGCCTCGGCCCGCCCGGCGGCGGTGAAGCGCCCTCCCAGCAGCGGCAGACGCAGGGACAGGCGCGGCGCCAGATCGGCGCGCACCACGTCGGCGCCGGGATCGCGCACCAGGTTGTCGGCGGAGGCGGTCAACCCGGCCCATACCGGCAACGGCCCCAGGCGGCGGTCCAGCACGCCCGCCCGCAAACTCGGCAGGTGCTGCGTGGGCGCGGCCGCCGCGCCCACCAGATCCTCCGTATGGCGGAACAGCACGGCGGTGACCGCACCGGAGGTGGAGCGGGTGGCGAACAGGTTCGACTCCAGGCTCTCGGTGGTGCGCACCTCGGCGCTTTCCCCCACCTGACGCAGGTAATCGCGCCGGTTGACGCGGATCATGTCCGCGTGCAGGTTCCACCCCTCCGGGCGCACGGTGGCGTGCCGCCAGTGGCCAAGTACCCGGTGCAGCCCGTCGGCACGGTCGTCGAACCCTTCGGCGGAAAGGGAACCCCGGGTATAGCGGGAGGCCATGTAGCGGTATTCCAGTTGCCCGCCCGGACCCCGCCGGGAGCGATGGTCCCAGGCCACGGTCAGGTCCGACCATTGATTGATCGCCCAGTAGAACGGCTGCACCACGCGTACCCCGTCGCGGGTGTCGCCGCCGATGGTGGGCAGCAACAGGCCGGTCTGCCGATCGGAGGTGGGAAACAGGAACACCGGTACATACAGCACCGGAACATCCTTGACCCGGAAGGTGAGAGACCGGGCCACCAGTGTGCCACCGGGAATCGCCGACAGGGAGCGCGCCGCCACCGACCAGGCGCGGCGCTCCCCCGGCTCGCAGGAGCAGGCGGAAAACACCCCGTGCCGCACCCGGATGCGCCCGTTGGCGGAACGGGTGATGATTTCGCCGTCCAGATAGTAGCGGCCGTCCACCACCAGTTCCCCCCCCAGCACCCGGCCGCTGCCTTCGGCGATGTTCCATTCGAAGCGGTCCGCCGCCAGCCGGTGAGCGGCCTCTTCCAACCGGACGTTGCCCTCCCCCACCACGCGCCCCTCGCCCCGCAGCCACTCCACGTGGGTGGCGGAAAGGCGCGCCGCCCCCCGGGTGACCACCACGTTGCCGTCGGCGGTGATGGTGTCACCGGTCTGGCTGTAGTGCATCCGGTCGGCGCTCACCTGCACCCCGCCCATGCTGGCCTGGCTGCGCGTTGGCTTGTCTGGAGCGGGGAGCGGAGCCGGAGCGGTGCCCTCCGGCGGCTCCGGTGCGGGCGGGGTCTGTGCCGCAACCGGACTCGCCGCGAGCAGCAGCGCCAGCAGGGAGGGCAGCGTCCGGCGCATCATGACGCCACCGGACGGCCCAGCACCCGCAAGGCGGCGCGGGCCTCCCCCAGGGTGTAGATGGAGCCGCTGATGCATACGCGCCCGCCCTCGGCCTCGGCCGCCTTCAGGGCCAGGGCCACCGCATCGGCCACCCGGGGGGCGATTTCCATGGACAGGTTCATGCGCCCGGCCACGCAGGCCTGGGCGGGAAGATCCCCCCCGCGCGGGGTGTCGGGGCGGGTCAGAATCAGGTGGTGCACGTGCTCCCGGAGCGGTTCCAGCATCTGCACAAACTGCTTGTCCGCCAGAACACCCAGCACCAGCCACAAAGGCACGCCTTTTCCCCACTCCGCCAGATAGGCGGCCAGCACCGCCGCCGCTTCCGGATTGTGGGCGGCATCCATCAATACCGGCGGCGCGCCGGGCACCGACTCCAGCCTGCCCGGCCAGCGGGTGGCGGAGAGGGCGCTCCGCACGGTGGCCTCGGCCACCGCCACGCCGGGGGGAAACATCAGTTCCACCGCCGCCAGCGCCAGGGCCGCATTGCGCCGCTGATGGGATCCGGCCAGGGACAGGGTCAGGCCGGTGTAATTGGTGCGGATCCCGCGATAGGCCAGAGTCCCCTCCCCCAGAACGTCAAAATGCTCCCCCAGCACGTACAGGGGCGCGCCGCGCTCTTCCGCCGTGGCGCGAATCACCGCCAGCGCCTTGCCTTCGGCGCCGGTGACCACCGGCACACCCGGCTTGATGATGCCCGCCTTCTCCACCGCCACTTCCGCCACGGTGGCCCCCAGATGTTCCGCGTGCTCCAGCGACACGCCGGTAATCACGCTCACCTTCGGGGTGAGCACGTTGGTGGCGTCCAGGCGTCCGCCCATGCCGGTTTCCACCACCGCCACGTCCACCGGTCCGCCGGCGGCGGCACGGGCGAAATGCGCCAGCGCCATGACCGTGCCGACCTCGAAGAAGGTGGGCGGCGGATCGTCCCCGGCCACTGCCGCCACGCGCCCGGCCAGCGCCACCAGATCCGCGTCGGACACCGGCACTCCGGCCACGGCGATGCGTTCGGAAAAATCTTCCAGATGGGGCGACGTGTAGCGCCCCACGGTGAGTCCCATTGCCCTTAGAAGGGCGTCGGCAAAGGCCACGGTGGAACCCTTGCCGTTGGTTCCGGCCACGTGCAGGGACGGGTATTTGAGGTGGGGATTGCCGAGAGCGTCCAGCAGCCCGGTGACCGTTTCCAGCCCCAACTTGATGCCGAACAGGGCCAGCCGCGCCAGCCACGCGTCCACGTCGGCCCGCGCCGCAAACGGGCGGAAAGCGGGTTCCGGCGGGTTGCCCACGGGGGTCCGGTTCAGGCGACCGGCCGCGCTTCCTTGAGGCCGAAAAAGGCCAGCAGGCGGCCCAGGGTGTCGCGCAGTTGCTTGCGATCGACAATCATGTCCACCTGACCGTGCTCCAGCAGGAATTCGGATCGTTGGAACCCTTCGGGCAGGGTCTGCTTGATGGTCTGCTCGATCACCCGCGGCCCGGCAAACCCGATCAGGGCGCCCGGCTCGGCCAGATTGATGTCGCCCAGCATGCTGTAGCTGGCGGCCACGCCACCGAAGGTGGGATCGGTCAGCACCGAGATGTAGGGCACGCGGGCCTCGCCCATGCGTGCGATGGCGGCGCTGGTCTTGGCCATTTGCATCAGGGACAGGATGCCCTCCTGCATGCGCGCGCCGCCGGAAGCGGAGAACAGGATCATCGGCACGTTGCGCTCGATGGCGCGTTCGGCGGCACGGGTGATTTTTTCACCCACCACCGAACCCATGCTGCCGCCCTGAAACGCGAAATCCATCACCCCCACCACCACCGGCCACCCCAGTATCATGGCGTCGCCCACCACCATGGCATCGTTGCGGCCGGTCTTTTTCTGGGCGCGCTTGGTGCGCTCTTTGTAGCGGATCGAATCCTTGAAGTTCAGCGGGTCGCCCGGCTTGAGCCCCTGGCCCCACTCCACGAAGGTGCCCGGATCACAGGTGAGGCTGATGCGCTCCTCCACCGAGATCGGAAAGTGATAATTGCACTTGGGGCAGATGCGGTCGTTGCTGTCCACCTCCTTGCGGTAGATGATCTCCTTGCACCCGTTGCACTTGATCCAGAACCCTTCGGGGATCTGGGTCTTGTCGGTGGTGGAGGTGGTGAGTTTGCGCAGCTTGCGTCGAAACCAGGACAACGTAGGGCCTCGATAGCGGAAGAAAAAACCGTACCGCGAGCGCCCCGCCGACGCCCGCCAAGGGGAATCAGGTTAGCACAAGTTCACGAATTTGGGACGGGGGACTCGGACCGATCTTACGGAGCAGGGGGAATCTGCTCAAAGAGCAGCCGGTAGGAACCGTGGATATCCGTGGCTACGGGAGCGTTCGGGGAGCGGCTGACCCGCACGTAATAGGTGGCCGGATATACGGGAGCGCTCAGGTCGGCCACGATACGGGCACCATAATATTCCGGGATCCTCAACTGGTCGTTCTGACCCGGAAAATTGGCCGCGTTGGGGGGACAGGACGGCAGATAGATGTCGGTCCCGGCCACTGTGACAATATCCGGGTTACAGTTCAGATCCATGGATGCAGTGTGCTCCCCAAACATCAGCCCTGAGGCTGTGCTACCCCAGTACCGGTATCGCAACGGCAGATAGGTGTCGTTAACGATCATCACCTGCTGGTTCGCGTCCAGCAACTCCATCATTGGATCCCCTCCGTTGGACAGGTCGGTGGTGGTGATCCGGTAGATTCCGGGGCTGGTCACTTCAAGCTGATAAAGGTCGACGTCCCCCTCCGGGAAAAGCGTGAACTGTTTGTCTTTACCGTGGGTAAGGCTCTGCAGCGGCAAGACCCTGCTGCGCGTGGGCGTGATGCTGCGGATCAGATGGTTTCCGCCGCCCCCCTCGTCCACCAGACGGTCCTCCGCCACACGTTGCTCCAACTCGGAAAAACTGTCGTCATAACCATACAGGTCATCTTCGAACGGCATTTTGCGGTCCGCCACGAGGTGCGACCGGAAGGTTAACACTCGCGCCTGGTCCTGACGGTAAAGTTGCTCCACCCGCTCCCAAAAAGACCCGAAGGTCTGATCCAGGCCATTCCCCTTCATGTCCAGCAGGGCACTCAGAATGCCAAAGGCGCCAATCCCGTTGGCCCCACTCACACCCTTGTAAATATCCCACAGGGCGGCACTGACGGACACCTCACTGGTGGTGGTTTTTACCCGGTACTGAAAAACATCCGCTCCCACCGGGGCCGTATCGTAATTGGGTTTGTTCTGGTCCGCCACCAGCGCGGTGGCGGTATCCATCTCATAGGCCCAGGCCAGCGCGCCCAACGCGCCGTCGGTGCCGGGATAGGGGCTGATCATCCATTGAGGCCCCGAGCGATTGGAGGCCGAAACGGGCAGCACGTCGCGGATCATGGCCGACAGGAACGATGCCCACCCCTCGGAATAGGCCAGCCGCGCATCCTGGGTATAGCCGTTGATGAAGTGCTGGCCACCCGGAGAGTCGGAACGCCCCACCTGGTCATATACAAAGTGGCCGAACTCATGCAGCACGGTGTCGTCGTCGTATTCGTCGGAATCGCCCCCCCCGGCGCCGTTGATGTGGATGACCACCTGTCCCGCCACCGCCGGATCGCCCGGGTGATAGTGGGTGCCGAGCGCGGCGTCCCACTGCCACTGCACCTCCAGTTGCGGCAGTTGCACGCCCCACGCGGTATGGATCGCCTCGTAGCCGTAGGTGACCACATCCATGATGTTGAATGCGCCGGACACTGGAACCGCTCTCGTCGCACTGACCGGCATCAGCGTGTCCTGGCGGATCACAAAATCCGCCACCCGGTTGATGGCCAGATCGTCCACGCTGGTGACGACCCCGTCCAACTGATACACGTGAGCCGGGTTCCCGTCCGGCGCCACCGCCACTTCGGCCCCCGGCTCCGCCTGGGGCGGCACCGCCAGCGAGCGGACCCGCAAAAAGGCGGTGGCCGGTTTCAGTTGGGTGCTGATGCAGTAGGCGCCATCGGAATCGGTCACGGCGGTGCCCAGCGGGTTCCCCAGCGCGCCGTCGATCATCGCCACCCGGGCATACCGCACCGGACGCAGTACCGACTCGGCAAAACCGTTGGTGTCGTAGGGCCGGTCCTCGTACTGGACGATGCCGGCAAAGTGGGTATCCTCCCCCTCGCACAGGGCGGCCGGATCCGCTCCCGCGCCACCGCCACCGGCACCGCCTCCGCCACAGGCGGCGGTCAACAGCAGGGCCGCAAACGCCGCCGCGCGGAAGGGTTTGAAGAAAAGGGAGGCGTGACCGTGCGTCCGCTCACCCGGAGGGGTGTTCGCGCACGCCGTTGTGCACCGGAGCTTCCGGCTCCGGCGCGGGCTTGGGGTGTAATATTTCGGTCCCTTCGGGCACACGGATGGTCACCGACCGGGAGTAATGCACGTTCGATGCCGAACTGGCCCGCACCTGCACGGTCACCTTGCCCGGCCGCTGCACCCGCAGCCGCCAAACCCGTTCGCTCCCCCCGCCGCCGACGGGCCCGGCCCACTGCATGGGCCCTTCCAGTACCTCCACCCCGCCCGGCGCATGCAGTTGCACGCGCCCGTCCAGAATGACCGGTGAATGGATGGTGACGGTCAGGCGCACGGCGCCATCCGCATCCGGTGTGGAATCCAATTGCCAACTTAGGGAAAGCGGAGACTGTGGTTTGGCCGCCATGGCGGCACCGGAGACGCACCCCACCATCCCCACGGCAAGCAGCAACAGCCCGGCCGACCAGCGCCGGATTTTCATCCTTTCGACCGTTATTCGACGCGCCACCACAGTACCTCCAGTTTCTTGCTTTTCAATGCCGCCGTCCCGCGCTTGCGGGAAAGCAGCGCCCGCACGGTGCGACGGGTGTCACCCACGTCGCCTTCCACCTGTACCGCAAAATAGTCGCTGGTGGCCGCAACCAGCGGCGCCAGCTTGCTGGCGAGGGTGCCCGCACCCACGTTCAGCCCGGAGCCAATCCCGTGGACCTGCTGCAAGTCACCGGGCAGGGAGCGGAAAGGCTGTTCGGACCGGAACTCGTCGATGTTTCCCGCCCCACCCCGCCCAAGCTCCGGATGCAGGGCGGCAAGCAACTCGATGGAGGCGGTGTTCAGATTGATCTTGTGCATGGGCCGCACCGTGGTGCCCCCTCCCGCGGGAGGGGTTCCGCCGGGGGCTACATCCGGGGGCAACACCGTCACGTGGGGGGTAAGCCGTTTTACCACCTCCGGCGTATATCCATATACCAGCCGCAACTCGTCCACCGTGCGCATGGGGCCCTTGCCCGCGGCAAAGATGTCCGCCAGATCACCATCATGGCGGCATTGGGCGGCCACACCGGAATTGCCCACGCTGCTGTCCAGCCGGTCCAGCAGGCACTCCACCAGACCCGCCACCCCCACATCCAGGTCCGGATCGTCATCGAAGCCCAACTCTTCCAGCAGACGGGTAAAAATTTCAATGTGATCGGTCACCTCCGCCGGAACCGTTCCCGCCGAGGAGTCGTAACTCAGGTCGTTCAGGTTCAGCTTGCCGCCCTCGTCGGTCACCCGCAGGATCAGGTTCATTCCGGGTGGAAGCACCTCCCCGGCAATGGGAAATCCGCCGATCTCGCGCCCGTTGACGCCGGAAAGCTCCCACCACAGGGTGGCATCCTTGAAGCGGTCCTCGGTCCGGGGGCTGCCGTCGTAGTTGTCCTTGTCCAGGCTCAGGATGTAGCTGACCACCCGGGCCCCGGTGTCGGCCAGCACGGTGGCCTGGGCGTTGTCGCGAAAGTTGTAGGCGGAGCGCAGATCAAGGCGGGTGCGGAAGTCGAACTCCACGATCAGCGTGGTCATCAGGGCCACCACCAGCAGGGTGAGCACCAGCGCCACGCCGCGCTCCTCGCCCAGCAGGCGGCGCGCATCGCGCATCCACCCCGGAATCACGTGTTTATGGATAAAACCCCTCATCGGTTCCTGAGCGGATTATACCAGCCGGACCGGGGCCGGCCGGATTCCCGACCGCACGGGGATGAAACGGACATCGAACCGGCCGCCGGCCCGCTTGCGGCATCCCGCCATCCGGTCGGCACGTATGGAGGTGCGCACCGCGCACGCGCCTTGCGCACTCACTTGCGGCCGCCACCCCCCAGGATGCGTCCAAAGCAAAACGCCACCACCCCGGCAATGGCCAGCCACGAGGCCAGCATGAACACCATGCCGCCCCAGGAAAGTCCGCCGTTCATGCGTCACCCTCCTTCGGCATGTGCTCCGGTGCGTCCGGCGGCTGTCCGCCCCACCGCTTGTGAATGCCGTACATGATCGCCAGCAGCAGGGCCAGCAGCAACAGGCGCGCGCCCCACTTGTAGGGCACCGCCTCCTCCGCCACGCCATCCATCATCAACACGCCAAAGGCGTCCTGATACCCCCATACCCCCAGAATGACCAGCAGCGCGGTGGGCGTCACGTACTTGATGACATAGTAATAGACCCGCGGAATGTTCAACTGCGCACCCCGGGTGATCTCCTCCCAGGCATTGTCCATGCCGAACACCCAGGCAAACAGGATGATCTCCATCAGCGCCATCACCACCAACCCGAAGGTGCCCACCCAGTAGTCCATCTCATCCAGAAAGCCGAACTCCATGAACAGGATCACCGGCTGGGACAGGATGAACAGCCCCACGCCGAGCATGATCGCCGCCTTGCGCCGGGAGATCTGGAACTCCTCCTGCAAAAATGCCATGGCCGGCTGGCTCATGCCCACGGAACTGGTGATTCCGGCGATGAACAACAACAGAAACCACAGGCAGCCGAAGAACTGCCCGGCCGGAATCTGCTGGAACACCACCGGCACGCTCAGGAACCCCAGCGAAAAGGCGCCGCCCTCGGCGATTTCGCGGGTCTGGGCGAGGCCGAAAAACACCACCGCGGCCGGAATCGCCAGGGTGCCGCCGATGATGACCTCAACGCTCTCGTTGACCCCGGCGGTGGCCAGACCGGTGAGGGCCAGGTCCTGCTTTTCGCGGATGTAGCTGGCATAGGTCTGAATCGCCCCGAAACCGAGGCTGAGGGTAAAAAACACCTGCCCCGCCGCCGCCAGCCACACCTTGGCGCTGGTCAGGCTGGACAGGTCCGGATTCCAGATGAAGCCCAGGCCGTGGGAGATGTCCCACCCCTCCGGGTTGCCGGGCAGCGGGTCCAGGGTAAGCACACGGGCCACCAGCACCAGCCCCAGCAGCATCAGCACCGGCATGGCCACCTTGGCCAGCATCTCCAGCCCGCGCACCACCCCGCGCGACAGGATCCAGACGCTCAGCAGCATGGTCACGGCAAAAAAGAAATAGGCCGCACCCAGGTTGGCGAAGTGCTGGTTCGCCTCCACACCGATGTAGCCGTCCAGAAACGAGCCCATCCCGGTGCGCGTGTCTTCGCCAAAATAGGATCCGGCGGCGGAGAAGAATGAATACCCCAGGCACCAGGAGACGATGTAGGAGTAATACACCACCAGTCCGGTGGGAATCAGCACCCCGAATGCGCCCAGGTAGCGGGCCATGGGGTGACGCCACAACAGGCCGAACATGCCGGGGGTGGTGCCGAAGCCGTGCACGCCGCCACGGCGGCCGATGGCCAGTTCCACCCACATGAGCGGGATGCCGAGCAGGATCAGCGAGATGAAATACGGCACCATGAAGGCGCCGCCGCCGTTCTGGGCGGCCTGCACCGGAAAGCGCAACAGGTTGCCCAGCCCCACGGCGTTGCCCGCCAGGGCAAACACCAATCCCACCTTGGTGTTCCAGATTTCCCGCTGCTGTACCGATGTCATGCGCCGTCCCTGGCCGAAAGAAAAACGGGGGATCGGGCCCTACGCCTCGACCTTCACCACATTGCGCGCCTCGGGGCCGCGACGCCCCTCCTCGCACTCGAATTCGACCGTATCTCCCGGCTTCAGGGTCTTGTAGGTGGCGCCCACCATGTGCACAAAGTGCAGGCGCACCTTCTGACCGTCCTCGCGCATGATAATCCCCTGCCCGCTCTCCTTGCCCAGCCGTTCCACGACTCCCCGGTAAAGGTCGGCCATCTCATCCTCCAGAATAGGGGCGCCCCCTCCGGACTTGCCTGGAAGGGGACGTGTCCCGCACCGCGTTGAAAACCGCGCGCCATTCCTGCGCGTCGTCTGCAAATATCCCCATTTGCCGCGATGCCGTCAACCTTGGCCCCGACCGCCTCACCACCGGGGTGAACCCCGCGGTGAAATTTCCGCGACCGGTTACGTACTTTCCCAACCCCACCCTTCCCGTGTAGAATGCGCGCTTCAAACCGTCCGCAAATGTCTGAGCCCCCCCTGCCCGTGCGGGTCACGGTGTGGGAGTCCACCCTGAGCGGGGCACGGAACGGGGGCAGACGGCACGGATGCAGAGAGCGAATGTCTGAATGAACGATATTGGCAGCGGATTGTTTCTGATGTGTGTGGGAATGGGAACCGTGTTCCTGTTTCTGCTTCTGCTGATCGCGGCCACCGAAGGCATCCGTGTGATGTTCGGGGGAGCCCCGGCACCCGCGGCCCCGGCGCCCAAGGCCGGGCGAGCGGCCAAAGCGGCTGACGACGCGGCCCGCGCCGCAGCGGTAATCGGTGCGGTAACCCACCACAAACGAAAACGGCAATAGATCTTTAGCGATCACGGAGCCGTTTTCAGCCGGCTCCACTCCAGTGAGGGAAGCATGGCGAAAACACAGAAAATCGCGATTACCGAAACCGTCCTGCGGGACGCCCACCAGTCGATTCTCGCGACCCGCATGCGCACCGAGCAGATGTTGCCGGCGGCGAAAATGCTCGACGACATCGGCTACTGGTCGCTGGAGTGCTGGGGGGGCGCCACCTTCGACGCCTGCCTGCGTTTTCTCAAGGAAGATCCGTGGGAGCGCCTGAAGTCCCTGCGCAAGGCCATTCCCAACACCCGCTTGCAGATGCTGCTGCGCGGCCAGAACCTGGTCGGGTACCGCCACTATGCCGATGACGTGGTGGAAAAGTTCGTGGAAAAGGCATGCGACAACGGCATGGACGTGTTCCGCATCTTCGACGCCCTGAACGATGTGCGTAACCTGGAAACCGCCATCCGCACCGTGAAGCGCAAGGGCAAACACGCCGAGGGCACCATCTGCTTCACCACCAGCCCGGTGCACAGCATCGACAACTTCGTCGACATGGGCGTGCAACTGGCCGAAATGGGATGTGAAACCATCTGCGTCAAGGACATGGCCGGCCTCATCTCACCGCCGCAGGTGTTTGAGCTGGCCTCCGCCCTGGCCAAAAAGATCAGCCTGCCGATCCACCTGCACTCCCACTGCACCGCCGGCGTGGCGGTGGCCACCTATCAGAAGGCGGCGGAGGCGGGCGTGCAGATTCTGGATACGTCCATCTCCTCCATCTCCATGGGCACCGGCCAGCCGGCCACCGAGAGCATCGTGGCGCTCCTGCAGGGCACTCCCTACGATACCGGCCTGGACCTGACCAAGCTGGCTGACGTGGCCGAGTACTTCGCCGGCGTGTACAAGGAACTTTCCGCCTGGGAGAGCGGCCTGAAGGGGGCCGACGCCCGCATGCTGATCTATCAGGTTCCGGGCGGCATGCTGTCCAACATGGAGAGCCAGTTGCGCGAGCAGGGCGCCGCCGACCGCTACGAGGAGGTGCTCAAGGAAGTGCCCAAGGTACGCGAGGACCTGGGGTGGATTCCGCTGGTCACCCCCACCAGCCAGATCGTCGGCACCCAGGCGGTGATGAACGTGCTGGCCGGTGAGCGCTACAAGCTGCTCTCCCGCGAGACCGAAGACATCGTGCGCGGCATGTACGGCAAGACCCCGGCCCCCATCAGCAAGGAACTGGTGGACCGGGTGCTGGGGGGGGAATCGCCCGTCACCGGCCGTCCGGCGGACGTGATCGATCCGGAGCTGGAAAAGCACCGGGCGGAAATCGGCAGCCTGGCGGAGAGCGAAGAGGACGTGCTGTCCTACACCCTGTTCCCGAAGGTCGCCAAACCGTATTTCGAGATTCGCCACGACGCCGCCAAGCTGGCCGCCGCCATCGAGGCGCAGAACCCGAAACCGGCCCCGGCCGCCGCCAGCGCCGCCGCCGGAGACACGGCCCAGTACACGGTGGACGTGAACGGCCAGACCTTCCACGTGACGGTGGCCGACGGCCACCACGGCGAGGTGCAGGTATCCAGCGCCAAGCCCGCGCGCCCGGCCCCCAAGCCCACCGCCTCCACCAGCGCCATGGCCGACGGCGATCCGGTTCCGGCGCCGATGGGCGGCAACGTGTGGAAGATCACCTGCGAGGAGGGAGATACCGTCCAGGAGGGGGATGTGGTGCTGATCCTGGAGGCCATGAAAATGGAGGTGGAGGTTTCCGCCACCCATGCCGGCACCGTGCAACAGGTTCTGGTCAAAGAAGGGGCCTCGGTCACGCCGGGACAGGCCCTGGTAACCATCGGCTGATATCGGAGTTTGCCCCCCATGCGCCTTTGGCCGCAGTTTCGCTCATATGTGCTGGTCCTGTGTGGCCTGTTGCTCCCCGCCGTAGCCCTGGCCGCCGATGGTCACGACCCGGTGGCCCCCACCGGCCTGAAATCGGAGCCCCACGCGGTGGCCTCCATGGAGTCGTTCATCAATTTCCTGCACGACATGGGGATCATGAACATGACCCCCGGCGCGGCGCTGATGATGGGCGTGGGCGGACTGCTGATCTTCCTGGCCATCCGCAAGGGGTATGAGCCGCTGCTGCTGGTGCCCATCGGCCTGGGGGCGATTCTGACCAACATCCCGCTGGCGGGCATTGCCGAGCCGGACGGCATCATCGGCATTCTGTATGAACTGGGTATCCATAGCGGCCTGTTCCCGCTGCTGATTTTCATGGGCATCGGCGCGCTGACCGACTTCGGCCCGCTGATCGCCAATCCCAAGCTGGCCCTGCTGGGAGGCGCCGCCCAGTTGGGCATCTTCGGCACCCTGGTGGGCGCGCTGATGGTGGGTGACATTCCCGGCCTGGGGCTGGACTTCACCCTGCGCGAAGCGGCGGCCATCGCCATCATCGGCGGCGCGGACGGCCCCACCTCCATCTATGTGGCCGGAGCCCTGGCGGATCACCTGCTCGGGGCCATCGCGGTGGCGGCCTATTCCTACATGGCGCTGGTGCCGATCATCCAGCCGCCGATCATCCGCGCCCTCACCACCCCCAAGGAGCGGGTGATCGTGATGAGCCAGGTGCGCCACGTGACCCAACGGGAGAAGATCCTGTTCGCCTTTGCGGTGCTGTTCCTGTGCATCATCATCGTCCCCTCGGCCACCCCGCTGGTGGGCATGCTGGTGGTGGGCAACGTGTTCCGCGAATCCGGCGTGGTGGAGCGCCTGTTCAAGACCAGTTCCAACGAACTGCTGAACATCGTCACCATCTTCCTCGGCCTGTCAGTGGGTTCCAAACTGGCCGCGTCCGAGTTCCTCACCGTGCAGACCCTGGGCATTTCGGTGCTGGGGCTGGCCGCCTTCTGCGTCGGCACCGCCGGGGGGCTGCTGATGGGCAAACTCATGTGCTGGATGAGCGGCGGCAAGATCAATCCGATGATCGGCGCCGCGGGTGTCTCCGCCGTACCCATGGCCGCGCGCGTGGTGCAAAAGATCGGCATGGAGTACAACCCCAACAACCACCTGCTGTTCCACGCCATGGGCCCGAACGTGGCCGGCGTGCTTGGCTCGGCCATCGCCGCCGGTGTGCTGATCTCGTTCCTGGGCTAACGGACGGCGGCTCCGGACGGCACCCACGAATCGCCCGACCGGCAACCAACAAAAAACGGCGGAACAGGCAACGCCTGTTCCGCCGTTTTTACATTTTCACCCTCCGTGCCGTCCCAAGTCGGAACCGCCACTCACAGGCGCGGGCCCTGCCCGCTAGGCCTTTTTGATGACGATGCGGTGGTGCTTGCCGTCGCCCAGGGGCTCGTTGACGAACACGTCGTGACCGTCGTTGGCGACGCTTTTGGGCACGTTCCGGATCGGCTCCCCGTCGTCCAGCAGCACCTCCAGGGTGGCACCGGCCGGCATCATCTCCAGCTTCAGCTTGGTCTTCACATAGTTCATGGGGCAGGCAACACCCTTCAGGTCCAGGGTTGCGTCCGCACCATCTGCCGCGGGGGCCGATGAGGCTGCCGGGGCCGCAGCCGCCGGGCCGGTCTTGGCCGCCGAATCGTCATCCCCGGCCACGCTGCGCGCGGCGTCATCGGTCACCGGCTGGGTCAGGCGCAGGTCATTGCCCATGCTGTTGTAGGCCACCTCGCTGAGCAACACGAAGCGCTCCGCCGCCTCCATGTGCTTTTTGACCGCTTCCGGATCGGCACCCGCGCCGGTGTGGCGGCCCAGCGAAAAGAACAGCACCGCGCAGTCCGCCGGGAACAGGCCGGTGGCGATGAACTTTTCGGTGAACTTGGCGGCCGCTTCCGGCACCAGTTCCACCTCCTCGCCTTCGGTCACCAGCAGGGCCTGGGCGGCGGAGAACACCGCCTCGTCGGCACGCTCGCCCGCCGCGCCCCAGTTGCCGCCGTTGCGTTCGCTCTGGGCCAGGGCAATGCCGGTGCGCGCCTCCTTGAGGCCCACCTCAATCAGGTCCAGCACACCGCCCGCGCATTCGCCGGGGCCCATGTCCTCCAGGGCGAACTCCTCGTCGGAGCCGATGTCCTTGTAGTAGCTCGGGTCCGCGTCGTAGGCGGGAATCTCGGTCAGCGGCATCAGCAGCGCCTTGAGGGTGTCCTTGCCGACCCGTTCCACATAGGCGTCGAAAGACTCCCCGGCGCCGCGTTTGGCGCGGTAGTCATCCAGCAGGGTATCCACCACCTGGGGGGCATGCTTGGCCGGAACCCGCAGGGTGGGGTTGGCGATGACCGTACCGGCGGCGTCCGCGTGGCCGCCCAGATGCACCTCGTAGAACGGGGCCATGTGGCCCTGGTTCTTTTTGGCGGTGCCGTGGAAGCCGATGCTGGCAATGTGGTGGTGGCCGCAGGAATTGGGGCAGCCGCTCACCTTCAGGCGCGCGCCCCCCGCATCATCGTAGGCGGCCGGGTTCCGGTCGATGTGGTCCACCAGCAGCCCGCCCAGTTGGCGCGATGCCACCAGGCCCAGGTTGCAGGTTTCCGCGCCGGGGCAGCTCATGACGTCGGACAGGGTTTCCGCGCCGTCACGGGCCAGACCCACCGCATCCAGTTCGCCGTACAGGGCGTCCAGGGACGATTCCGCCACCGACAGGATCACCATGTTCTGGCCGACGGTGAGACGCGCCTCCTCACAGGCGGAGTAGCGCCGCACCATTCCGGCCAGGGCGCGCATCTGGTCGGTGGTGATATCGCCCTTGTCCAAATGCAGTTGCACCGAAAACAGGCCGGATTCGCGCTCCGGCAGCACGTTGGTGGCACGCCAGCGGGAACGGGCGTCGCCGGACGGCATGCTCACCGGCCAGGCCAGCACGTTGGGGTTCACATCCGGCTCCGGCAGGGCCGGATAGGTAATGCCCTCGCTGACGATGCGGGCACGCTCCGTCTCGTAGCGGGCACGCACCTCATCGGCGCCCAGGCGCTCCACCAGGAATTTCAGACGGGCACGGGCGCGCTGCTTGCGGTTGCCGTACAGGTCGAACAGGCGGATCAGCGCCTCGCACAGGGGCAGCAGCTCATCGATGGGGACCCACGCCTCAAACGG
This sequence comes from Nitrospirota bacterium, assembly GCA_029881725.1. Classification (GTDB taxonomy): domain Bacteria; phylum Nitrospirota; class JACRHL01; order JACRHL01; family JACRHL01; genus JAOUMB01. The sequence goes on from JAOUMB010000015.1 coordinate 41,393, forward strand.
ATGGGCCACCCGGGGGGCGGAGCCGAGGCCGCCGCCCACCACCACCGAGAACCCCCAACGCCCGTCTTTTCGGGCCGGAATCAGGCCGATGTCGTGAATTCCGGTGCGGGCGCAGTCGGTGGCGCAGCCGGAAAAGGCGATTTTGAATTTGCGCGGCATGTTCTGCGTCACCGGGTGGCGCAGGAAATGGGCGTAGACGGCCTCCGCATAGGGGGTCACGTCGAACGCCTCCTGGCTGCACACACCGGCGAAGTGACAGGCGGTGACGTTGCGCACCGTGTTGCCGCAGGCCTCACGGGTGGTGATGCCTCCCGCCGCCAGATCGCGGAACGCCGCCGGGGCGTCGGCCAGCGGCACGTAGTGGTACTGAAAATCCTGGCGGGTGGTCACGTGGGCCGGGCCCTTGCCATAGGTGTCGCCCACCTTCGCCGCCACTTCGAGCTGATCCGGGTCGATGCGCCCATAGGGCAGCTTGAGGCGCAGCATGTGCTGGTTTTCCTGGCCACGCTGGCCATACAGGCCCTGGCGCAGGCGGAAGCCCTGAAATTTTTCAGGGGCGATGGTGCCGGACCGGAACCGCTCCATCTCGCTCTCGAAGTGGGCGATTTCTTCTTCCACACGTGCCGGGTCGCCGATTGCCGGGCGGGGCCGCTTCACACTCTTGGTCATGGGGATTGCTCCATACAGGTCCCGAAAACAGGGGATATCCTACTTTTTCGATCGGGATAAACAGAATTAACTCACACTATACCCCGGTTCACCTCGTTCGGCAAGGATGTACACCCCTCAGTTGTCGGCAATATGGTGCACCAGGTCAAGAAAAAACCCCCCGGTTGCCTCACTTCAGGGCGGTTGGTTCTACCCTTGGGACGGCAAAAACGGTTACCCTGTGGGTCTTGTTCCGGGCACCCGGCGGGGCGGGCGGTGGGCAGGCCACCGGATCGCAACAGACCACTTGGATTGATTAGACCTTACAGCATGTCCGAAACGCGTCCAAAGATCGGCCTCGCACTGGGGGGAGGCGGCGCGCGCGGCCTCGCCCACGTGGGAATCCTCAAGGTACTGCACCGGGAAGGCATTCCCGTCGATGTGATCACCGGTGCCAGCTTCGGCTCCATCGTGGCCGCCGTGTATGCGGTCACCCAGGACATCGACCATGTATGCGCCGAGGTGGAGCGGGTGCTGTCCGGCGACCGCTTTCACAAGGCCAAGCTCAACTTCGTGCGCCACGAGTTCGAGGAGGAGCGGCGCATCGGGCTGATCTCCAACCTGAAGAACTTTTTGAAGAAGCAGCTGTTCTACAGCGTGGCGTTCCGGGTGCGGCAACTGGTCAGCGAGGAGGAATTTACCTCCATCATCGACGACCTGATCCCCCCCATCGAGTTTCACGAGACCCGTATCCCGTTCGCCTGTGTCACCACCGACATCAGCCACGGGGCGGAAATGGTCATCGACGACGGCCCCCTGCGCCCGGCGGTGTATGGCAGCAGCGCCATTCCGGGTGTGTTTCCGCCGGTGCTGTATCAGGGCCGCTACATGGTGGATGGTGGCTGGGCGCACCGGGTGCCGTGCCAGCCCGCCCGTGACCTGGGGGCGGACATCGTGATCGGGGTGGACATCTCCGAGGAGTTCACCCACGAGCCGGTGGAGAAACTGAAAAACGGCCTGGAACTGCTGATCCGCGCCAACAACGTCACCGGGCGGCTGCTGTGCAACCTGCAACTGGCGGCCGCCGACGTGGTGGTGCGCCCCCGGGTGGGGCATCTGCACTGGGCCTCCTTCGACCGGGCGGAGTTCTGCATCCACGAGGGGGAACGGGCCATGGAAAAGGCCCTTCCCGCGTTGCAGGCGGCCCTGGAGGGCACCTCCGGGGGCTCCGGCGACGAAGGGGAAGGCGGCGGCCTGCTGTCCCTTTTCCGGCGCAAAAAGCTGCCCGCAACCCCCGCCTCCGACGCCTAGCCGTGAGCACCCCGGCCACCGTTCTGATCATCGACGACGAGGCGGGCATCCGCCGGTCCCTGTCCGGGATTCTGGAGGACGAGGGATACACGGCGGTGGTGGCGGCGGACGGCCGGGAGGGGCTGAAACTGGCCGCCCGTGGCGATACGTCGCTGGTGCTGCTGGACATCTGGATGGAGGGCATGGACGGCATCGCCGTGCTGAAGCAGCTCAAACAGGATCTGCCGCACCTGCCGGTGGTGATGATGAGCGGCCACGGCACCATCGAAACCGCCGTCTCGGCCCTCAAGCTGGGCGCCTATGACTACCTGGAAAAACCCCTGTCCCTGGACCGGGTCACCCTTACCGTGGAGCACGCGCTCAAGGAGTCGCGCCTGACGGCGGAGAACGTACGCCTCAAGCAGCAGGTGGAGCGGCGCTGGCAGATGGTGGGCGACGCCCCGCCCCTGGCGCGCCTGCGGGACGACATCGGGCGGGTCGCCGGAACCTGCGCCCGGGTGCTGATTACCGGCGAGAACGGCAGCGGCAAGGAACTGGTGGCCCGCGCCCTGCACGCCCAGAGCCCGCGCCGGGACCAGCCGCTGGTGGAGATCAACTGCGCCGCCCTGCCGGAAAACCTGATTGAAAGCGAGCTGTTCGGCTACGAAAAGGGGGCCTTCTCCAGCGCCGACAGTTCCAAACCGGGCATGTTCGAACTGGCCGACGGCGGCGCCCTGTTCCTGGACGAGGTGGGCGACATGACCCTGGCCACCCAGGCCCGGGTGCTGCGGGTGCTTCAGGAAGGCCGCTTCCAACGTCTGGGCGGAGTCACCCCGCGGCAGGTGGATGTGTGGGTCATCGCCGCCACCAACCGGGACCTGAAGGCCGACGTGGCGGCGGGCCGCTTCCGGGAGGACCTGTTCTACCGCCTCAACGTGGTGCCGATCCGGGTACCGCCCCTGCGGGAACGGGCCGGAGACATCCCCGGTCTGGTGCGCCACTTCACCGAACTGGCGGCGGCGGAGCAGGGGCTGCCGAAAAAGACGTTTTCCGACCCGGTGCTGGACATCTTTGCCCGCCTGCCGTGGCCGGGTAACGTGCGTGAACTGAAAAACACCGTGGAACGGATGCTGATCATGGCCCGCGGCGCCACCGTGACCGCCGCCGACCTGCCACCGGAACTGGCGCCCCAGGGGGGAGCCGGGTTGGAGGCCATGCCGGACCTGGACGCCCTGACGCTCAAGGACGCACGGGAGGCCTTCGAGGCGGAGCATATCCGCCGGGTGCTGGCCGCCTGCGACGGAAATATCTCCCGCACGGCCGAGCGTCTCGGCGTGGAACGTAGTAATCTTTCTAAAAAGATACGTCAGCTTGGCATCGCCAGCGGCACCAAGGGGACAGGAGAGAGCCGTGCCTGAATTCCGACAGGATCCCGTCACTTCCCGATGGGTGATCATCGCCAGCGAGCGGGGCCGCCGCCCCACCGATTTCGAAACGCCCCCCCCGCGCTCCGAAAACGCCTTCTGCCCCCTGTGTCCGGGCAATGAACACACCACCCCGCCCGAAATCCTGCGCGTGAAGACCGACGACGGGGGCTGGGACCTGCGGGTGATTCCCAACAAGTTCCCCGTGCTCGGTGTGGAGGGCGATCTGGACCGCATGGGCGACGGCATGTACGACCGCATGAACGGCCTGGGCGCCCACGAGGTGATCATCGAAAGCCCGGAGCACAACACGCCGCTGGGCTACCTGAGCGTGGAGCGCATCAGCCGCCTGATTCAGGCCTATCACGAACGCTATGTGGACCTGAAGCGCGACTTCCGCTTCCGCTACGTGCTGATCTTCAAAAACCAGGGCGAGGCCGCCGGGGCCAGCCTGGAGCACCCCCATTCCCAGCTCATCGCCCTGCCGGTGGTGCCCAAGCGGGTGCACGAGGAACTGGTCGGGGCGCGCCGCCACTTCGAATACAAGGAGCGGTGCATCTTCTGCGACATCCTGCGCCAGGAGATGAAAGAGGGCACCCGCGTGGTGCTCGAAAACGAGGAGTTCGTGGTGGTCTCCCCCTACGCCGCCCGCTTTCCGTTCGAAACCTGGATTCTGCCCAAAAAACATCAGTCGTCCTTCGAAACCCTGGACGCCGCCCAGTCCCACGCCCTGGCGCGGATTCTGAAAAACCTGCTGCAACGTCTGGACCGGGTGCTGGGAAATCCGCCCTTCAACTACATGCTGCACACCACCCCGTTGCAGGAAGGGCCCAACGAGTACTACCACTGGCACATGGAGGTGATCCCCAAGCTCACCAAGGTGGCCGGGTTCGAGTGGGGGTCCGGATTTTACATCAACCCCACGCCGCCGGAGGAGGCCACCCGCTTCCTGCGCGAGGCCCGCGTGGACCGCGAGTTTTAAGGGCCGGCCATGCATGTCCTGATCGCCACCTCGGAAATGGTGCCATTCATCAAGACCGGCGGGCTGGCGGACGTGACCGGCGCCCTGCCGCAGGCCCTGTCGGCCCTGGGCCTGCGGGTGACCGCCGTGCTGCCGCTGTACAACCTGATCGACCGCGAGGCCGCCGGGGCCCTTCCCCACGGCCAGCCGTTCAAGGTGGAACTGGGGCACCGGGTGGTCAAGGCCCAGGCCTGGCGCAGCGAACGGCCGTGGGGCGACGTATTCTTTATCGAACAGGCGGAATACTTCGACCGGGGCCACCTGTATGGTCCCCCCGGTGGCGAGGATCCGGACAACGCGGAGCGCTTCGCCTTTTTCTCCCGCGCCATCCCCGCCCTGTGCCGCGCCCACCACCTGATTCCCGATGTGATCCACGTGCACGACTGGCAGGCGGCGCTGGTACCGGTGTACCTGAAGGAAACCGCCGACGGCGCAGCGCCGCTGGAACACACCCGCACGGTGCTGACCATCCACAACATGGCCTATCAGGGAAATTTCGACATCACCGCCGTGAACGTGCTCGGCCTGCCGCCCCGGGTGCTGGGGATCGAGGGGCTGGAGTTCCATGGGGGGGTCAATTTCCTGAAGGGTGGCATTCTGTTCGCGGACAGCGTGACCACCGTCAGCCCCACCTATGCCCGCGAGATCCGCGAGCCGGAAAACGGGTGGGGCCTGGACGGGGTACTGCGGGTGCGGGACGAACACCTGACCGGCATCGTCAACGGCATCGACACTTGCGAGTGGGACCCGCACACGGATCCGCATCTGGCGGCGCCCTTCTCCGCGGACAATACCTCCGGCCGGGTGGCCAACCGGGAGGCGGTGCAAAAGGCCCTCGGCCTCGACACCGGCGACGATCCCCTGATCGGCTTTGTGGGTCGGGTGACGGAACAGAAGGGGCTTGATCTGCTGCTGGGCATCCTCCCCGACCTGATGGCGCGGGGGGTGCAACTGGCACTGCTGGGAAGCGGCGATCCACACATGGTGGACCGGCTGCGGCAGGCGGCCCACGACCACCCGGGGCGGGTGGGCCTGGCGACTGGTTTCGATGAACCCCTGGCCCGGCGCATTTACGGTGGCTCCGACCTGTTTGTGATGCCGTCCCGCTTCGAGCCGTGCGGGTTGGCCCAGTTGATTGCCATGCGTTACGGTGCACCACCGGTGGTGCACCGGGTGGGGGGACTGGCCGATACCGTGACCGCGTGGGAAAGCGACCCGGACACGGCCACCGGGTTCGTATTTCAGGAGGCCCGCCCGGAGGCGCTGCTGTCGGCCATCGACCGCGCCCTGTCGGTGTGGAAGGACAAAAAGGAATTTCGCGCATTGCAACAAAACGGCATGCGACGGGACAGTTCCTGGGACGCCAGCGCCGCCGCGTATGCGGCCCTTTACAAGCGGCTTCCGTCCCTGACTCCGTTGCACAAACGACGGATTACAGGGTAGGGTATAGGGATGGAGAACCAATCCATTTTTGTGGTTGATGACGAGGAGAGCATCCGCCTTTTTCTGAGTGAGGAACTCACCGACGAAGGGTATGTGGTCACCACCTTCCCCAACGGCGAGTCGGTGCTGGATGCGCTGGAGGAAGGCCCTCCCGATCTGGTCATTCTGGATATCCGCATGCCCGGAATCGACGGCATCAAGGTGCTGCAACGGGCCAAGCGCAAATACCCCGCCCTGCCGGTGATCCTGTGCAGCGCATACAGCGACTACAAGCACGATTTCGGCGCCTGGAGCGCCGACGGCTATTTTGTAAAGAGCGCCCGCCTGGACGGCCTGAAGGAAATGATCCGCGGGGTGCTGGAACCGGGCGGCAAGGCGACCGAAACCTAGCTTCTGGATATGCAAGGGGGGAGACAATGACCCGTAACGTGGTGATTCTGGGATCCGGCCCCGCCGGTTTGACGGCGGCCATCTACGCGGCCCGCGCCAATCTGGAGCCGCTGATCATCGAAGGCCCCCAGGCCGGCGGGCAGCTCACCATCACCACCGACGTGGAAAACTTCCCCGGCTTTCCCGAGGGCATCGAGGGACCGGAGTTGATCCTGCGCACCCGCCAGCAGGCGGAACGCTTCGGCACCGAATTCATGACCGGCACCGTCACCGGCGTGGACCTCTCCAAGCGTCCCTTCACTCTGGATGTGGACGGCACCGAGGTCCGTTGCAAGACCCTGATCGTCGCCACCGGCGCCACCGCCCGCCTGATGGGACTGGAAAACGAAAGCCGCCTGATGGGGGCCGGAGTATCCGCCTGCGCCACCTGCGACGGCTTCTTCTTCAAGGGAAAACGCATCATGGTGGTGGGTGGCGGCGACACCGCCATGGAGGAAGCCCTGTTCCTCACCCGTTTTGCCAGCCAGGTGACGGTGATCCACCGGCGTGACGAACTGCGTGCCTCCAAGATCATGGCCGACAAGGCGCTGAACCACCCCAAAATCGATTTTTTGTGGAACAAGGTGGTGGTGGACGTGCTCGGCGATCAGGCCATCAGCGGCGTGCGCCTGAAGGACACCACGAGCGGAGATCTGTCCGACCACGACACCGAGGGGCTGTTCATGGCCATCGGCCACTCCCCCAACACCGGGGTGTTCAAGGGGCAACTGGATATGGCGGACACCGGCTACCTGATCACCCAGCCCGGCTCCACCCGCACCAACGTGACCGGCGTGTTCGCCGCCGGGGACGTGGCCGACCCGGTCTACCGCCAGGCGGTATCCGCCGCGGGCACCGGTTGCATGGCGGCGCTGGACGCGGAGCGGTTGCTGGAGAGTGAGGAGGGGTAACCCCCCGATTCAGGTCAGCCGGACGGGGCCAGCTTGACGGCGGTGCCGGTCACGGCGATCAGCATGCCGCCACCCACTCCGGCGCAATAGCTTACCTGGGTGGCCACCACCGCATCCCCGGAAATTTTGGCCGCCTGGGCACGCAATGCCATAAAGGCCTGCTCCACCCCCTGTTGCATGTGATTGCCCGCATCGGTCCCGGCCAGGGTTTGCACCGTGCCGCCGGTGGGCAATGGGTCGTTGCCCACCCGCACCAGCACCTGACTGGAAACCACCCCCACCACCTTGAGCATGTGACGCCCCGGTATTTCCTGTCCGGTGGTGACCGGCATGGACATGGCGGCAGCGGAAGGCGGCGCGGGTTTTTCCGGCTTGGATACGGTTTCGATGGCCGCGGGTTTGGCGGCCGGGGCGGCCACCGGCGTGGCGCTCTTCAGCACTGCCTGATTCTGTCCGGCGGTGGGCGAAGGGGTGGGGCTGGCCGGGGGCAACGGGGTCTTTGCCGCGGGGGGCGCTGATGCCGCAGGTGGCGCTGATACCGCGGGTGGCGGTGGTGCGGGCGGCGCCTGGGTGGCCGTGGCGGTGGCCGGTTTGGCGCCTCCCCCCAGTTCCAACTGGTCGATGGCGCCCACCACCGACTCCGGCGGCGGCACGTTCAGCCCGCCGCTTTTCTCCAGCGGCGCCGACATGCCCCCATCGGCACGGCGGATTTCCTCCGCGAACCGACCCAACGGGGTCTGACAGCGCACGCAGGCGGGGCCATCCGGCTGAGGCAGGCTGCAATTGGGACACTTCATCACGTTCCCTTCGGCCTGAACAGCCTAAAGCTTTATCACTTTAGGGGTTTTTTGGCCGATTTCAGGGGCGGACGGATACCCGGCGACCGTCCACGGTAACGCGCCCTTCGGCAAACGCCTTGACCGCCGCCACATACAACCGGTGCTCCTGTTCCAGCACCCGCGCCGACAGGGTGTCACCGGTGTCGTTGTCTTCCACCGGCACCGCCGTCTGCATCACGATGGGCCCGGCGTCCATGGCCAGTTCCACAAGGTGCACGGTGCAACCGGCCAGCTTGACGCCGTAATCCAGCGCCTGCTGCTGGGCGTTCAGGCCCGGAAAGGACGGCAACAGGGAGGGGTGGATGTTGAGAATGCGGTTCTGGAACGGCTCGATAAACGCCTTGGAGACCAGCTTCATGTATCCGGCCAGGCACACCAGGGTGACGCCCCGGGCCCGCAACTCCGCCACCAGCGCCCGGTCATAGGCTTCGCGGGTGCCGTGGTCCTTGGGGTTCAGCCACACCGCGTCGACTCCCTGGGCGCGGGCGGTGGCCAGCGCCCCGGCCTGTTCCTTGTCGGACAGCACCACCGCCACCCGGGCCGGAATTTCGCCACTGGCACAGGCGGCCAGCAGGGCCTTCATGTTGGAGCCGCGCCCACTCGCCAGAATGCCGATCACGCACTCAGACATAGGTCACCTCCGGATTCCCGGCCACAATGCGGCCGATCACCTGAGCCCGCTCGCCCAGTCCGGTCAGGGCGTTCACCACGGCTCCCGCCTGGGATTCAGGCACCACCACGCACATGCCGATGCCCATGTTGAAGGTGCGTAGCATCTCGTCCCGCGCGACTCCGCCCAGCCGTTCCAGTTCGGTAAATACCGGGGGCACGGGCCAACTGCCCGCGTCGATGTGCGCGCCGCAGCCTTCCGGCAGCACCCGCGGCAGGTTTTCGGTCAAGCCGCCGCCGGTGATATGGGCCAGGGCATGCACCTCAAACGATTCGATCAGCGCCAGTACCGGCTTCACGTAAATGCGCGTGGGGGTGAGCAACGCCTCGCCCAGGCTGCGCCCATCCCCGTCCAGGGCATCGGTGAGAGCCATGCCCGCGTGCTCCATAAACACCTTGCGGGCCAGGGAGTAGCCGTTGCTGTGCAGCCCGGAGGAACCGATGCCGACGATGGCGTCGCCCGCCCGCACGCGGCTGCCGTCAATGATTTTGGGCCGGTCCACCACACCCACGGAAAACCCGGCCAGGTCGTATTCCCCTTCCGGGTAGAAGCCGGGCATTTCGGCGGTTTCGCCCCCCAGCAGGGCACAACCCGCCTGCTTGCACCCTTCGGCGATGCCCGCCACCACGTTGGCGGCGGAATCCACGCTCAGCCTGCCGGTGGCAAAATAATCCAGAAAGAACAAGGGCCTGGCGCCGGTCACCACAATGTCGTTGACGCACATGGCCACCAGGTCGATGCCCACCGTGTCGTGCCGGTTCAGGCCGAAGGCGATTTTCAGTTTGGTGCCCACCCCGTCGGTGCCGGACACCAGCACCGGCTCGGTCATGCCCGCGGTATCCAGCCCGAACAGGCCGCCAAAGCCGCCCAGCCCGGACAGCACACCGGGGATCGCGGTGGCCTTGGCAAGCGGCTTGATTCGCTCCACCAGGGCATTGCCCGCGTCGATATCCACCCCGGCACCCTTGTAGTTCAACTCGCTCACAGGCGTTTCCCCTGGCACAAAAAAAAGATCGTAATCATAGGATGCGGGCGCGGTCCCGTCAATCGGATCCACCACCAGGGACGCCGGGGGGGATTGTCCAGCAGGGCCGGCCCGGTGGACAATGGAGACTTACCCCAAGCGAGGACAGGCGCATGACCCAAAGCCGCATCGAACAGTTTCAGGCATTTCTCGACAAGGATCCGAACAACAGCTTTGCCCGCTACGTGATCGCCCAGGAGCAACTCAAGCTGGGCCGGTTCGAGGAAGCCACCGAAACCTTTGCCGAGGTCATCCGCCGCGATGCCGATTACGTGGCGGCCTATTTCCACGGGGGCAAGGCGCTGGAGACGGTGGGCCGCCCCGAGGACGCCCGCAAGGTTTATATGGACGGACTGGCCGCCGCCGACCGCACCGGCAACACCCATGCCCGGGGCGAATTGCAGGAAGCGCTGATGGCGCTGGGCTGACGCCCCGGGGAACTCAGACGTCGCCGTTGTCCGCGCAATCGGGGCAACGGCCGAACAGCTCCAGCCGGTGGCGGGTGAGGTGGAAGCCGTGGCGGCGGGCCACTTGCTCCTGAAGATCCTCGATCTCCTGACACTCGAATTCAACGATCCGGCCGCATCCCTCGCAGATCAGGTGATCGTGGTGATCCCCCCCCACCGCCTGCTCGAAACAACTGCGCCCCTCCTGAAAATGACGCTGCTTGGCCAGCCCTGCGTCGCAGAACAGCCGCAGGGCGCGATACACCGTCGACAGGCCGATGCCGCCATCGGTACGCGCCACCTTGCGATGCAACTCCTCCGCCGTCAGGTGGGGCGGCATGGACAGGAATGCATCCAGGATCAGGTCGCGCTGGGTTGAACTTCTCAGACCGTTCGCCTGCAGGTAGCGGGAGAACTCGGCCTTCGCCTTCGTTTTTGCCATGGGCCGATGATACGGTACGCCGGGGAGTTGCTCAACCAATCCGGGAATCCGGCCTCAGGGGGTGGCCGGTTGCGGGGTGAAGCGCCACACCACCGTGAGCGGCACACCCGGCGGCAGCTCCGACTGAGAGAGGTAGCCCATGCCGCCCGGCGTCGCCAGCACCCGGGCAATCATCTCGGCGCTATCCATCACCCGCATGGGCGGCACGTCCCCGTGGCGAAAGATGCGCTTGATCCACCAGCTCTTGAACTGGTTTTCACTCATGCCCATCACCTCGTCCAGAAACGCCTGGGCCACCGGATGACGTTCGTGCAGGGAGATCGGTGCGATGGCGATATTCCCCAGATAGCGCAATTCGCCCAGGTAGGCATCGCGCACCAACGACCGGGTCAGCTCGATGTTCCCGAATACCGGGTTGGCAATGACCACGATCGGCTCGGAGGCATCTTCCGCCCGCGCGCCAGCGGACACCACCACGGTACCGGCCAGCATTCCCAGCAACACGCCGGCGGCGGCAACCCGCACCCGGTTTCTCCAGGGACTTTTCGGGAAGTGCCACATCAAAACACCACGATGGCCGCGAGTCGCACCATCTGCGCCCGGTCCAGCCCGGCAGCGGCCACTGCGGCGGTCTCGAAATGATGGTAGTGGTATTCGGCCTTCAGGTAGACATTGGGACTCACCTCGATCCCGGTTCCGGCGGACCAGCGGGCCATGCCGTCCGCATACAGGGGGTTGGGCCTGTCCTGGAAGTGATCGTACCCGACGAACGGCGTGACCCGCCCGATCCGGTGGCTCACGCGCAGGTATTGGCTGTGGGCATTTACCGTGTCGGCCGCGCAGGTCACCCGCAAATATTCCCACTGCACGGTGGTATTGCCCGGGTGCCAGTCCAGGCTCAGCATGCCGTGCCGGCGGCGGCCGTGAATGGTGGTCCCAAGGGGATCGTCGTTGGCGGTGTAGGCGGAAGCACCCAGGCTCAGCGATTTTGACGGGTGCCATTGCAGGCGCCCGCCCACCGCCTTGTCGCGGTTTTCATCCATGCCGCTGGCCTGCCGTTCTCCGGAGCCCACATAGAGGGCGTAATCCAGCGCTCCGGCGCCCAGCGCGCCGCTCACCATCCCGTTGGCGGCATCGGGAACCAGATGCGGCAGTCCACCCGAGGCGGCGTAGTCGGGCAGCGGCTCATAGGCGGTGGACAGCACCACCGGAGCGAACAGGGAGATGGCGTAGCGGATCTCGTTGTAGATGCCGAACGGCGCCAGGAAGGTGCCGCCACGCAGGATCAGCCCCGGACCGTGGCGGTATTCGCCATAGGCCTCCATGACCTCGAACCGTCCCTGGGAACCGGAGCCGTCCGACTGGTAGCCGTTACCCGAAAACAGGTTGACCGCCGCCCGCATCTGCTCCCGGTCCACCCGCAAAATCAGGTTGGCGCGCGACGAGTCGAGGGACGAGACCACCGGGGTCGAGGTGATCGTTGGACACCCGGTGGAACAGGTGGGCAATCGCTCCATGAAGCTGTATTGCAGGTCCATGTAGCCCAGGATGCTGACCCGCGAGTCGGCGGCTTCCAGGGTGATGGCGGTGGCCGGTACCGGCGCCAGCAAGGCGGACAGCAGCACCAGCCAGATTGTGGCTTTCATGTTTCCCTCCTCTGCCCCGCGGTGTGGCTTGCGACAATCGGGGCAGTGTAGATGGTATGGTTCGCTTGGCTCAAGGTTTCCGCAGCCGCCGTTCGCGCACCTCCAGCACCAGGCCATAGACCACCGGCAGCACCACCAGGCACAGCACCGTGGTGGTGAACATGCCGCCCACCATGGGCGCGGCAATGCGGCGCATCACGTCAGAACCGGTTCCGCCCCCCCACATGATGGGCAACAGGCCCGCGATCACCGCGGTGGCGGTCATGGCAATGGGACGCACTCGCTGGGCGGTGCCGGTGTGCGCCGCCTGGACGATCTGTGCAGTGGACAGGGGCCCTCCGTGGGCCGTGCGCATGCGCTCCACCTCGTGATCGATGAAGGTGAGCACCAGCACCCCGATCTCCACCGATACCCCGGCCAGGGCGATGAACCCCACCGCCACCGCCACCGACAGGTTGTACCCCAGCAGGTAGACCAGCCACATGCCGCCCACCAGGGCAAACGGCACGCAGAGCATCACCACCAGTGGCTCCACCGGGTTTTTAAAATGCAGGTAGAGCAGCAGGAATATCAGTAGCAGGGTAAGCGGCACCACCATCTGGAGCCGCTTGGCGGCGCGTTCCATGTATTCGAACTGGCCGGACCAGATCACCGTGTAGCCGGGGGGCATGTGCACCTGTTCCGCCACCACCTGTTTGGCGCGGGCCACGTAACCGCCGATGTCGGAGGTGCTGATGTCCACGTACACCCACGCATTGGGACGCGCGTTTTCACTCTTGATGCCCGGAGGCCCTCGCCGCACCTTGATGTCGGCCACCTGGTCGAGGGGAATCTGCACCCCGGTGGGGGTCGGGATCAGCACCCGGCTGAGGCGCTGCGGGTCGTCGCGCAGTTCACGCGGATAGCGCAGGTTGACCGGGTAGCGCTCCAGCCCCTCTACCGTGTAGGTCACGTTCATGCCGCCCACGGCGGTGCTGATCACGTCCTGCACGTCGCCCACGGTCAGCCCGTAGCGGGCCGCCTCCTCGCGGATGATGTTGAAATCGAAATAATACCCTCCCGCAGTCCGATCGCCGAAGGCCGAAAGGGTATCCGGCAGTTCTTTGAGCGACCGCTCGATGTCCCCCGCGATCCGCTCCAGTTCGGTCAGGCTCGGGCCGCTCACCTTGATCCCCACCGGGGTCTTGATGCCGGTGGAAAGCATGTCGATGCGGGTCTTGATGGGCATGGTCCAGGCGTTGGCCACGCCGGGAAACACGATCTCCCGGTCCATCTCGCGCATCAGTTCGGCGGTGGTTTTGGAGGGATCGGGCCACTCCTCCCGGGGTTTCAGGCGGACGGTGGTTTCCAGCATGGAAAGCGGCGCCGGATCGGTGGCGGAATCGGCCCGCCCCACCTTGCCAAACACGCTCCTCACCTCGGGAAACGAGGCCAGCACCCGATCGGTCTGCTGCAACAGTTCCCGCGCCTTGGTGATGGAGATGCCGGGAAAGGTGGTGGGCATGTACAGGATGTCGCCCTCGTCCAGCGGCGGCATGAACTCGGTGCCCGTGCGAAGCACCGGCCAGACGGCGGTGACCGCCAGCAGCAGGGCCAGCCCCAGGGTAATCCCCCGGTAGCGCAGGGCCAGCCCCAGCAGGGGATGGTGGACCGTTTGCAGCGCCCGGTTGATGGGGTTGGCCTCCTCCGCCGGAATCCGTCCGCGAATGAAATACCCCATCAGCAGCGGCACCACGGTGATGGACAGCACCGCCGCCGCCGCCATGGCCCAGGTTTTGGTGA
>JAOUMB010000055.1 GCA_029881725.1 Nitrospirota bacterium
GGACAAGGCGCGTGCAGCCTACCGGGTCTATGTAGATGGGGGCGGCGAGCACGCCGAACGGGTGCGATCGTGGATCGACACCCTCGGCAAATCCCGCCCCGGCAAGAAAGGATCCTGACGCCCATGAACCACCTGATCGCCTTTTTCCAGTCCGGCGGCGTGTTCATGTATTTCATTCTGTTCATCCTGGCCCTGGGCACCGCCATCGTGCTCGACCGGTGGCTGATGCTTGTCAAAAGCGGGGTGAACGGCGCGCGCCTGTGGGGCGACGTGAGCGGCCATCTGGACGGAGGCCGGGTGGAGGCGGCCCGCGACCTGCTGGCCCAGGGCAGGAGCCCGCTGCACCACGTGCTGCACTCCGGGGTGGACGCCATGGCCCGCGCCGCCGACCGGGAGGACGTGGAAAACGCGGTGGAGGAATCCATGATGGAGATCATGCCGCGCCTGGAGGCCCGCCTGCACTACCTGCCGACCCTGGCCAACGTGGCCACCCTGGTGGGCCTGCTGGGCACCATCATGGGGTTGATCAAGGCGTTCACCAGTGTCGCCGTGGCGGACCCGTCGCAAAAGGCGGCGCTGCTCTCCCAGGGCATCAGCACCGCCATGAATACCACCGCCTTCGGCCTGATCACCGCCATTCCGCTGATGCTGCTGTATTCGGCCCTGCACGCCCGCACCAACGTGCTGGTGGACACCCTGGACCGCTTCAGCTTCAAGCTCATCAACCGCCTCTCGGCCATGCACCGGGCGGGCGGATAGCATGAAGCCGCGCCGCCACGGCCACCGGCGCCGTTCCCGGCTGGAACCGGAATCGGACCTGAACATCACCGCCTTCCTCAACCTGATGGTGGTGCTGGTGCCGTTTCTGCTCACCACCGCGGTGTTTACCCGGCAGGCGGTGCTGGCCATCGACGTGCCCGCCCCCCTGCCGCCGGACGCGGTCACCCCCGCGCCGCCCCCGCCGCCACCCACCGATGAAGTCCCCTTTTCCCTGTCCCTGCGGCTGGCCGCGGACGGGGTGGTGGTGCTGGCCGGCAAGGAGCCGCCGGTGACCGTGCCGCGCGGGGCGGACGGTGCCTACGACGGCGCCGCCCTGCGCGACGTGCTGGCGGCCATCAAGCAGCGGCACCCGGAACACGCCGCCGCCGACCTGCTGTCGCGCCCCGCCTCCCCCTATGCGGACCTGATCGCGGCCATGGACGTGGCCGCCGGAACCGGTGCCGACGGCCAGGCCCTGTTCCCGGACGTGCGCCTGGGTGACTACCTGCCGGAGCCGGGGGAATAACGGCCATGCTCAAGCGCACCGGACCGTTGCGGCGCATGGAATCCCGCGCCCGCGCCCGCGCCGGGGTGCCGGGGCTGAACATCGTGGCGCTGCTGGACATCTTCACCATCCTGCTGCTGTTCCTGCTGGTGCAGGCGGGCGACCCGGAAGAGGCGCTGCCGGTGCTCTCCAATTTAAAACTGCCGTTTTCGGAGGCCAGGCAGACCCCCAAGCGGGATCTGGTGATCGCCATCGATTCCGCCGGATCGGTGCTGCTGGAGGGGCAGCCGGTGGCCCGCGTGGACGAGGTGCTGGCCCTGGAGGGGGATCTGATTCCCGGCCTGTCCGAGGCGCTGGGGGCCTATCTGGAAAAGGCCGCCGAAGTGGGCCGCGCCGAGGGGCAGAAGTTTCGCGGCCGGGTGGTCATCATGGGCGATCGCCAGGTGCCGTTCGCGGTGCTGAAGCGGGTCATGGCCACCTGCTCGGCACGGCATTTCGGGCACATTTCGCTGGCCGTACAGCAACGGGAGGAGCCTGCGCGCTGACGCCCTGCGCGCACCCGACCGCATGCTGACCTATCTGCGCATTCTCAAGGAAGACCGGGACATCCTGGTTTCCTTCATGGCCATTCTGGTGGGGCTGTGCACCGGCTTTGCCGTGGTGCTGTTCAACCGCATGATCGAAACGGTGCAGGTGGTGCTGCTCGGCTCCGGCGACCCCATCGTGCTGGCGGAGGGCATGCAGTGGTGGCATGTGCTGCTGCTGCCGGTGGCGGGGGGCTGCCTGGTGGCGCTGCTGTTTCCGTTCATTCCCAAGTCGATCCGCGTGTACGGCGTGGCGGAGGTGATCGATACCCTGCACGAGCAGGAAAAACACCCGCTGAACCCGCGCGCGGCGTTCTTCAAGCTGGGCGCCTCGTCCATCACCATCGGCTCCGGCGGCGCCCTGGGCAAGGAGGGCCCGAGCGTGGAAATGGGCGCGGTGATCGGCGACTGGGTGGCCTCCCTGTTCCGCATCCCGGCGGAGATGAAGGACGAGGTGAAGGTGATCATGATCGGCTCCGGGGCCGCCGCCGCCATCGCCGCCGTGTTCAACAGCCCGTTCGGCGGGGTGGCCTTCGCCATGGAGGTGGTGCTGAGCCAGATGCACCTGCGCATCTCCAGCCCGATCTTTCTGGCTTCGGCCACCGGGGCCATCGTGTCCACCACCTTCATCGGGCCGGAGGTGATCCACGTGCCCGACTACCATTTCGTGAGCCTGTGGGAGGTGGGCACCTACCTGGGGCTGGCGCTGGTGGTGGCGGCGGTGGGCACCCTGTTCACCAACACCCTGCAGGGCACCCGCCGCGCCTTCGACCGCATGCCCCTGCCCGAGTGGATGCAGCCGATTTTCGGCGGCGCCGTGGTGGGCGGTTTTCTGGTGTTTTTTCCGCACGTTTACGGCACCGGGGTGGAGGCCATCGCCCACACCCTGAACGAGGACTTTCCGTGGCAGATCCTGCTGGTGCTGGTGTTCGTGAAACTGATCGTCACCGCCGTCACCCTGGGCTCGCGGGGGTTTGGCGGCCTGTTCGGCCCGGCCCTGTTCATGGGGGCGGTCACCGGCGGCGCCTACGGGGCGCTGGTGCACAAGCTGCTGCCCACGGTCACCGCCACCAGCGGCGCCTATGCGGTGGTGGGCATGGGCGCGGTGCTGGGCACCATCGCCCACGCGCCGATCACCGCCACCATCATCATCTTCGACTTCACCCACGACTACCGCATGATCCTGCCGGTGGCGGTGGTCACCCTGATCTCCACCTTCCTGTCGGTGAAAAGCAAAACCCGCTCCATCTACCGGGTGACCGGGTAAACCCAAAAAAGCCCGCCCCCCGGTTACAGGGGGCGGGCCGGCATCGGTCAAACCCGGTGGGTCAGATGCACCGGGTGGTGGTCGCGTTGTAGGCGCAGCGGCGCCACTGGCCGACTTCGTACTTCCTGAACATGGCCGAGTTGTCCACGGCGCTGAATTCGATGTACAGGTGGCCGCCACTGTTGTTGGTGGTAACGCCTTTCAGCACGAACACCGAGCCGTATACCTCGAACCTGCTGTTGTTACCCACGTCGAAGTTGCCGCCAACCTTCAGCGACCCCAGGTTGTTGACGGCGCCCACCTGGATCACGCCCCGGATGTCGACGACGACGGGGGTAGCCGCGCTACCGCTGGAGCCCACGTTGGAACCGTCGCGGACAATGATCGTCAGCCGGTCGGTGAGGGGGTCCACCGGCAGCAGGGAACCACTGAAGGAGACGGCACCGGTGGTGATGATCACCCCGTGCCCCTTGTATTGGCACGGGTTGCACTTGTTGGTGGTTGAAAAGCCGGCCGGTGCAAAGAACACCTGCCCGGTGGTGTTGTCGCCGGGGGTCTTGTTCAGGTCGATGATGTCATTGTTGGTGAGCTTCCAACCGGAGGCGCCGCCCATGACCAGGCCATCCAGCTTGGCGGTTTCGATGTACCCATCGATCGCCTCGAAGGTCGGAATCGACCGTGACAGCCTGGCGGGCGCGCAATAGTTGACGAGCACCGGGGTGGATTGCACAAAGCTGCCGATCACCGACCCGGTGCCGTTGATCTTGAGCGCCGGGGCCATCACCTGATTGGTGACTTCCGACAAGTTGGTCACGGTCACGCCGCCGGTGGCCGTCAGGTTGCCTCCCGACCCGGCCGCGGTGGGGACAATCCTCGACATGATCGGCCCGGTGGAATCTCCGGCAATGCTGACGGTGCCGATCACCGACACGTTGCCCTGGACCTCCACCTTCGAGGTGGAGTTGCCACCCATGTTCAGGGACGGGTAGGCCAGCATATCCCCCACCACCACATAGGATCCGCCGGCGCTGGCCTGCATGTTGGAGTTGGAACACCCCAGGGAGGCCACGCTCCAGGCCTGGTAGGGGACGGTGCGCAAAATGCCCTCCACCGAAATCTCGGTGGCGTTGTCCCCCGGCAGGGTGGCGGTGGAAACCACCCGGTAGTAGTGCTGCACCGGATCGTCGGGAAACACCCGAACCTGGTAGGTGCCGCGCGGAGTGAAGGTGGAATCCTTCAGCACGTTGTCCGGCGGGGTGGTGAAACCCGGCAGCGTGGTGGCCGCCAACGCGGCGGCGGAGAAGGCGTTGTCGGTTTGCCCGGTGCGTACCAGCTCCTTGGGCCAGCTGGGGTTCTCGTTCACCCGCCCGACGAACCGCATCAGCCCCGCTTCGGCAACGGTCACCGCCTCGGTTTCGGCGCGGTGGTTGCCGGAGATCATCATCTCGGTGGTGCCAAGCATCACCCCGGTCGCCCCCATGGCCGCCATCAGCACCAGCATCCACAGGGCGATCACCAGAATGGCCCCGCGCTGTTCGGACAGCGCCGACGACACCCTTGCCAACACGATTGAAATGACCTTGTCCATTGCCGTTACCTCAACACTTTCTCCACGAATACGCTCAATCACACCCTAAAATACATAGGTTCCCGGGTTGGGAATCGTCACCGTCTCCACCGCCGTGATGCGCCGGTACCCGTCCGCGGACCCGATAAAATCGGCATCCGGGCGCGGCGTCCGGACCGTCAGCGCGACCACATAGGAACTGGGGGTTCCGGGAATGGGATTCGGGACACCGGCCGCGGTGTAGGAATCCACAATCTGGAAATTCTCCACGTCGTAGGCCACCACGATCGGCGTGGTGCCCGGCACGCCGGAGTTGCGCAGCAGGCAGGTGGTCCCCGCCGGGCAGCCTCCGCCCGTGCCCACCGAATAGGTCACCTGGCGCACCACCCCGACCGGGGAACCGGCGGC
Organism: Nitrospirota bacterium; assembly: GCA_029881725.1. GTDB lineage: Bacteria > Nitrospirota > JACRHL01 > JACRHL01 > JACRHL01 > JAOUMB01. Next base: position 5,091 of record JAOUMB010000055.1, read on the forward strand.
AAACGTCCACTGGAACTGGTTGTTAATGGCCGCAAGGGTCGCCTTGGAGCCTTTCGCCCGCTTCTTGCCACCGCCACCGCCACCGCCACCGCCACCGCCACCGGCAACACAACCACCGATGATGTTGTTGCACAGGTCGATGGTGACGGTATCGCCAGCCACGCCAGCAATGTTGCCGCAGATGAACCCGCCCAGGAAAAAGATGTCCGTTGGCGCGGCGCTGAACATCTGCCCCTGCCCGTTCGCAACGGTAAAGACGCTGCTGGCCAGCGCCACATCCGCGGCCAGGGTGGTCATTTCCATGGGATCGACCCACAGATAGGTCAACTGGTCCGGCTTCACCGCGTTGCCGCCGTTCCATAAATCGCCGCCGTCCACGAGGGTCGGATTGGTGGCCATGGGCGGGTTGATCGCCGGGCCCGCGCTGGTCAGCCAGTCGGCCAGGTTGTCGTCCACGGGGGCGCCGAAACGCGCCGCCTTCAGGTCGGTCTTCATCATGGCCAGCACCGCGCGCGTGGTCTGCTGCATCTCCCCCACTTCCGCCTGGGTCTGGTAGGACTTGTGCTGGTAGATAAAGGACGACATCAGCCCGGTCATGACGATGCCGGCGATGGCCATGGAGACCATCAACTCGATGAGCGTGAACCCGACCTGACTGCGAACCGTATTGCGAACCATGATCATCACCTTAGCCAAGTTGCACATCGGGCGGAATAATGATAATTGCCGTCTGGGAATGAGTTTTCGTGCGCCCCGCGGCGATGGTTTCACCCACCGCGGGATTCCGCTCGATGCGGACCGTGACCGTCAGCATCCACCGTTCGGGTACATTCAACTGAACAGTCGTATAGCGGGAAAAACCGGGGACCGGATCGACCGGGTCTTTCTTGTTCGGCGTCGAAAACGAAAGTGCCAGGGCAATAAACCCGTCGAACGTCTTCACGTTTTCGCGGACCATCTGAATCTGGTCGTTGGCCAGTTGCACCGCGATGGTCAGGTCCTTGGCCCGGTCGTTGCCGGAAATGCTGTTCATCACCATGCCCGCGGAGCCGAGCATGCCGATGGCCAGAATTACGGAGGTCACCAGCAACTCGATCAGCGTGAAGCCCCTCTGCGAGCGGACATGCTGGAAGATGCGGCGAATCCGGGATGTAATGTATGCGTTCATGTCAGACCCACGCGCCTCCCAACCATTGAAAAACCCTGACCGTGCCCACGGCCCCCAGCACCCGCACGCAGAACGTTTCCGGTTTCGTGCCGTCCCGGTTGGTCAGGTACACGGCGCCGGTATTGTCGAGGGCATTGCCCCCCACCAGGGTTATGGAACTGCCCTTGTCGTTGAATACCGCGCGTCCCCAGCCGAAATTCACCGCCATAAATCCCGCGTTAAGGTTCCGTGTGGCGCCGGGGCACACCCGGGTGGCATCCCCCACGCTGTAGGTCACCCCCGGAAAGCGGGCCGCAAGGTTATCGGTGTGAATAATTGTGGCGCCCGCGGCGGTACACGTCTGGTTGATCAACGGCAGCACATCCACCCGGGCCACCGACATGGTGCTGGTGCCGGGGTAAAAGCAGACCATATAGTGCTTGCCCTCACGGGCCGCCTGGGCGCGGGCATAGCGCATATCCGACATGACCTCGTTGACCGCCCCCATCAGGCGCTTGTGCGGCAGGTGGCTCAGATGGCTGACGGTGGCCACCCCGCTCAGGATGCCGATGATCGCCACCACCACCATCAGTTCGATGAGCGTGAGACCGCGCTGGTTCCTCCACCGGCCCCCGATGCGGCGGACCGCATTGGCCATGGTGGAAGGTCTGAATATGGGATGCCGGTTATGCATGGTGTCGTTTCTCATTCCTCTGTCACCCTTGGGAACTCACTCCCTCACTTTAGCAACTGCCGTACCATGGGCGTCACTTGTCACCTAATTGATTGATTACGCCGCACTTTCAGGTGCTGCCACGGCACCTGGACGGAACCGGTCCCGGAAACGGGTGTTCAGACTTGTACAGACTGTGTAACCGGCTTCCGCTGCCTGCCCGCCCTGAAAAAGGGGCGCAACCATGGGAATTTATCGGTTGGAATGGCCTGAAACTGGACTGGTTTCAGACCGGCGGGCGGGGCGGGGCGGCGGGCGCCGCCGGGCGGGAATTCAGGCGGCGGCGATCCGCGCGCACAGGCGGGTGACCACCTGTTCGAAGGGGGTGTCCGAGGTATCCATCGTCACCGCGTCGGCGGCGGCCTTCAGCGGTGCGATGGCGCGGCCGCTGTCGGCGGCGTCGCGGGCGATGACGTCGGCCAGGGTGGCCTCGTAGGTGGCCGGGTCACCCTTGGCCGCCAGTTCCTGATGGCGGCGCCGGGCGCGCTCCTCGGGGGAGGCGGTGAGGAAGATCTTCAGGTCGGCGTCCGGCAGCACCACGGTGCCGATGTCGCGGCCGTCCACGATCACTCCGCCCCGGGCCGCGGCGCGCCGCTGCAAATCCAGCAGGCGCGCCCGCACCGGCGGCCGCGCGCTCACCCGGGAGGCGGACAGGGAAACCTCCGGGGTGCGGAGATGGGTGGTCACGTCCTCCCCGTCCACAACCACCCGCGTGGTGCCGTCGGCGGCGGTGGCCACCTCGATGTCCAGCCCCTGGCACAGCGCTTCCATGGCGTGATCGTCGAGCGGGTCGATGCCCCGTTGCAGGGCCGTGTAGCCGATGGCGCGGTACAGGGCGCCGGTGTCCAGATAGGTCAGCCCGCAGCGCCGGGCCACCTCCCGGCACACGGTGCTCTTGCCCGCCCCGGCGGGACCGTCCACCGCCACCACCGGCGGGCGGCGCGTCTCTCCGCCGTCAGCCACCGGCGCTCCCGGCGGCGCGGGCCGCGTCAAAGATGGCTTCCGGGGTGATCTGCCTGGAGATGAAGCGCACGTGCAGTTCCCCGTCGTCGGCAAACAGCGCCACGCCGCCCACCCCGTTCAGGGCCGCCAGCGCCTTTTGCACCGCCTCCGGCGCCGCGCCGTCCGCCAGGGACAGGGGCACCACCAGCTGCTTGTAGGGCACCGGGGCCACCATGCCCCACGCCACCACCAGCCACACGGCGGCGGCAGCGGCCAGAAAGCCGAACAGGGCGTGGGAGCCGGTGTGCATCAGCATGCCGCCCACGGTGCCGCCCACGAACGGCCCCAGAAACTGGAAGGTGTTGAACACCCCGCTGCCGGTGCCGCGGGCGCCCGCGGGGGAGAATTTGGTGACCAGGCTGGGCAGGATCGGCTCCAGCATGTTGAACCCGGCAAAGAACACGAACAGGCCGCCCACGGTGGGCCAGTATTCCCCTTCCGCGCCCATCAGCACCAGCGCCCCGGCGGCCACCACGCCGATGCCGATGCGCATCACCTGACGGATCTTGCCCTTCGCCTCGGCCATGATGGTGGACGGCACCATGATCGCGAAGCTGAGCAGGATCACCGGCAGATACACCTTCCACAGGTCGGCGGCGGGCATATGCTGCACCAGCATGCCGGGCACCGCCACAAAGATGCCGGTGAGCGCCATGTGCAGCACGAACACGCCAAAATCCAGGCGCAGCAGGTTGGGGTCTTTCAGCACCCGCCCCAGTTCCGAGCCGGTCACCTCCATGTCGCGGTGGTGCTTCACCACCGGCGGGTTGGGCACCACCAGCCACAGCCACAGGATGGAGGCGAAGGCCAGACCGGCCACCAGTTCAAAGATGAAATCCACTCCGTAGCGCGCCCCCAGCACCGGGCCGGCCACCAGGCTGACCGCGAACGACAGGGCGATGCTGCCCCCCAGCATGGCCATGGCGCGGGTGCGGTGCTCCTCGCGGGTGAGGTCGGCAATCATGGCGGTAATGGCCGCGGCCACCGCCCCGGAGCCCTGCAACAGGCGGCCCCAGATCATCTGGTCGATGGAATCGGCCCCGGCGCACACCAGGGAGCCGATGCCGAACAGCAGCAGCCCGAAGGTAATCACCGGTTTGCGCCCCAGCGTGTCGCTGGCCATGCCGAACGGCACCTGCAACAGGGCCTGGCTGAGGCCGTAGGCCCCCAGCGCCAGGCCGATCAGGGCCGGGCTGGCGCCCGCCAGGGTGTCCGCATACAGGGCGAACACCGGCAGCACCAGGAACAACCCCAGCATGCGCATGGAAAAGATGCCCGCCAGCGAAAAGGCGGCGCGTTTCTCGGCCGGGCTCATGCCCGCCGCGTTTGCGGAATGTGATGTCAAAATATCGGTTCCCGTCTGTATAAAGCCGTCGGGCGCCCGGCCGGGGGTGCTCCCCGCGCCGCCGAATCCCCCCCGTGGCCGGATGCGGCGCCCCACGTGTAAATGGTTGTGACCGGCGCGATTAAACCGCCCCTTCCCGCTGCCTGTCAATCGCGGCGGGGGGCTGCGGGGGGTCGGCGCGGGCCGGCGGGCGGGCCGGAACGGGGCCTGGCGGGCGGATTTTCTGGAAACCACGGGATTTCCGATCGGACAACCCGGTGCAGGGGTGCATTCCGGTTGACAATCCGGGGGTTTTGCTGGTAATTTTTATCGATTATTTTGCGCCAATCGAAGCCCGTTGTGAAGGGGTGTGGCGGCACCGGACAGCCGGTGGGCCGGTGCGCCGGACAGGCCCTGCCCCGCCAGGAGGGTGCCTTTTTGCAGTTTGTGAGCCGAAGCTGAATACCATGTCGATCCGAATCACCATCAACGGAAAACCGGAACAAGCCGCCGACGGCGCCACCGTGGCCGACCTGCTTACGCAGAAGGAAATCGAGCCGCGCATGGTGTCGGTGGAACACAACGGAACCATTCTCGACCGGGACGCCTTTGCCGCCACCGCGCTCAGCGAGGGCGACAAGCTGGAGCTCATGTTCTTCATGGGCGGCGGCGCGGGCAGTGACGACGAAGCCGGACGCCGCGTTCACCCGGACGTGGGCGACATGGTGGGCGGCACCCCGCTGGTGCGCCTCAACCGCCTGGTGGACGCCGACTGCGCCGAGGTGCTGGTCAAGGTGGAATTCTTCAACCCCGGCGGCTCGGTCAAGGACCGCATCTGCGAGGGCATGATCAGTGCCGCGGTGGAGAGCGGCCAGCTCAAGCCGGGCGGCACCATCATCGAGCCCACCAGCGGCAACACCGGCATCGGCTTGGCCATGCTGGCCGCGGTGCAGGGCTACAAGCTGATCCTGGTGATGCCCGAAAGCATGAGCATGGAGCGGGCCAGCCTGCTGTCCGCCTATGGGGCGCAGCTGGTGCTGACCCCGGCCTGGGAAGGCATGCGCGGCGCCATTCGCGAAGCGGCCACCATCCGCGAGTCCAACCCGGACTATTTCATGCCCAACCAGTTCGAGAACCCGGCCAACCCGGAAGCCCACCGGCGCACCACCGGCCCGGAGATCGTCGCCGCCACCGACGGCCAGGTGGACGCCTTCGTGGCCTCCGTGGGCACCGGCGGCACCATCACCGGCGTGGGCGAAACCCTGAAAAAGGCCAATCCGGCCTGCCAGGTGATCGCCGTGGAGCCGGAAACCTCCGCCGTGCTGTCCGGCGAGGATGCCGGTCCGCACAAGATCCAGGGCATCGGCGCCGGGTTCGTGCCCCCGGTGCTGAACCGGGAGGTCATCGACCGGATCATCAAGGTCAACGACGACGAGGCGTACCGCACCGCCAAGAAGCTGGCCCGTCTGGAGGGCCTGCTGGTGGGCATCTCCTCCGGCGCCAACGCCTGGGCCGCCATCAAGGTGGCCCGCGAACTGGGTCCGGGCAAGCGCGTGGTGACCGTGCTGCCGGATACCGGCGAGCGCTATTTCAGCATCGAAAAGTACTTCAACATCTAAACCGAAGCATCCAACAGCCGTTCGGGCGCGGGCTCGGCACACCGCCTCCGCACCCCGAACCAAGGGAACACACACATGGATTTCACCGAAGAGCAAATCGAACGCTACAGCCGCCACATCATCCTGCCCGAAGTGGGCGGCGTGGGGCAGATCAAGATCCGCCAGGCCTCCTGCTTCATCGTCGGCGCCGGCGGCCTGGGCGCCCCCGCGGCCATGTATCTGGCCGCCGCGGGCATCGGCAAGCTGGGCATCATCGATGACGATCAGGTGGACCTGTCCAACCTGCAACGGCAGGTCATCCACCACACCAAGGACGTGGGCGTGCACAAGGCCGAATCGGCCAAAAACAAGGTCAACGCCATGAACCCGGACGTGGAGGTGGTCACCTACCACGAGCGGCTCAAGGCCCACAACGCCCGCGAGCTGGTGGCCGGCTACGACTACATCCTGGACGGCACCGACAACTTCGCCACCAAGTTCCTCATCAACGACCTTGCCGTGCTCACCGGCACCCCCATGGTGCACGGGGGCATTCTGCGTTTTTCCGGTCAGGCCATGGCCATCATTCCGGGAAAAACCGCCTGTTACCGGTGCGTGTTCAACGAAGCACCGCCGGAGGGCATCGTGCCGACCTGTCAGGAGGCCGGGGTTCTCGGCGTGCTGGCCGGAGTCATCGGCACCATCCAGGCCACCGAGGTTCTCAAAATGATCCTCGGCATCGGCACCCCGCTCACCAATCGCCTGCTGACGTATCAGGCACTGGAGAGCGATATCCGCGAAGTGCGGTTGAAGAAGAACCCCAAGTGTCCCGTGTGCGGCGACAACCCCACCATCACCGATCTGGTCGATGGCGAGGAACGCGCCTGCGCACTTTAACTCCCCCGGGGGCACTTTGTATTACGGGGTCACCACAAACTGGGGGTGACAACAACACGGGTAGCAATGACAGCAAAAATCAAAGGACTGAAATGCCGCGAATGCGGCAGTGAGTACAAGGCCGAGGCGTTCCACGTGTGTGAGTTCTGCTTCGGCCCGCTGGAGGTGGATTACGACTACGAGGCGATCGGCACCCGCCTGTCTCGCGAGTCGATCCAGGCCGGGCCGTTCTCCTTGTGGCGCTATGTGGACCTGCTGCCGGTGGAGGGCATCCCCACCGTCGGCAACAGCGTGGGCATGACCCCGCTGGTGCACGCCAAAAACCTGGGCCGCAAGCTGGGGCTGAACCACCTCTACATCAAAAACGACACGGTCAACCACCCCACCCTCTCCTTCAAGGACCGGGTGGTGTCGGTGGCCATCAGCCGCGCGGTGGAGTTCGGTTTCAAAACCGTCGCCTGCGCCTCCACCGGCAATCTGGCCAACTCGGTATCGGCCCACGCCGCCGAGGCCGGCCTGGGCTGCTACGTGTTCATCCCGTCCGATCTGGAAGCGGGCAAGATCCTGGGCAACCTGATCTACAACCCCACGGTGCTGGCGGTAAACGGCAACTACGACGATGTGAACCGCCTGTGTTCCGAGATCGCCAGCGAATATCCGTGGGCGTTCGTGAACATCAACGTGCGCCCCTACTACGCCGAGGGTTCCAAGACCCTGGCCTATGAAACCGCCGAACAGCTGGGCTGGCAGGCGCCGGACCACGTGGTGGTGCCGATGGCCTCCGGCTCCCTGTACACCAAGATCAAGAAGGGCCTGAACGAGTTCACCAAACTCGGCATCATCGACGCCAAGCCCACCCGCATGCACGGCGCCCAGGCCACCGGCTGCTCCCCCATCGCCGCCGCCTTCGCCGAAGGGCGCGACTTCGTGCATCCGGTCAAGCCCGACACCATCGCCAAGAGCCTGGCCATCGGCAACCCGGCGGACGGCTATTACGCCCTCAAAACCGCCGCCGAATCCGACGGCCGCATGGGCCATGTGTCCGATCCGGAGATCGTCGAAGGCATCAAGCTGCTGGCCGAGTGCGAGGGCATCTTCGCCGAAACCGCCGGCGGCGTGACCATCGGCACCCTCAAAAAGCTGGCCGCGACGGGCACCTTCCACAAGGACGACGTGGTGGTGGCCTACATCACCGGCAACGGCCTGAAAACCCAGGAGGCGGTGCGCGACCACGTGGGCGCCCCGGTGCAGATTTCCGCCAGCCTGTCGGGCTTCGAGGAAAAATTCAAGCTGGAAGACAAGGGCAAACGCCTGAGCATTCAGGCATAACACCGTTTGTCGACTGTTTTGACACGGTCATACTGTTAGGAAGGATTGATATGGCTGTTACCGTTCGCATTCCCGCCCCGTTGCGCAAGCTGACCGACGGTCAGGGAGACGTCACCGCCGATGGCGCCACCGTCGCCCAGATGGTGGAAAGCCTGGAGAAGAACCACCCGGGCCTCAAGGAGCGCCTGTGTGACGACTCCGGGTCCATCCGCCCGTTCGTCAACATCTACGTCAACGACGAGGACATCCGCTTTCTGAAAGGGCCGGACACGGCCCTGAACGAAGGCGACTCGGTGTCCATCGTCCCGGCCATCGCGGGGGGATAAGAAACATGGACCGCCACGAACTGCGCTTTCACCTGACCTTTCCGGCCAAGGCCGTCACCCGGCCGGTTCTGAGCGAGGTGGCCAAGCGCTTCGACGTGGAGTTCAACATCCGCCGCGCCGACATCCGTGAAGGCACCGGCACCATGGACCTGTCGCTGTCCGGCACCCACGAACAGATCGACGGGTCCGTCAAGGCCATGGTCGAGATGGGCGTCGAGGTGGACCCGATCGAGCGCACCGTTATCGAATAGCCCCCCGTATTGCAGGGGCAGGAGCAACTGAAGATGGACTTTACCGAAGAAGAAATCGAGCGCTACAGCCGCCACATCATCCTCAAGGAAGTGGGCGGCGAGGGGCAGCTCAAACTGAAGAACGCCAAGGTGTTCATGGTCGGCGCCGGGGGCCTCGGCTCGCCCGCCGCCCTGTACCTGGCCGCCGCCGGGGTGGGCACCCTGGGCATCGTGGATCTGGACGTGGTGGACCTGTCCAACCTCCAGCGCCAGGTGTTGCACACCACGCCGGATGTGGGCCGCCCCAAGGTGGATTCCGCCCGCGAGACCCTGCTGGCGATCAACCCGAACATCACCGTCAACACCGTCGAGGAGCGCATCACCAGCGCCAACGTGCTGGACATCATCCGCGACTACGACATCGTGATGGACGGTTCGGACAACTTCCCCACCCGTTTTTTGATGAACGACGCCTGCTTCATGCTGGGCAAGCCGCTGGTATCCGGCAGCATGTTCCGCTTTGACGGCCAGGTGACGGTGCTGCGCGGCCATCTGCCGCAGGACCCGTGCTACCGCTGCCTGTACCCCGAGCCGCCCCCCGCGGATCTGGTTCCCTCCTGCCAGGAGGCGGGCATCCTGGGCGTGCTGGCCGGAACCGTCGGCATTTTGCAGGCCACCGAAACCATCAAGCTGATCCTTGGCCAGGGCAACCCGCTGGCGGGGCAGTTGCTGGTGTACAACGCGCTGGAGATGGAATTCATGCGCGTGAAGTACAAAAAGAACCCCAAGTGCCTGCTGTGCGGTCCCGATCCGCAGATCACCGAACTGCTGGACTACGAGATCAGCTGCACCTTGCAGCGGCCCCACTGACGCACCGCGTCAACGTCTGACAATCAAAGGGCCGGCCCGGTATGGGTCGGCCCTTTTTTTAGTTGTGGGGGCTTTCCCGGATTGGGGGGTGAGTGACCGGGTGGGGGGAATCGCACGGGTCACATCCCGCTTCTTCCGTTTCTTCCACGTCCTTCCCGACCCCCCAATCGTGCTACGCGCACGGCGATATGGCTGGCGAGTCAAACCGTACTCCACCCCGGGACGGCACCAGATCGTCCGGAATTATCGCCGTGCGCGCAGCACCGCACGGCGGTATGTGACTGTAGAGGGCTGATTGGAGCTCTTTCGGTGGAAATGACCAGCCGCCTTGCATTCCGTATGGGCGATCGTCGATGGGCCGCGCCGTGAAGGCATCGGGTGGGTTCGGATTCCCTGTCTGGATGGGGGTTGCCCCCTAAAAACAAAACCCGTTTGCACTGCGGATCTGATTCTCTCTGGAAACAGAGACAATGATGCCAACTGCCTTCGAGTTTTCGCTGGTGCGGGACTTGTCTGCCCGTATTTCAGGAGCAAAGACACTGGTCGAGGAGGCTGAGGAAATTCTTCCAGTCTTTTATGCGTCCGTCGGACAACACCTTAAGGCGTGGGTAAGAGGTGGCCCCGGAAATCTGAACAACTGGGATAAGTGGATTTCCTGCTCAGTTGGGGCATGATGATGCCCCCTCAAGAAGGAGCGAGACATGAGCAGGAGACCACGTCGAAACCATTCGGCGGCA
>JAOUMB010000099.1 GCA_029881725.1 Nitrospirota bacterium
GCGAACGGGCGAACGGGCGAACGGGCGAACGGGCGAACGGGCGAACGGGCGAACGGGCGAACGGGCGAACGGGCGAACGGGCGAACGGGCGAACGGGCGAACGGGCGAACGGGTGAAACGGGTGAAACGGGTGAAACGGGTGAAACGGGTGAAACGGGTGAAACGGTAACCAATCCGTAAAAATGCCCCGCGCGAACCGTTAACGCACCGGTAACTTAGCCTGCCGCAAAGTGCTCCTCGAACCTTGATTCGGGTTGTGTGCGCTCCCACCGCGCCACTCCCGCCTCACCCCGTCATTCCCGCGCAGGCGGGAATGACGGGGCCCATATCGTTGCTACTTTCCGCATAAACAAAGGCGGTGCGGGCTCCGTGGTGCGGCCCGGAAGGTAGGGTGGAGCAGGCTGGATTGCACCGAACTCTGGATTCCCGCCTGCGCGGGAATGACATCCAATGGGGAACGCGGAACGGCCCCTGGGCCGCAACCCCGTGGTGCAACCCACCGTGAACCGAACCCCAACAAATCCAAAAACCACCACGTTTTCAATCCCTTTTGCGCGTTTCGTTTCGCAAGACACCCCCACCACAAGACCACATTTTTCCCACGTTTTCAGCGGGTTCTGAATTTCCTCCAAAAATTCCCCGTTTAAACCACCCAAATCGTGCTACCGGCCTTCAGAACCCCCTGATATTCCGTTCCGAGGCCACCGTGAACATGCGAAACCCACGGCGCTAAACGCCACCACAAATCCACTTTTTCCCCACATTTTCAACCGGTTTTGAACGCGAAAACCGTTAATTGTCACCGTGTTTTATTTCGCAACCACAAACGCGCTTTGTCCCGTAAAAACAGCTGGTTCTGAGTTTTTCTCCGACTTTTTGCGAAAAGAAATCACCGCGCCCACAAACGGAAAAAACCATCCCAATATCCGCCAGTTATGCCCGGTGGTTTACCGTGGCGCACGGTTTAGCTTTGCCGTTTGCGAAGCGAAGTAGCACGATTGGCCCCCGCCCGCGCCGCCCGGCGGCCCCGGACGCCCGACCCGGCCCGCCTCCTAACCGGTTGTTTTTACGAACCGCCATCGGGCCATAAACGCGTGAAACGCCACAAGCACCAGATTCGCCCGGCCGTTTGGAACGTACCCGCGCCAGGATAACGCGGGAATCGCAGGTGCTCCGCGCACCGAATCCGTTCCGGCGGTGCGGCCCGGGCTCCATGGCCACCGCCCCCAAGCCAACCCCCTCACCCGGACACCGGGGAAAAGGGAACCCATGCGCGGACTGAATCCAGGCACCCGGCTGTAAATGCCCACCTCACGTTGCGGTTGTGGGAACAGGGGTGCTGCGGGTATAATTGGGGCGTCCCATGCAGAAACCACAGACCTCCCAGCTCCCCGAACTTTCCGCCGAACAGGCGGCACGTACCGTCGCGTCTGCCGCCGACAGCAAAAAAGGCACCGACATCGTCGCGCTGCACGTCACCGAATTGACGAGCATTGCGGACTATTTCGTGCTCATCACCGGCGGCTCCACCACCCACGTGAACGCCCTGTTTGAGGCGGTGGACGAGGCCATGTCCCACGCCGGACGCGAGCCGCTGCACGTGGAGGGGCGCGGCGAAGCCAACTGGATCCTGATGGATTACGGCGACGTGGTGGTGCATATCTTCCTGGACGAAGCGCGCGGCTTTTATGGTCTCGAACGGCTATGGGGCGACGCTCCGAAGCTCGATCTGGAACTGCTGCCCGGCTGATTTCCGGTTCGGACCGCCTTTCCGGGGCGGGTGCCCCCTACAAATCGTGTATCTTTATTCCGGGCGTTCCGCGGATTTTCGCAACCGACCTGAGCGAAAGGGTTCTCCATCATGCGCATGCTGCTCCTTCTGGCGTTGGCGCTGGTCGCCGCCGGGATTTACCTGGCCAGCGTCAACGACGGTTCGGTCACCTTCCACCTGACCAAAGAGCGCGCCTATACCCTGCCAACGGCGTTGATGCTGATCCTCACCATCACCCTCGGCCTGGCCATTGGCGTTGGGGCCACCCTGCTCAAGGATTTTCAATCCTTTGTAAGCAAAATGAACGCAAAACGCCACGAACGCACCACCGACAAGGTGCGCACCCTGTTCCTGGCCGGCGAGCGGGAACGCCTTGCGGGGCGCCCGGCCAAAGCCCGCGAAGCGTACCGCAAGGTGATCAAGCTGCGCCCCGAGCATGTGGCCGCCACCGCCCGACTGGGCGATCTAGCGCGGGATCACGGCGCCGCCAAGGAGGCCATCTCCCTGCACCGGCTGGCCGCCCGGCTGGAACCGGACAACCCGGTGCACCTGCTCGCCCTGATTGACGACTACATTGCCATGGAGGCATACGAGAACGCCGCCCGGCATCTGGAGATGTATCTTCAGGAAGACCCCCGCAACCAGACCCTTCTCATCCGCCTGCGCCAGGTGCACGTGGCCAACCGAGACTGGGAGGCGGCTGCGACAGCGCAGGAGCGGCTCACCCAGACCGAGATGGACGGGCTCGACTCCCGCGCCGAGGCGGCCACCCTGACCGGTTTCCGCTACGAGGCGGCCATGGCGCTGCTGGCCGATGGCCGCACCGATCAGGCCCGCACCCGCCTGGGGGATCTGGCGCGCAAGTCGGCCTTCGGCCCGGCGGCCCTGTCCCTTTCCCGCCTGTATGCCAAGGAGGGGCGCGCCGCGGAGGCGCTGGAACTGTGCCGGGAAGCCTATGAACAGACCCGGGACGAGAGCTTCCTGCCGGAAATCGAAAATCTCTTCATCGTGAAGCTCGAGGCGCCCCGCGACGCGGTCCAGTACTTTACCGATCTGGTGCGACGGGACCCGGAAAGCCTGCACCTGCGCTACTATCTGGCGCGCATTCACTACCGCCTGGAAATGATCGACGATGCCCTGCACGTGCTGTCCCAGGTGGAGCATCAGGTGGTACGTTTTCCGGAGATGTCGGACCTGCTGGCGCGCATCAACTTGCGCCGCGGGGACGTGACCGAGGCGCTGGTCAATCTGGGCGACGGCGGACCGCGCCTGCCCTGGGGCTGCCGCAACTGCAACGCCGCCCCGGAATTCTGGGAGCCGCGCTGCACCAACTGTGGCCATTGGGCGGCCATTCGTCCGCGCCTGCACATCGTCAAGCGCGAAACTGGGGAACCCCGCCGGGTCCTCCCCGCCCCCGCGTGACACCAGCCACGGCATCCTGACAGCGGCCGCTGTAACGGCAAATCCGAAGCTCCACCCAAGGCGCAAACTACACCCGAAGGGGAGCCATAGTCGCCAGCAAGGGGCTTCACATCACGATTCCCGATGGCCCCCAACCCACACAGAATGGGAACCCGTGGCAAAAAAAAGCCCCGTCCATGGACGGGGCTTTTTAATTTCGTGCGCGGCGATCTACTTGGGCATGGCCAGGTGATCCGAGATCACCCACCCCTTCACGTCACCCGCTTCGATGCGGAACCACTTGAGACCACGCGCTTTTTCGCTCTCGAAGCGCAGCACCTGGGTGCCATGGGCAAGCCGCCCGACCAGGTTGCAACCACCCATCTGGCCACCGGCACAGCTCCACACCGCAAGCTCCGGAACGCGCAAAACACCGTTAACGGTGCCGTCGATCACCATTTTCTTCGGCGGCTTCGGTGCCTCAGGGGCCGCCGCATCCGCGGCAATTCCCTGGGTTGCGCCCAGAAACACACCCAGCGCAACCGCTACCGCAACAATCCAACCCTTGCGAACCATTTTCATGGAACCTCCTCCCTCATCGGGAAAAACATACAGCGTTCGGCAAAAAACCTTGTGAGAGCGTGAATCATACATATTTTTTCCAGCACATTTCAACCTTTTCCGCACGGTCCGTCAAAATGCACTTCACAACCGGCGCCTTCGCTTCCAATCCACGCCATAAATACCCCCCGGCTCCGACCTCACAGCCCAATCCCCCGGTCACTGAATAAAGTTGTTCAGGCACGAAAAAGCCCCCGGCGCTGTTGCGACGCGGGGGCTTCTTGGAGAAAATCCTGGCGGTGACCTACTCTCCCACATAGCTTCCCATGCAGTACCATCGGCTCTTGAGGGCTTAACGGTC
>JAOUMB010000016.1 GCA_029881725.1 Nitrospirota bacterium
GCCCTTGACCGCATGACCCCAGCCCAGTATTACTTCAAGCAACTGCCCCGGCCCGAGGCAGCATAAACCCGCAGGAAATCCACTTATCCAAACGGGCCAACCTGTTCAAACAATCGGGGCCACCTCTACCTTCCCTTGGGGGGTACCAGTTAAACCGGATTTTTCCTGCCCACGGCCTTTGCCTCGACTTCGGGCCTGGGCAGGCCATTGGTGATCCCCTCCGCCTGACATCCCACGGCAGGGCAGTAAACCGCGCTCCCATCCTCCCCCCTCAAATATCGCCGTACGCGGAGCACCTGTGAGCTGGTGTAGCGGAACACCCTTGCGCACTCCACATACCTCATGTCATCTTTGACGAACACGGGTGACAATTCAATCCGGGGGATCGAGAGGCTTCATGCGTGCGCACGACAGCAGACGGGAAAAACCGGGCGTGAGCGCCGGGATGAGCATCGCTCTGGCGGGGGTGGCGGCACTGGTGGTGCTGGGGATGTTTTTGACCCGCGCCTCCGGAAGCGACCTGCTTCCCGTTGGCATCAAGGGGCCATCCTTCTCCCTCCCCAACCAGCACGGGAAGGTGATCCGCAACACCGACCTGGCCGGTTCCTGGTGGGTGCTCTACTTCTACCCCAAGGACGATACCCCCGGCTGCACCAAGGAGGCGTGCGCCTTTCGGGACCACCTGGACCGCCTCACCGGCGAAGGCGTGCGCGTGCTCGGGGTTTCCTTTGACGACGTGCCCTCCCATCTGGCCTTTGCCGAAAAATACCAGCTCACCTTCGACCTGCTTTCCGATCCGCAGGGCAACGCCATCCGCGACTGGCGGGCCAAATCCACCATTCCCGGCATCGCCCGCAGGGTGTCCTACCTGATGGACGGGACCGGCACCATCCGCAAAGTCTATCCGGGGGTGGATCCCTCCCAGCACGCGCTGGAAATCCTCAACGACGTGCAGCACCTGAAAGCGGGCTGACCTTTCGCTTTCCCGCCCGTTTGCTATCTTTAATAGTGGGTGGGGGGGTTACAAGGAGCCGGCCCATGACCAAGGAAACCCATACCTGCTCGGTGTGCGGCAAGGATTCGGAAACCACCATCTGCCGCACCTGTGAAGCCAAGATTCGCGGCGAGATTCTGGAGGAAAAGGACAAGGTGGAAAAGGCCGGCCACACGGACACCGGCCGCCGCTGATCCGCTCCCCGGATTTTCCGCCTCACGCCAGCGGCGCGATGCGCGCTGCCACGCACTTGTATTCGGGGATTTTTGACTCCGGATCCAGTTGATCGTGCACCAGCCGGTTCACCGGCGCCTCGGCAAAGTGATACGGCACAAACACCACCCCCGGCAGGGCCGATTCCGCCTGCCGCACGGTCACCTCCACGGTTCCCCGCCGCGTGCCCAACACGGCGCGGGCGCCGTCCTTCAGCCCCGCCTCGCGCAGGGTGTCCGGGTGGAGTTCCGCCCACGGATCGTGCACCAGGGCATCCAGCACCGACGCGTGGCGCGACAGGGTGCCGGTTTGATAATGGGTGAGAATGCGTCCGGTGGTGAGCAGCAGCGGGAATTCCGCGTCCGGCGCCTCCGCCGGGGGCACCAGCCGGGGCGGGAGGAAGGCGGCCCGGCCCCGTACCGGGCCGTTTGCGTGCAGGATTTCCGTGCCCGGATGATCCGCCGTGGGGCACGGCCAGCACAGGGCGCCTTTTTGCAGCCGCTCCGCCGACATGCCGCCGTACAGGGGCGTGAGCGCCGCCATCTCGGCCATCACCTCCGCCGGATCGCCGGTGGCGTGTTCAAATCCGGTTTTACGGAGCAAGTCGGCCAGAATATCGCCGTCGGCGCGGGCCATCCCCGGCGGATGAAGAACCGGGGTCACCGGCTGCACCCGGCGCTCCGTGTTGGTCACCGACCCGGCCCGCTCCAGGGTGGATGCGGCGGGCAGGATCACGTCGGCAAAGGCGCAGGTTTCGGTGAAAAACACGTCCTGCACCACCAGAAATTCCAGGCGTTCCAGCGCCTCGGCCACGTGCCCCAGGTCCGGGTCCGAAAGGGCCGGGTTTTCGCCCATCACGTGCAGGGCGGTCAGCTCTCCCGCGCGGGCGGCGCGCATCATTTCCACCACGGTGAGCCCCGGCGCATCGGGCAGATCGCGTCCCCAGGCGTCCGCAAATTTCCGGAGCGCCTGCGGGTCGGCCACCGGCTGATAACCGGGCAGCACGTTGGGCAGCACCCCCATATCGGACGCACCCTGCACGTTGCTCTGCCCGCGCAGGGGATTCAGGCCGGCGCCGGGCCGCCCCAGGTTGCCGGTGAGCAGGGCCAGGCCCGCCACCGCCGCGCAGTTGACCGTTCCCGCCACGTGCTGGGTGAGGCCCATGCCCCAGCCGGTGAGCATGGTGTTGGCGTTGCCCAGCACCTGCGCCGCCTGACGCATGGCAAAGCGGGACACGCCGGTGACCCGGGCCAGCTCCGCCATGTCCAGCGCCAGCAGTCCCTCCCGATAGGCGGGAAAACCTTCCGTGTGAGTGTCGATGAAGTGCCGGTCGGCAAGGCCCGCGTCCAGCACTTCCCGCGCCATGCCCGACACCAGCCACGGGTCGGTGCCGGGGCGCTGTTGCAGGTGCAGGTCCGCCTCCAGGGCCAGCCCCACCCGGCGCGGGTCCGCCACCACCAGCCGGGTGCCGCCCCGCTGGGCCTGGCGGACGAAAGTGGCGATGACCGGATGGGTTTCCAGGGTGTTGGTGCCGATCAGGAAGATGGCGTCGGCCTTTAAAAAGTCGGTGTTCGGGTTGGTGGCCGCGCCGCTGCCCACCATGGCCGCCAGGGCGGACACGGAGGCCGAATGGCACAGGCGCGCGCAGTGGTCCACGTTGTGGCTGCCGAGCCCGGCGCGCAGCCACTTTTGAAACAGGTAGTTGTCCTCGTTGGTGCATTTGGCCGAGCCCAGCCCGCCCACGGCCCGCCCCCCGTTCCGTTGTGCGGCGTTCCGCATGGAGTCGGCCACCCGCGTCAGCGCCTCATCCCAGGATGCTTCCCGAAATCCGTCCCGCCCGCAGGCGGTTTTGGTTGCGGAATCCTTGCGCATGAGGGGGGTGGTGAGCCGTTCCGGGCTGGTCACAAAGTCCAGCCCGAAGCGCCCCTTCACGCACAGGCGGCCCTGATTGGCGGGATATTTCAACTCGCTGGTGACCGCGTGAATGGCCCCTTCCGCCACGTGGCAGGTAATGCCGCATCCCACGCCGCAGTAGGGGCAAATGGTGTCGATGGCGGTCATTCCCTCCATCGGCGGGGCACTGGGGGAAAGCGCCCCGGTGGGACACGCGGCCACACATTGGCCGCACGCCACACAGGCACTTTCGGCCAGTGCGGGCACGCCGGAAAAGGCCAGACGCCGCTCCGGCCCAAGGCCGTCCCAGCCGATCACCCGGTGCCCCTGGAGGTCGGAGCAGGCGCGGATGCAGCGCCCGCACTGGACGCATGCGGACAGGGCCACGGCAATGGCCGGATGGGCGCGGTCGCTGTGGTTTTCGGCCTCCCCGTGGATGGGCAGGCCCATGTGCGCGGCGAGCCGTTCCAGTTCGCACTCCCCGCGCGGATCACCCGGCGGGCGGCAGGGTGCGGGGTGATCGGCCAGCAGCAGGGCCACCACCTGACGGCGCGCGGCGATCAGTTCCGGGGTGTCGGTGGTGATCCGCGCACCCTCGGCACACGGGGTGTGGCAGGCCGGAACCGGGCGCGGGACCCCTTCGAGCATCACCGCGCACAGACGGCAGGTGCCTTCCGGCGGCAGACCGCGCATGTGGCACAGGGTGGGCGGCTCCACCCCGGCCGCCCGGGCCGCGTCCAGCAGGGATGCGCCGGACGCCACCGTGACCGGCACACCGTTGACGGTAACCTGCATCACGTCACCCGAAGGCAGTTTCAAGGATTGGCCATGGCACATGCATACCTGTACACCTCCCCTTCAGTATGCCCAACCCCCCACCCAAGTGCCACGCGCACTGCGGTGCTACGCGCACGGCGATATTCGCTGCGCGAGGTTTTCCTCCGAACAGCAACGGGGAACCCCCACGTCCGTCGCATGGTGGAGGCCTTTTGCCCGTCCATTTGCCGGAAACCCATTCAGATATCACAGTTCGCTGGGCGAACAAAAAGCCGGGGCAACACCTGGGGATCCCCACGCCCGTCGCATGGTGGAGGCCCTTCCCCGTCCATCTGCCGGAAACCCATTCGGATATCGGAGTTCGCCGAGCGAACAAAAAGCCCCGCCGCATGGATTGGAGGTGCGGCGGGGCTTGGGAGGGGGCATCCGTGGGAGGGGTTCCCTGGGTGCCCCGCTTGGGGGAAAACGCATGTCCGCTTCGGCTGCGGGGGCGAATCACAAGTTGTTTGGTGAGGCTCACCATATCGGGGAGAGCCCTGTGATGTCAAGGATCGTGCGCACACTTTTTTCGGTATTCTGGGTGGCGATGGAACGGAAGCGATGACCACCCTGATTCATGTAACCGACACCCACCTGTTCGCCGCCCCGGACGGCTGCCTGAAGGGGGTGAACACGCTGGACACCCTGCGGCGGGTGGTGGCGGATGCGGTGGCGCGCCACCCGGAGGCGGTGTGGGTGCTCACCGGGGACCTGTCACAGGATGAAACGGTGAAATCGTACCGGCTCCTGTCGGAGGCCTTGGGGGCGGTGCCGGGGCGGATTTTCGCCCTGCCCGGCAATCACGACGATCCGGATGCCATGCGCGCCGGTTTTGCGCGGGATAGGCACATCCGCATGGACGGTTCGTTCTTTGCCGGGGGCTGGCAGGTGGTGCTGGTGAACAGCCGCATTGCGGGAAAGGTGGCGGGACGGGTCTCAAAAGGGGAACTGGCGCGGCTGTCCGGCGCGCTGGCGGCACACCCAAGGCATGCGGCGCTGATCTGCGTGCACCATCAGCCGCTGCCGGTGGGATCGCCGTGGATCGACGAAATCGGCATGGAAAACGGGGATGAACTGCTGGATGTGGCGGGGGCGGCTCCCAACGCACGCGCCCTGTTGTGGGGGCACGTGCATCAGGAATACGACGGATCCCGGAACGGGTTACGCACGATATCCTCCCCCTCGACCTGTATCCAATTTGCGCCCAATTCACCAGCATTTCAACTGGACCGGACAGCGCCCGGGTACCGCGTTGTTCAGCTAAATGCTGAAAATGGTCTGGAAACCCGCGTGGTACGTGTGGGTGCCGCCCCGGAATTTATTTACGAACCGGGCGATCCGGGCTACGAAACCGGGTGAATCCCCCCTCCCGCCGGGGCACCGGGCGGGTTGGGCTATAATCAGATTTTTATATTTACCCTCATGTGTGCAGCCGGCTACCCCTCATGACCCGCTACCTGACCAACGTCCGCCACCAGTACGAGAACCTCCCCTACCCGCACCGGAATCCGGCGGAGGAGAAAACGCGCCTGATCCGCCCCACCTCGGAGCGGCTGTGCAACCTGAACCACCACTGCTATCGGGGGCGGCGCAATTTTGACGACTTTTCCGCCCTGATCGCCGGCGGCGGAACCGGCGACGGAACCATCTATCTGGCGGCCCAGTTGACCCGCCACCCGCAGGCGAAGGTGGTGCACCTGGACATCAGCACCGCCAGCATCGAGGTGGCGAAAAAGCGCGCCAAGGTGCGCGGGCTGACCAACATCGAATGGGTGCACGGCTCGATTCTGGACGTGGCGGAGGTGTGCCCGGGGCCGTTCGACTACATCAACTGCACCGGCGTGCTGCACCACCTGGCGGACCCCGACGCGGGGCTATCCGCGCTGAAGGCCGTGCTGGCGCCGGGGGGCGCCATGGGGCTGATGGTTTACGCCCGCTACGGGCGCACCGGCGTGTATCAGATGCAGGAACTGATGCGGCTGGTGAACGACGGCGAGGAGGACATCGGCACCCGGGTCGGCAACGCCCGCACGGTGCTGGCCAACCTGCCGCCCTCCAACTGGATGAAGCGCAGCGAGGACATCATCACCGACCACGTGCGCTTTGGCGATGCGGGGGTGTTCGATCTGTTCCTGCACGAGCAGGACCGGGCCTATACGGTGCAGGAAACCTATGAGTTTGTGGAGCGGGCCGGGCTGCACCTGCTGGATTATGCCTGGGCCCGGGAGCGCATGGCGCTGGAGCCCTCCACCTGGCTGAAAAACCCGCTGCTGCTGGAGCGCATTTCCACACTGCCGGTAATGGAGCGGCGGGCCATCGCGGAACTGACCTCCGGCACCCTCACCCGCCAGCACGTCTATGCCGCGCCGGAGGCCGACCGCAAGGCCCAGCCCGGGGTGGAGATGGTGCCGTTTCTGGTGGACTTTCCCGACCCGCGCACCCACGTGCTGCTTTCCGCCCACATGCGCCGCCAGCCGGGAGTGCCGGTGGAGGGGGGCACGGCCTCGGGCAAATTCTCGTTCACGCCGCGGCGGTACACGGCGGACATCTTTCAATATCTGGACGGCAACACGCCGCTGGGCGGGATTTTTGAAAAAATCCGAGGCGGAAAGTCCGGCCCGTCGGACGACGAACTGCTGGCGGATTTTGCGCCGGTGTACGAAGCCTTCGCCATGGCCGACGCCATGCTGCTGCGCCACCAGGACACCCCACCCACGGTGGAGGTGATGCACGGGGACGCCCTGCCCAAGGGGGGGAGCAAGGCGGGCAAGCCCCAAAAAGCGGCCAAGGGGAAAAAAAAGAAAAAGCGCTAGGCGTCGCCTCGCAGCCAACCCGGACGGACGTCAGCCACCACACCAGCACGCCAATCGCCACCGCTCCCGCAAGAAGCGCGAAAGCTTTCCACGGGTCACGTTCAACCGCACAAACGGGCCAGCACCCCCTGATAAATTTGGCTGAGCCGCTCCAAGTCATCCACGGCGGTGCATTCGTTCACCTTGTGGATGGTGGTGTTCACCAGCCCCAGTTCCGCCACCGCCACCCCGTGCGGGGCGATGAAGCGGGCGTCGGAGGTGCCGCCGGTGGTGGACAGTTTTCCCTCGCGCCCGGTGACCTCCCGAATGGCCGCCTGCATGGCCTCGGTGAGCGGGCCGGGGTCGGTGAGGAAGGGCATGCCGGAGAGCAGCCAGTCCAGGTCGTACTTTAGGCCGTGGCGGTCCAGGATTTCGCGCACCTGCCGGTCGATGGACTCGGGGGTGGATTCGGGCGAAAAGCGCAGGTTGAACTGGAGCGACAGATGCCCCGGGATCACGTTGCTGGCCCCCACCCCGGCGCGGATGTCGGTCATTTGCAGGCGGGTGGGCTGGAAAAATTCGTTGCCGTTGTCGAACCGGTGTGCGGCCAGATCCGCAAACGCGGGCATGCTGGTGTGAATCGGGTTTTCGGCCCGCTCCGGGAACGCCACGTGCCCCTGCACCCCATGCACCGTGAGGGTGCCGGTCACCGAGCCACGGCGGCCGTTCTTGATGGTGTCACCCAGCGCCTCGGTGGAGGACGGCTCGCCCACGATGCAGAAGTCGGGCAACTCGTCCCGTTGGGCAAGCCACTCGATCATGTGGCGGGTGCCGTGGGCGGCGTCCCCTTCCTCGTCCCCGGTAATCAGAAAGGCGATGGAGCCTTGGGGGTCCGGGTTTTCCGCCAGGCGGCGCTCCACCGCGCACAGGGCGGCGGCAATGGCCCCCTTCATGTCCGCCGCGCCCCGGCCATACAAAACGCCGCCCTCCACGGTGGCCGAAAACGGCGGGTGGGCCCAGTCGGCGGCCGGCCCCGGCGCCACCACGTCGGTGTGCCCGGCAAAGCAGACCACCGGCCCTTCCGTTCCCCGGCGGGCGTAGAAATTGGCGATGCCCTGCTCGGTCAGGTCGTGCACCTCGAACCCCAGCCGCGCCAGCCGCTCGGTAAGGATGCGCTGGCATCCGGCGTCCTCCGGGGTGACGGAGGGGGCCGCGATCAGTTCACGGGCCAGATCCAGCGGCGTATGGGAGTCGGCTTGCGGCATAACCGGGGAAGAATAGGGTTCCGGCGGGGGTTGGTCAAACGCCGGTTTCATGCCGATAGGAGGGGATGACCTGGGAAGTGCCCGTTGTCCATTCCGTCAACCGCCGCAAGGCGTGGCCGTTTTACGCCCTGCTGCTGGCGCTCGGTGTGCCCACGGGGTGGCTGGTGCCTTCCCGGTACATCCCCTATGCGGTGCTGGCGTTGATGGGCGGGCTGATCCTGTGGGCGTTGCTGTCGCGGGAGATCTTCACCCGCGACCACCGGCGCGGCATGCGGATGGTGCGCAAAAAGCGCTTCGACGAGGCCATCCCCCACTTTGAGGCGGCCTACGCCTTCATGGAACGTCACCCGTGGATCGACCGCTGGCGCTCGCTGGTGCTGTTGTCCATCTCGGGCATGAGCTACCGGGAGATGGCCCTGTGCAACGTGGCCTTCTGTTACGGGCAGCAGGGCAAGGTGCGCGAGGCCACCGCCATCTATGAACATGTGCACCGGGAGTACCCGGACAACGGCATCGCCATTTCCGCGCTGAACATGCTGCGCGGAGCGGGGAACGGCCCGGCTGAGGGATAGCCGGTGGGAACCATGAAACGTCCGTACGTTCATCAGAAATCGGCACCCGGCACGCTCCTGTTCTGGGCCGGATACCTGCTGAACCTGTGGCTGGCCCTTGGCGTGGCCAGCAAGGCGACCATATGGGCCGGAAAGGCGTTCAAGGTTCCGCCCGGCGGGACACTGGCGTTTGCGGTGGCGGGCGTGCTTCTGGTGGGCGGAACGGTGTTCTGGCTGTTGAGCCGGCTCCGCGCCTGGCCGTTGCGCCATCACCTGAAGGGGTGGCAATTGATGGAGCAGCAGCGATTCGCGGAGGCAATTCCGGAATTCGAGGCCAGCTACCAGTGGTTTTCCCGCCATCCGTGGCTGGACCGCCTGCGCGCGCCCCTGCTGCTGGACCCGTCCGGAATCAGCACCCGCGAATCGGCCCTGCTCAACATCGCCCACTGCCACGACCTGCTGGAGGACCGCCCCTCGGCGGAAGCGGCCTACCGGCGGGTGCTGGAGGAATTTCCCGAAAGCCCGGCTGCCCGCCTCTCGCTCCACTGGCGAAAACAGCTTTCCGGGGAGAATCCGCCCGGCTCCGAAACCCCCGACGATGCACGGCTGTGCACGGTGCAGTGCTCCGGTGCGGCCAGACTCGGCATCGGCCTGCTGTTCGGGGTGCCGCTTGGGCTCAGCATCGTGGACGCCCTGAACGCCCCCTCCCACCGGCTGGCGTTGGCCGCGGCGTGGGGAACCTGTTTTCTGGTGTACGCGGGGGTTCGCTCCCGGTTGCTGCGGCACCTGCACCAGGGAGTGATGGAGCTGCGGAGCCGCCGCTATGCGGAGGCCATCGCCGCGTTCGAGGCCCAGGACGCCCTGGTGGTCCGCCACCCGTGGCTGGACCGCTACCGGGCGGCCATCTTCCTCTGGGCGTCCTCCATGAGCGTGCGGGAAACCGTGCAGGTCAACATCGGGCTCTGCCACGTGCGCATGGGCGATCGGGATCGGGCCGAGGCCCAGTACCGAAAGGTGCTGGAGTCCTTCCCCGACAGCGTGATGGCCCACGATGCCTTGCGGATCATTCGGAGCATGGCCGCTTGAAGAGTTACCCCACCGTGCGGCAGACCTCCTATCAGGCGCTGGCGCTGGTGCTGTTCAACTGCCTGCTGCTGGGCGGGATGGCCGGGCTGGCGGGGGCGGTGCTGTACGCCTATGCCAAGGTGGTCCACGGCATTTACAACCCGCTGGTGATGGCGGTGCCGTGGGTGCTGTTTCTCATCCTGCCCCTGGGCCTGCCGCAACTGGCCGCGCGCGGCCACCGGCGCGGCGCCGGCAGGCTCAAGCGGGAGCAGTTCACCGAGGCCATCGGCGAGTTTCAAAGCGCCTACGACTTCTTTTCCCGCCACCCGTGGCTGGACCGCTACCGGGCGCTGATCCTGTTCAACGCCTCGGCCTTCAGCTACCGGGAGGCCGCGTTGATAAGCATTGCCTACTGCCACGCCCGAATGGGCAACGTGGCCGGATACCGGGCGTATCTGGAGCGCGCGCTGGCGGAATTCCCCGACAGCCAGATGGCGAAGAACTCGCTGAACATGCTCGATGCGCTGGAAGCCAACCTGAAAAACGGGTAGTCCCCCCTTCCGCGTCCGTTTCCGGCTGACCTGATTCCGGGCATCGGCTATACTTACCGCCACATTATGAATATTCGTCAGTTTGTAAAAGACAATGTCCTGATCATGGACGGCGGCATGGGCACCATGCTGATGGGCTACGATCTGGACCTGGAACGGGACTTTCTGGGCAAGGAGAACTGCTCCGAAGTCCTGTGCGAAACCCGCCCGGAGGTGATTCGCGAGATCCACGAGGCGTATCTGAAAGCCGGAGCCCACGCGGTGGAGACCAACTCCTTCGGTTCCAGCCGCATCGTGTTCGACGAATTCGGCCTGTCCGGCCGGGAGCGGGAATTCAACGTCATGGCCGCGCGCATCGCCCGCGAGGCGTGCGAGAAGTACGCCACCCCGGACATGCCGCGCTTCGTGATCGGTTCCATGGGGCCCGGCACCAAGCTGCCGACCCTGGGACACACCACCTACGACATTCTGGAAGCGAGTTACCACGAGCAGGCCGCCGGACTCATCGAGGGTGGCGTGGACGCCCTGCTGGTGGAAACCGCCCAGGACCTGTTGCAGATGAAGGCCGCCATCAACGGCTGCAAGCGCGCCATGGACGATGCGGGCCTCAAGGGGGACGACCGCCCCCTGCTCATGGCCCAGGCCACCTTCGAGACTACCGGCACCATGCTGGTGGGCACCGAAATCGCCGCCGCCGTCAACGCGCTGGAGGCGCTGGGGGTGGATGTGATCGGCCTCAACTGCGCCACCGGCCCGCGCGAGATGGCCCCGCACATCGAATACCTGTCCCGCCACACCACCTGCATGATTTCGGTGCTGCCCAACGCCGGGCTGCCGGAACTGGTGAACGGCAAAACCCACTACCCGCTTTCGCCGGATGAACTGGCCGACTGGCACCGCCGCTTTGTGGAAGAGGACGGGGTGAACATCGTGGGCGGGTGCTGCGGCACCACCCCGCCGCACATCGAGGCCACCGCCCGCCGCATCGGCCAACGCGCCCCGACCCCGCGCACCCCGGAACCGCAGGCCGGGGTATCGTCCATCTATCGCTACGTGCCCTATGCCCAGGAGAACGCCGTGTTCGCCGTGGGCGAGCGCACCAACGCCAACGGTTCCCGCGCCTTCCGCGACATGCTGGCCGCCGAGGACTGGGACGGCATCACCCGGTTGGGGGTCGACCAGTCCCGCGAGGGGTCCCACGCGGTGGACGTGTGCGTGGCCTATGTAGGCCGCCCGGAAGCGTCCGACATGGATCAGGTCATGCGCCGCTTCGTGTCGGGGGTGGACGCGCCGCTGATGATCGATTCCACCGAAACCGAGGTGATCGAAACCGCCCTCAAGCGGGCCGGCGCCAAGTGCATGATCAACTCCATCAACTTCGAGGATGGAGAGGAACGGCCCGCCCGCGTGCTGGAACTGGCGCGCCGCTTCGGCGCCTCGGTGGTGGCCCTCACCATCGACGAAGACGGCATGGCCAAGACCGCCGCCAAAAAGCTGGAAATCGCCCGCCGTCTGCGCGACTTTGCCTGCGGCACCCACGGCCTGCCCGAGTCCGACCTGATCATCGACCCGCTCACCTTCACCATCTGCACCGGTGTGGAGGACGACCGGGAGCTGGGCATCGAGACCCTGAACGGCATCCGCGCCATACACGAGGCCCTGCCCACCATCCAGATCATGCTCGGCCTGTCCAATATCTCGTTCGGCCTCAAGCCCCGCCCGCGCCAGTTGTTGAACTCCGTGTTCCTGGCCGAGTGCCAGCAGGCGGGCATGAACATGGCGATTCTGCACACGGCCAAGATCCTGCCCCTGTTCAAGATCGACGAGGCCCGGCAGAAGATCGCCCTGGACCTGATCCACAACCGCCGCACCGACGGGTACGACCCGCTGATGGAACTGATGGCCCTGTTCCCCGAGGGGGAAGTGGTGGAGGCCGAAGTCGACACCGCCCCGAAAACCGTCGAGGAACGCCTTCATCTGCGCATCGTGGACGGCAATCGCAACGGCCTGGATGTGGACATCGACGAGGCCCTCGCAACCCACCCGCCGCTGCACATCATCAACGAGATCCTGCTGGGCGGCATGAAGGTGGTGGGCGAACTGTTCGGCTCCGGCAAGATGCAGCTCCCCTTCGTTCTCCAGTCCGCCGAAACAATGAAAGCCGCCGTGGCCCTGCTGGAACCGCACATGGACCGCGCCGAAGGCAGCGCCAAGGGCACCCTGGTGCTGGCCACGGTGAAGGGCGACGTGCACGACATCGGCAAAAACCTGGTGGACATCATCCTCACCAACAACGGCTACCGGGTCATCAACCTGGGCATCAAGCAGCCCGCCGACGCGGTGCTGGCCGCCGTGCAGGAACACCAGCCGGACGCCATCGGCCTGTCCGGCCTGCTGGTGAAGTCCACCGTGATCATGCGCGAGGACCTGGAGCGCTTCGCCGCCGAAGGGGTGACCACCCCGGTGCTGCTGGGCGGCGCCGCCCTCACCCGCAAGTACGTGGAGGAGGACTGCCGCACGGCCTATCCCGGCGGCCGCGTGGACTACGCCCGCGACGCCTTCGACGGCCTGCACCTGATGGACTCCATCATGTCCGGCGAGGCCCCCGCCCAGGCAAAAAGTGACAAAACTGACGTTTCCCCCCCGGTGGCGGACCGCGAGTCCGTGGTGCACACCCTGGCGGACGAACTGGAAGAGCGCTTCCGTGACGCCCCGGCGGCACCCGGCCATTCAGGTGTGGCCTGGCAGGGGGCCGAACTGCCGGAACCCCCGTTCTGGGGCCCCCGCGTGCTGGACTCCATCCCGTTGCAGAACATTGCCCCGTTCATCAACGAGACCATGCTCTACCAGTTCCAGTGGGGGTTTAAGAAGAAGTCGGTGCCCGAGGAATACGCCGGCCGCTTCGATGAATTTGTGAAGGAGAAGGTGCGGCCGATCTACCACGATCTGCTACGCCGCTGCGCCCAGGAGAAGATTCTGGAGCCGCGCGCGGTCTACGGCTATTGGCCGTGCAACTCCGACGGCAACGATCTGGTGCTGTACGTGCCGGAGAGCTCGGCGGAACTGGCGCGCTTTGCGCTGCCGCGCCAGTCGGCCAAAAAGGGCGGCCTGTGCCTGGCGGACTTCTTCCGCCCCGTGTCCTCCGGGGTGCGCGACGTGGTGGGGCTGCAACTGGTGACCATGGGCCAGAAGGCCGCCGATCTGGCCCGCGAATGGTTTGCCCAGGACCGCTATCAGGACTATCTGTACCTGCACGGGCTCACCGTGGAAATGGCCGAGGCGCTGGCCGAGGTGGTGCATCAGCGGGTGCGCGCCGAGATGGGCTTTGCCGCCGACGACGCCCGCGACACCCACAAATTGATTCATCAGGGGTATCGCGGCGCGCGGTACTCCTTCGGCTATCCGGCCTGCCCCAACCTGGGCGACCAGAAGCTGCTGCTGGAACTGCTCAACGGTTCCGCCATCGGCGTGGAGATGAGCGAAGGGGACCAGTTGCACCCGGAAGCCTCCACCAGCGCCGTGGTCACGCTGCATCCGCAAGCGCGCTACTTCGGCATCTAGCGGGAAAGGGGGGACATGATTCGCCTCCTTCTACTGGCGGCCATGGGGGGCCTGCTGGTGTACATGATCTTCCGCTATCAGGGCGAACGGCAGCGGCGCGCCAAGGTGCTGGATCAACTGCGGGATCAGGTGGGCAAGCGCGGCATCGTCACCGAAACCTGTTCCCGGCACCACGGCATTGTGCGCCTCAACGGCACCGGCTATGCCGCGTGCACCGACGGCGAGTCCCTGGGCCCGCGGGTGATGGTGGAAGTGGTCGAGGTGCACCGCTTTCGCCTGCTGGTGCGCAAGGTGGAGGGCATGGGCCACCTGGTGGACGTGGACGACATCAAGCACACTCCCCGCCCTCCCCGCCCGGCGCCCGAGGGCCCGCGCCCGGAGGCGTAGACCCCTTCGTTGACCCCTGCCGGGTCCCCTCCTATACTGAGGCGATGGGCCGCACGCGGCCGCCAACCCGCCTTTTTCATCCGAGAGATATTTCGTGACCCGCATTACCGATCCCCGCCTGCTGCTCGACGCCAACCAGTTGACCACCGGCAAGGTGGACCAGATTCTGGGCAAGATCCTGGGCGGCCCGGTGGACTACGCCGACGCCTATTTCGAATACACCTTCTCCGAGTCCGTGAGCATGGAGGAGGGCATCGTCAAAAAGGCCTCCCGCAACCTGTCCCAGGGGGCCGGGGTGCGCGGCGTGGCGGGGGAAAAAACCGGCTACGCCTACTCGGACGACATTTCCCTGAACTCGCTGGAGGAGGCCGCCCGCACCGCCCGCGCCATCGCCGGCAGTGAAGGCGGCAGCGCCCCGGCGGTGGGCGTGAACAAGGCGGGCAAAGCGCACAACCTGTATCCGGTGGATCAGCCTCCCACCGAGGTGGCGGTGGCCGACAAGGTGGCCCTGCTGCGCAAGATCGACGCGGTGGCCCGTGCCGTGGATCCGCGCATCATCAACGTGATGGCCTCCTTCACCAGCCAGTACAAGGTGGTGCTCATCGCCACCTCCGAAGGGCTGGTGGTGGGCGACATCCAACCCCTTTCGCGCCTCAACGTGAGCTGCATCGCCCAGGACGGCAAGGGCCGCCAGATCGGCACCTACGGCGGCGGCGGACGGCGCGAATACGGCCAGTTCACCGAGGACAACACCTTCGAGTTCTATGCCAAGGAGGCCGCCCGCCAGGCGCTGGTGAACCTGGACGCGGTGGACGCCCCCGCCGGCACCATGGACGTGGTGCTGGGCAACGGCTGGCCCGGCATCCTGCTGCACGAAGCCGTGGGCCACGGGCTGGAGGCGGACTTTAACCGCAAGGGGGTGTCGGCCTTTTCCGGCATGATCGGCAAGCAGGTGGCCAGCCCCCTGTGCACCGTGGTGGACGACGGCACCCTCACCGGACGGCGCGGCTCCATCAACGTGGACGACGAGGGGGTGCCCTCCACCCGCACCGTGCTGATCGAACACGGCATCCTGAAGGGCTACATCAACGACCGCATGAACGCACGCCTGACCGGCGCGGAGCTGACCGGCAACGGCCGCCGCGAGTCCTACGCCCACGCGCCCATGCCGCGCATGACCAATACCTTCATGGAAAATGGCGAAACCCCGCCGGAGGACATCATCCGCAGCGTGAAAAAGGGACTCTACGCCGTCTCCTTCGGCGGCGGACAGGTGGACATCACCAACGGCAAATTCGTGTTTTCCGCCAGCGAGGCATACCTGATCGAGAACGGCAGGATCACCACCCCGGTAAAGGGCGCCACCCTGATCGGCAGCGGCCCCGAGTCGCTCAAGCGCGTGTCCGCCGTGGGCAACGACATGGCCCTGGATTCCGGCATCGGAACCTGCGGCAAGGAGGGGCAAAGCGTACCGGTCGGCGTGGGCATGCCGACGATCCGATTGGACGCCATTACCGTCGGCGGCACGTCCTAGGCGGACCGCCAACTCCGACCCGCGCCATGCACGGGGCCCCCGTTCCATCCTGATCAAAACCAAAAAAGGCGGCACGGCTGAGATGGCCGTGCCGCCTTTTTTGGTTACGTGAACGCTTAGTCGGCCAACCGGTCCCCCTCGAACACCACCGTCTGCCCGGGCTCCATGCCCAGGAATTTTTTGCCCACCGCCTTTTTAAACCCGTCGGCCTTGGGCGTCAGAACGGGGAAGGTGCCGTAGTGGTGCGGTATTGCATAGCGGGCTTTTACCGCCTTGGCCGCTTCCGCCGCCATGTCGGCCTCCATGCCGAAGTGGCCACCGATGTTGATCAGCGCCACGTCGATGCAGTTGCACGCCCCGATCACCTTCATGTCCTCGAAGTAGGCGGTATCGCCGGTGTCGTAGATCACCGGACCGCCGTCGATTTTGATCACGAAGCCCCCCGGTGCGCCGCCGAATACGTGGTCGGGCTGGTTCGGCCCGGCGTTGGGGTTCTGCATGCCGGAGGAGTGCACCGCGGGCACCATCTGCACCCGCACCCCCTCGGCCAGTTGAATCTCGCCGCCCGGGTTGATCATGGTGTCGAAACCAATCTGGTCCTTGGGGAACCCTTGCAGCTTGACCATGTTCTGCAGCAGCTCATAGCTGCCCGCCATGCGCGCGCCGGTCTTTTTGGCCAGTTCCGCCGCGTCGGCGATGTGGTCGAAGTGGCCGTGGGTGACCAGAATATGGTCCACCCGGCCGATCTTCGCCAGCGGATCGGCCCCGTCCTTGGCCGCCGGATTGACCGGGTTCCTGAACCACGGGTCGAGGACGATCACGTGCCCGGACGGCGTTTCGATGGTGAACGTGGCGTGCCCGTGCCAGGTGATTCTGGTTTTGCCTTCATCGGCATGGGCCGGTGCGGGCATGGAAACGGCGGCGGCAAACAGCGCCACCGCGCAAAGCAATGCAAGACGCATGATGATCCCTCCCCTCCTGATGCAAAAGCTGACGCGGTTGATCGCGCGTAAGTAGGGGCCATCGTTGCAGATTCCAGCGGCGGGGACAAGAGCATTCCCTTGACCATCCCCTCCCCCCGTGATAAAAATCACCCTCACACCCGCCGCGTGACTGACGGAAACTCAGGTGGAGCACCACCGGGAAGCGCGGAACGGGAATCTGGTTTGCGCCGACCGTCTGGGCACCCCCGCCACAACCTGGTTGTTACTGGAGGCTGTCATCGAGCGGAGCACGCGAACCTATCGGGCCACCCTGGGAGCCCCCCCGCTCCCTGTCGAACGGGTGGAACCGGACCCCAAACGGCAAAAGAAGCTCACCCGCGCCATCGAGCGCTACCTGCTCGCCACCCCCGTTCCCAAGGGGCGCGCGCCGGAAGCGGTGGACGTGATGGGCCTGCTGGCCGCCGTTCACGCCCTCTATGGCTGCCTCACCCGGCCCATGGTGGAGTTCCTGTGCCGCGCCGCCGAGCTGTATACCGGGCAGGTGTATGCCGCCGCATCGTTTTATCCGGACATCTACCTGGACCCCAAGGGACGCCACCATCTGAAGGTGTGCACCGGCACCGCCTGCCACGTGAAAGGGGCCGACCGGCTGGCCCGCGCCTGCTCCCGCGCCCTGGGCGGCGTGCCCGCCGGCGAGGCGGATGCGCACGGGGATTTTTCCTATTTCAACACCTCCTGCGTGGGGGCCTGTTCGCTGGCCCCGGTGCTGATGGTGAACAGCGACATGTATGGCGACCCGGATCCGGACCGCATCCCCGCCCTCATCGCCCCCTACCGTGACCGGGAATACGAATGAGCCAGCGCCCACCGGATAACTATCCCCGCATCTTCGTCGGCACCGGCTCCTGCGGACTGGCCGCCGGCGCCGACCGGGTGTTCGACGCCGCCAAATCCTTCGTGCGCGAGGCCAGCCAGGACATCCATCTGGTGCGCACCGGCTGCCTGGGCATGTGCCACCGGGAACCGGTGCTCGAGGTCCACCTGCCGGGCCGCACCCGCGTGGTGTACGGCGGCGTGCAGCCGGAGCAGGTGACCGAACTGCTGGCGCGCCACTTCTACCAGCCCGATCTGGAGCACGACCCGCAGGTGATCGGCCAGCGGGAACCGGATCACGAATCCCGCCCCTACGAGCGGGTGCCGATGCTGGGCGACCTGCCCTTCTTCACCGGCCAGCAACCGGTGCTGCTGGCCCGCGCCGGGCGCATCGACCCCCATTCCCTGGTGGACTACGAGGCGGAAGGCGGCTACAGCGGCATCCGCAACGCCCTGGCCCTGAAGCCGCAGGAGGTCATCGACCGGGTGCGCGATGCGGGCCTGCGCGGACGCGGCGGCGGCGGATTCCTGACCGGCGACAAGTGGGCCCTGGCCGCCAGCCAGCCCGATACCGACCGGTTTGTAATCGCCAACGGCGACGAGGGCGACCCGGGGGCGTTTTCCGACCGCAACCTGCTGGAGAGCGATCCACATGCGGTGATCGAGGGCCTGATGATCGCCGCCCACGCGGTGGGGGCCACCCGCGCCTTCATCTATACCCGCGCCGCCTACGCCACCGCCATCCACCGGCTGGAGGTGGCCCTGGCCTTCTGCAAAAAGCGCGGCTACATCGGCGACGACAGCTTCGGCAGCGGCCGCCCGCTGGACATTCAACTGCGCAAGGGCAGCGGCGCCTACATCTGTGGCGAGGAGACGGCACTCATCGCCAGCCTGGAGGGGCTCCCCCCCATGCCCACCGAAAAGCCGCCCCACACCGCCCAGCGCGGTTACATGGGCCACCCCACGGTGGTCAACAACGTGGAAACCCTGGCCACGGTGAGCCACCTGTTCGTGGACGACACCACCGACAAGGCCCTGGCCGCCACCACCAAACTGCTGTCCCTGTCCGGCGACATCGCCCGTTCCGGGGTGGTGGAGGTGCCCACCGGCACCCCCCTGCGGCAGGTGATTTTCGACATTGGCGGCGGCGTGGCCAACGGCAAGGCCTTCAAGGCGGTGCTGGTGGGCGGGCCGGATGGCGGCTTTCTGCCGGAATCGCTGCTGGATACGCCGGTCGACTTCGACCGTCTGAAGGCCATCGGCTCGCAACTCGGCTCCGGCGCGCTGGTGGTGGTGAGCGACGCCACCTGCATGGTGGGGCTGGCCCACTACTTCGCCCGCTTCGAGGCCGAGGCCTCCTGCGGCAAGTGCGTGCCGTGCCGCATCGGCACCACCCGTCTGGTGGAACGCCTGGAGCGCATCATGCACGGGCAGGCGGAGCGCGTCGAACTGGATACCCTGCTCGGCCTGTGCACGGTGATCCGCGACGGCTCCCTGTGCGGATTGGGGCGCGCGGCCCCGAACCCGGTGGTCACCGCCCTCGCCCACTTCAAGGACGATTTTTTGTCCCACATCGACGGCCAATGCCCCACCGGGGCCTGTGATTCAGCGGAGCAAGACGCATGAGCCCGTCCGCCACCAGCACCGTCACCCTGACCATCGACGGCCAGCCGGTCACCACCGGCGCGGAGCACACCATTCTGGAGGCCGCGCGCAGCGTTGGGGTCCACATCCCCACCCTGTGCTGGGACCCCAAGACAAAGCCGTTCGGCGGCTGCCGGGTGTGCCTGGTCACCGTCACCGGCACCGACCGGCCGGTGGCCGCCTGCACCACCCCGTGCGCCGACGGCATGGCGGTGGATACGGCGGGGGCCCGTAACCTGGTGCGCGACGTGCTGAACCTTCAGATGTCCGACCACCCGGAGAACTGCACCACCTGCGCCGCCTCCGGCCACACGGAACTGCACGATCTGGCGGACCGGTTCGGCGCCGCCGCGAGCGATTCCCAAAACCCCTTCGCCGGGGCCCGCCGCACCCAGCCGGACGAAACGGAAAACCCGTTCATCATTCGCGACTTCGGCGCCTGCATCCAGTGCGGCAAATGCATCCGCATCTGCGACGAGGCGCGCGGCGTGGTGGCCATCGGCTGGAAGGACGGCGGCTTCGGCCTGAAGGTGGCCGCGCCGTTCGACGACGTGCTGGATTGCGAATTCTGCGGCCACTGCGTGGACGTGTGCCCCACCGGCTCCCTGCGCGAAAAGATGGCCGAGGGCGCCCCGGTGCCGGACCGCACCGTCACCACCATTTGCGGCTACTGCGGCGTGGGGTGCGGCATGCACGTGCAACTGGCCGGGGATCAGGTGGTGCGCGTCACCCCCGAGCACGGCAACCCGTGCAACGACGGCGCCCTGTGCGTAAAAGGCAAGTTCGGCTACGACTTCGTCAACCACCCGGACCGGCTGGGGAGCACACCGCAAAAGGGCGACCGGGTGACCGGACCGCTGGTGCGCAGGAACGGAAAACTGCAACCGGCGGAGTGGGAGGAAGCGCTGGACCTGGTGGCGGAACGGCTGCTGGCCATCAAGGCCGCCCACGGCCCCCATGCCATCGCGGGCATGCCATCGGCCAAGTGCACCAACGAAGAGAACTACCTGTTCCAGAAGATGCTGCGCGGCGGACTGGTCACCAACCACATCGACCACTGCACCCGCCTGTGCCACGCGGCCTCCACCAAGGGGCTGATCATGTCCTTCGGCACCGGGGCCATGACCAACTCCACGGACGATTTCGAGGCCGCCGACGTGGTGTTCGCGGCGGGCACCAACACCATCGAAAACCACCCGGTCTCCGCCCTCAAGCTCAAGAAGGCCATTCGCAACGGCACCAAGCTGATCGTGGCCGATCCGCGCCGCATCGAAATGGTGGAGTGGGCTCACATCTGGCTCGACCTGCAACCGGGCACCAACGCGGCCCTGTTCACCGGCATGCTGCACGTGATCGTGGAGGAGGACCTTCTCGATCACGACTTCATCGCCGCCCGCACCGAAGGGTTCGAGGCCGCCATCGAAACCGCGCGCCGCTACAACCCGGAATTTGTAAGCACCATCACCGGCGTGGCCCCCAACAAGATCGTGGACGCCGCCCGCCTTTACGGCCGGGCCAGGGCCGCCGCCATCTTCAACGGCATGGGCATCACCCAGCACAGCTCCGGCACCGACAACATGCTGTGCCTGACCAACCTGGCCCTGGCCACCGGCAACGTGGGCCGGGCGGGAACCGGGGTGAATCCCCTGCGCGGCCAGAACAACGTGCAGGGCTCCTGCGACATGGCCGGCATCCCCACCGAACTGCCCGGCTATCACCTGATCGCCGACCCCGCCGTGCGCGAGAAATTTTCCACCGCCTGGAACGCCCCGGTGCCGGACTGGATCGGCAAAACCCTGGTGGAAATCACCGATGCGGCCTACGAAGGGGAGATCAAGGCCATCTACGTGCTGGGCGAGAACCCGGTGCTGTCGGACCCGGACGTGAACAAGACCACCGAGGCCCTCAAGCGCCTGGACTTCCTGGTGGTGCAGGACATCTTTCTGACGGAAACCGCCGAACTGGCGGACGTGGTGTTGCCCGGCGCCAGTTTTCTGGAGAAGGACGGCACCTTCACCAATACCGACCGCCGGGTGCAGCGGGTGCGCACCGCCCTGCCCCGCCCGGCGGGGGCGCGGGACGACCTGCACACCATCATGGAGATCAGCAACCGCATCGGCCTGCCCATGCACTACAGCGGCCCGGAGGCGGTGTGGGACGAGATCCGCACCCTGTGGCCCCACGTGGCGGGCATGCGCTACGACCGTCTGGAAGCGGGCCACGGCCTGCAATGGCCCTGCCCCACCGAGGACCACCCCGGCACCCCGTTTCTGTATGCCGAAACCTTCCCCATCGGAAAGGGGAAATTCCACCCGGTGGAGTTCGTGCCCCCCCGGGAACTGCCGGACGACGAATACCCCTACATGCTCACCACCGGGCGCTGGCTGCTGCACTACCACACCGGCTCCATGACCCGCCGCTCCCGCGGTATCGACACGGCCCTGCCGGAGGGGTTCGTGGAGATCCACCCGGACGACGCGGAGGCGCTGGACGTGGTGCACGACCAGATGGTGCGGGTCACCTCCCGGCGCGGTACCATTCAGGTGCGGGCGCTGGTGTCGAACCGCTCGCGCAAAGGGGTGGTGTTCATTCCGTTCCATTTCGCCGAGGCCGCCGCCAACGCGCTGACCAACACCGCCCTGGATGAAAAATGCAAGATTCCGGAGTTAAAGGTCTGTGCGGTGCATATTGCCCCGCTTTAACGAGCGAGATTCATGGCTACCAAAGACATCCTGATCTACAGCACCCGCGGCTGCCCTTACTGCATCGTCGCCAAACGGGCCCTGGAGGGGCGCGGCATTCCGTACCGGGAGATCGACATCACCCTCACCCCCCACGTGCGTGACGAGCTTTCCGCCAAGACCGGAGAGTGGACCGTGCCGCAAATCTTCGTGGACGGAAAATACATCGGCCAGGACGACGAACTGGTGGAGATGGTCAACGCCGGGGAACTGGACCCGAAGGGCGGCGCCGTGTCCGCCCGGCGGGATGAGGCGCCGGTGCGCGACGTGCTGGTGATCGGCGGTGGCCACACCGGACTGGATGCGGCCCGGATGCTGGCCGAAACCGGCCTGTCGGTGGCCGTGCTGGAGCGCGCCCCGCACGCCCCCAGCATCGACCCGGAGCGGGACCGGCGCATCGCCCAGGCCGAGCGCGCCGGGGTGGAGTGGCTGGAAGCGGAGGCCTTCGGGCTGGAGACCGGCGGGCAGCACCCGGCGGTGGTCACCCTGGAAGAGCCGCTTGCCGCCCGTGCCATTCTCATCGCCACCGGCGCCCGGGACCGCAACGCGGACCTGCCGGGCGAGGAGGCCTTGTCCGGCAAGGGTGTTTCCCGCTGCGCCGAGTGCGACGGGGCCTTCTTTACCGGTCTGGACGTGGCCATCACCGGCAACGACGAGCGCACCGCCCGCGCCGCCCTGGATCTGGCCCCCACCTGCCGCTCGGTGACCCTGGTCTGTCCCGACGAGGCCCTGGCGGCCAACCGCGCCACCCGGGAGCAGATCGAGGAACTGGCCAACATCACCGTCCGCACCGCCACCCGCATCGCCGCCGTGCATGGCGACCGGCACGTGACCGGCGTGGATCTGGAAGGGCCGGACGGCGCCTCCAGCCTGGACGTTTCCGGGGTGTTCTTCTACCTGAACGGAGACCGCCCGGCCGGCGCCTTCGCGGGCGAGGAGCTGGCCGACGGGGGCACCATTGCCGCCTCCGCCACCGGCGCCACCGGCACCCCCGGCGTGTTCGCCGTGGGCACCGTTACCGGCCGGAACGACGCCCCACCCGACGCCGTGGCGGCCGCCGTGGAGGCGATCCACGAATTCCTCTCCGCCTGACTTCTCCACAATATGATTAATCCTTAGCCACTATCTGGCCGATACAGGAATACACCTGCACGGGACTGAACGTCCTGTTCATAACTGTTTTCCTGTAGACCTATGAGGAGATGGCTGGATGAATTCACAAACCCAATGGACGGCGCTCGGTGTGATGGGGCTTGCGCTGATGGTTTCCATCGGAGTGGGCATGGCCCGTACCGGCGCCACCCCGGACGGCAACCTGACCGCCAAGGAACAGGAGCGTATCGGCTATTCCGTCGCCCTGGATCACTACGTGGACAAGTCCCGCAAGCTGAACGTGAACTGGACCTGGCAGACCGAGAAGGGTCACCGGGTGATGCACGAGCATCTGTGGGGCCAGTGGCGGGGTACCGAGCAGGAAGTGCTCGGCTATGAAACCGCCATGAACAGCTGGTCCGACCGCCTGCACGGCATACAGCAGGAGCAGCTGGGCCTGCGCATCACCCTGGAGCACCAGGCCAAGCGCCGCCAGTTGCGCCGGGCTTCTTAAGCAGAAGGCTCCCCGGTGGCCGCTGCACGCCTGGCGTGCCCGGCTGCCGGTGATGTCCCCTCGCTATAAAAACGCCCCGTCCCCGTTAACCGGGGGCGGGGCGTTTTCGTTTGTCGGTTTCGTTCCGTTCAGATGGCGTCGGCGTGGCCGATCAGGGTCATCACCGGTTCGAACAGCCTGGCGTTGGTGGCCGCCACGCCCTTCACCAGCGGGTCGGGCTGGTTGAAGGTCTGGGGGTGCCCCCCCAGCACGCGCACCTGCCCGCCCCCCTCGGTCACCAGCAGGGCGCCGGCGGCGAAGTCCCACTCGTTTTTCGGGGTGAGGGTGAAGGTCAGGTCGGCCATGCCGGAGCCAATCATCGCCAGCTTGTAGGCAATGCTGCCGATGGGCTCGATGGTGTAGTCCTTGAAGCGCTCAAACTCGCCACGCGCCACCTCGGAGCGGCTGGCCAGGATGGTGGCCTGCGGCAGGGCGTCACACTCGGTCACCGCCACCGGCTTGCCGTTCAGCCAGACCCCGCCACCGCGCACCGCGGTAAACAGCTCCTTGCGCGCCGGGTTGAAAATGGCCGCCACGGCAATCTCGCCCTCCACCGCCAGGGCAATGGAAATGGCAAACTGGGGGATGCCCTTGATGAACTCCTTGGTGCCGTCGATGGGATCCACGATCCACACCCGCGAGCGGGACAGGCGATCCGGGCTGTCCCTGGTCTCCTCCGACAGCCAGCCGTCTTCCGGCCGCTCGCCCAGCAGGATGCGCTTGAGGACCGCGTCCGCCTCCAGGTCCGCGTCGGTCACCGGGTTTCCGGCGCCCTTTTCGCGGACTTCGTACTCTTCCTTGTAATAGCCCATGACCACCTCACCGGCCTGATGGGCGGCACGGGTGGCGAGGTCCAGATCGGCTTGAATATCCATGATGTCCTTTATGCGGAAAGGCAGAGGCGGGAATAAGTGGATACCGGCATTATACCGGCTCTTCCAGCAGGAGTGCGTTCAGATCGACCACAATGTCCCCGGAAAATGTCGCCTTGCCGGCCCATTCCCGGCATTCGGCCAGCGCTTCCGGCGCTCCGGCGAACAGCACCCGGTCCACCCGGTGCGCCCCGGCCTGCGCGGCATCCAGCGGATCGCGCCCCAGAAAGGGGCCGCCGGTACCGGCCACGCCCACCAGTTCGAGCTTCAGTTCCTGCAGGGTAAGAAAGGCCGCCTCGGCCACCGGCCCGTCCCCGTACAACATCACCCGGCGCTGGCCGTTGTCGCGCAGTTCGGCAAAATGTCTCAGAAACGCCCGGCGCGCGGAGCGGTACATGGAGAAGGAATCGCTCAGAAAACGGGTGGACAGGCGCCCCTTCTCCGCCATTCCCCCGGGGGTGAGCAGATACACCATGCGCCGGGGCGAGAGCTTGCTTACCTTGATCAGTTCCTCGCGCATCAGGCGCTTGAGGGACAGGTTCACCAGACCAAGGGCAATGCCCATGCGGCGCGAAAGCTCGCGCTGGGTCAGCGTGCCGTTTTGGTGAATCAGTTCCAGCAGCCGCAGGGTGCGGCCCGGATCGTCGCTTGCGGGCGGTTTGTTCACACTGTGAACTTAACCGCTTGCCGCACTTTCTGTCAATTGCCAGGACCGTCCATCACCGGTGATGGTGGCGGACGATGGCCATTCCGGAGGGCACCGGGACCCTCCCGGCGGATTACATTTCCAGCAGGTCGAGCTGGTCTTCCGCCATGCGCGAAAAGGCGTTCATCTGCTCGTCATCGTCCTTGATGTCGAACACGTCCATCTCGAATTCCTTGACCAGCCACTCGGAGCCGTCGCGGCCAAACACCTCCCGGCGATACCCCTCGTTGTCCAGCAGGCCCTGCAGGACCTCCTTCTGGTCGTCGTCCCACTTCACCGCGAAGCAGGTGTTGAGGAACTTGTCCGACTGGTAGGAGATGCCGTACCAGCAGGTGAACGCTGTGTGGTAGGAGAACAGCCAGCCGTAATAGCCCTGCCAGTCATACTTGCGCTTGATGGTGATGTCGAAGAAGCGGGCGATCTCACCGATCATGGTGCTCATCAGCTTGCCGAAGTTGTCCTTGACCAGCGTCTTGTAACGCTCGGCCACTTCCGGCGACGGATTGTCCCCGGCAGCCTCGTGCTCCTTGACCGTGTCCAGGTCCTTGGGGGTAAACGCACTGAAACGGATCATCGACATATCACAACTCCTGCGATTC
This sequence comes from Nitrospirota bacterium, assembly GCA_029881725.1. GTDB lineage: Bacteria > Nitrospirota > JACRHL01 > JACRHL01 > JACRHL01 > JAOUMB01. The sequence continues at coordinate 25,647 of JAOUMB010000016.1, forward strand.
CGTAAAAATCTGGTTTCCGCCCGAACGGCAGGTTGGGGCGGATAAGCATTATATTCTACTTGGCCGGGTTACCCCGCGTGAAGGGAAAAACCGTTTTCCTCCGGTTCATAGATCAAACCGTCCATGCTCATGGATTCGGGCAGCAGCCCCTCCATCTGCAAGGTACCGATGGTTTCCGGGTAACGGCCGGTGAGCAGGCGGTAGGCGCCGATCGCCTTGCGCACCTTGTACTCCTTCTGGGACGTTACCGAAACGGCAAAATCGGAAATCGTATCCGTCGGCGGCTCCGTGGCATTGGCATAAAACAGCCAGCCGCACCCGATCATCAGGGTGGTGCACACCAGTGCCAACAGGGACGATTCACGCCTGCCCGGGACTTCCCGGGCTTGCGATTTTCCCGTCTGCTCCTTCCGGGCGGCCTCCTCTGCTTCCAGTTTGCGGGCGTCGGAGCGCGGGTCGTACTCGCCCACCTTCTCCACCAACCCCTTTTCCACCAGGTTGGCCAGCGCGCGCAGGGTTTCAAAGGCGCCGTGCGGACTGTGGTCGACGATCATCTCCACGTTGTTCTTGCCGTTGGCGCGGCCGAACACGTAGCGCTCCTCTTCCGGCGCGTCGTCTCCCACGGTAGCCCCGGCGGTGGGCGCGAACAGGATGATCACCGACGGCACCCGGTCCTGGATGTAGGGCCACTCGTCAGAGCGCACCGCGGTATCCATCAGCACGTCATCGGTGTTGATCGGACGGGGGGCGTCGCCAAACGGCACGCGGATCGCCACGTCGGCCTCGAAAGTGTAATCCCCCTCCAGCCAGCGGAACAGGCTGTAGACGGTCTCCTTCATGTAATGCTCGACCAGCGGCTTCCAGGTTTCCGGCGGCACCCGCCCTTCTTCGGCCAGTACCTTGTCCAGCGGCTCCCCCTCCTCGGCGCGCATCTGCACGCGGGACAGGTGACCTTCGGACAGGGCCCCCTTGCGCAGCAACCACTTGCATACGCGGGGCGCCACCGGGCGCAGGGAGCTCTCCGCCCACACCACGTCACCGGCCCGGAACCATACCGTCACGGTTTCGTCCCGGGAATAGACCTCCAGCATGCCGTCCTTGCGCTGCATCTTGACGAGCTGCAGCACGTCGGTTGCCGTAAAGTCGAGCAGGGAACCGATCAGAGCCATCTGTTACTCCTCCGTAACCACCGTTATCGCCGTCAACCGGCGGCCCCGGATACCTCGGCCGCCGCCGCCGCCAACACGCGGCGTCCGCCACGGTTGCGTTCGTAACGGCGGGAAAGCATCCGCAGCGTCAGATAAGCCAAAAACAGGTAAACCGCCAACAATGCGGCGGCCGCCGCCCGAACCACCGGCCAGCCGCCCATGGACACCCCCAGCGCCCACTCCGGGATGGTGCCCAGCAGGGCAATCCACCACACGGTAAAGCCCACCACCATCAGGTGGAACCCGGCCACGTTGTAGCGCCCCTGGGTCAGTTCCCGCGCACCGGGGATAAAGGCCATCGCCACTTTGCCCACCCGGTTGGTGGTGCGGTTGAACTGGCCCTTGAGGGCGATAATATCGGCTTCATTGCCGGCGGTGCGGCCGAGCTTTTCGGCGCAGCCGCCGCACAGGTGCATGTCGTGACCGAACTTCACGCAGTCGTGACAGGTGGACACGCCGCACACGTCACAGTCGTACACCTCACGTCCGGCCAGCAGGCGCGGAACGAAGATGAACAACAGGATGGACAGCACCAGCAGCCCGGGGGCCAGCAGCGGGGTCACCGGCCCGAACAGGCCGTGCCACAGGGGGGTGATGAAGCGGTGCCAGCCCTGGGTTTCGGTGAGCAACAGCATGCGCGTCTCGTTGCCGGAGGTACCCAGCAGGTAGACGAAGCCGTCCCCCATTTTTTCCCCCTGGGCAGTGACCCGCACGAATCCTTCCGGATCCATGCCCTGCGCCCGGGCGATGGTGGCCCGCTGGGAGGCAAAATCAAAGCGTTGCGCCTGGGTCTTGGCCAGGTTGAACAGGGTTTCCACGGGGGCCAGCGGCTGCACCGCCACCTCGCCGAACATGCGCTCCGCCTCGCGCACTTTGCCCGCCTTGAACAGGGCCGTGGCGATGTTGTTGCCGATGCGCACCCGGTCGCCGCCGTGGCGTTGGGCCAGTTCGTACCAGGACACCGCATCCAGGTAGCGGCCCTCCCGCACCGCCTGGTTGCCCAGGGCGAACGGCACCAGCCAGTTGCGCACTTCGGTGCTGTCGCTCGGCTTTTTCGGCATCGCCAGGGGAGGCGGGAAGGCCCCCCCGGCGTTCTCGGCCAGCGCCGCGCCCACGTTGCCCTGACGGGGGGTGGATACGGCGAACAGGGGAGAAACCACAAACGGCCCGAGTAAAATCGCAATCAGCAGGGTGACCTGAACCTTGCGTTCGCGGGACGGGTCACCCAGCCAGGTGAACGCGGCCCAGCACAGCACGATCCACCCCAGCTTGAGTCCGGCGGCCACCGGCATGGCCAGTGCCGCCACACAGCCGCCCAGCAGCAGCCAGCTCGGCATGCGGAAGCGCGACAATTCGCGCCCCCGGTGCTCCACCATCTTGATGGTGCGCACGATGCCCGGAATCAGCAGGAACAACAGGGTCGACGCCGCGGCCAGCCACAGCACCACCACGCCGTAGGCGACCCAGGTGACACCCACCCAGTAGTGCTTCAGCCCCACCACGGCCCCCTTGAAAAACCACTCGAAGGCGGACGGATACTGGCTGCTTTTCCAGTGAACATTGGAGCGCACCAGATACCCTTCGGGGGCCTCCGGGGCCACCTGAATCGCCGCCTCGGCGAACCGGTCGGCGGCGGCAATGGCATGGTTGTCCAGTTCGTTCATGGCCCGCTGGGCCAGTACGGTGCCGGCGGCCTCGAGGTTGGAGATGCCCTCCGCATCGCGGGCGATCATCAGCTGCCGGAAGGCCTTTTCAAAGGCCTCCGGGTCTGCGCCTTTGACCAGGGTCGCGCGCACCTGGGTCCAGGCCGCCTCCACCTTGCGCTCCGCCGGTTCCGCCTTCTTGGCGGCCTTGGCCGCCTGGGCGGGAACCGCCAATGCCGCCAGCAGCATCACCATGGACATGATCCTGCCGAAGCTCTTGAATCGGCCCGGGAATCTGGTCATCACCTGCATCACCTATCTTCGCCGCTCCGCGATCAGCCGCCGCACGTTGTCGGTATGGCGCACCAGCACCACCACCGACAGGGCACAGGCGAACGGAAGGAACCAGCCCGATGGCCCCCACAGCCAGGCCACCACCGGCAGGGATCCAAATCCCGCCAGCGCGCCCACGGCCGACACCTTGCTCACCGCCACCGCCGTCACCCAGAGGGTGAAGGCTATCAGCGCGGTTGGAAAGTGCAGGGCCATCAGAACTCCAAATCCGGTCGCAACTCCCTTGCCGCCACGGAAGCGCAGGAACACGGGAAAAATGTGTCCCAGAACCGCCGCAGCAGCTGCCAGAAATGCGGTTTCGGAAGACTGACCCCAGCCCGCCGCCACCCATACTGGCGCAAATCCCTTCAGTACATCGAGCAGGAGCGTTACCGCGCCCGCCCCGCGCCCCAGTGTGCGATTGACGTTGGTGGCGCCGATATTGCCGCTGCCGCGGGATTGCAGATCCCGCACCCCCATGGCCCGGGCCACCAGCACGCCGAACGGTACCGCACCCGCCAGGTACGCCACCACCACCAGGGCGATGTCCAACAAACTCATCGGTCACCTCGCGGAAAATGTTGATGCCATTGTTGGGGAAATTGCCACGCACTCAGGCGCGGAACAGGAAGATCAGGCGCCCGTGTCACGGGTGGTGGAACCACTCAGGTAGGCGCTGCCGTAGCGTACGCCGGACACCACCGCCATGGCCATTGCGGCCCACAGCACGCCGGTGCCGATCAGGGTCACGTCGAACACCCACAACTGCCAGCCCAGCAGCAGCATGATGATCGCCGTGCATTGCAATACGGTTTTCCATTTGCCCCACCGGTCGGCGGGCATCACCACGCCCTCCGATGCGGCGATGGCGCGCAGGCCGGTCACCGCCATCTCGCGCCCCACGATGACGATCACGATCCACGCCGCCGCCAGATCCCTCTCCACCAGCATGATCAGGCCGGACAGAATCAGCAGCTTGTCGGCAATCGGATCCAGCAGCTTGCCCAGCGGGGTGACCAGACCGTGCTTGCGGGCGAGGTAGCCGTCCAGCAGGTCGGTCAGGGCCGCCACCAGAAACACCAGCGCGGCGTAGAAATCGATCCACGGGTCAGGCCTCTGGGCCAGCACCACGAATACCGGAATCAGCGCGATGCGCGCCAGGGTGATGATGTTGGGAATATGCGGGTTCACTGGTAGCGCGCCACGATGTCGTCCCACTTGCCCTGGGCCTTGAGGATCAGTTCACACACCTCGCGCACCGCGCCGCGCCCGCCGGGGGGGCCGGTCACGTGGTGGGCGCGGGCGTGGGCTTCCGGGGCGCCGTTGGGCACGCTCACCGCCAGCCCGGCGTGTTTGAGCAGGGCGATGTCGATCAGGTCGTCCCCCACGTAAGCCACCTGCTCCAGGGTCAGGCCCCGCTGTTCGGCGATTTCGCGGGCGGCGGGCAGCTTGGCGGTGCACCCCTGAACCAGAATTTCCAGCCCCAGTTCCCGCGCCCGGGTGGTCACCACGTTGGAATCCCGCCCGGTGATGATCCCGGCCGGAACCCCGGCCTTCTGCAACAGGGTCAGCGCCAGGCCGTCCATGATGTTGAAGCCCTTTCCCTCCACCCCGTTGTTGTCCAGAAAGATGGTACCGTCGGTGAGCACCCCGTCCACATCCAGCAGCAGCATGCGCACCTTGCGGGCGCGGGCCACGGTATCTTCGGAAAAACGGTGCAAGTCAGCCAAGTCCCAGCTTGAGCAGGTCGTGCAGATGCACGATCCCCACCATGCGTCCGTCGTCCACCACCACCAGACTGGTGATCTGATGGCGCTCCATCAACGTCACCGCTTCGGCGGCCAGGGCGTCGTGGGCGATACGCTTGCCCCCCGCGCTCATCACCTCGCCGGCGGTCTTGTCCAGAAACGAGGTACCGGACTCCAGCTGGCGGCGCAGGTCGCCATCGGACAGCACCCCCAGCAACTGCCCGTCCGCGTCCACCACGGTGGTGATGCCAAGGCGCTTCTTGGTGATCTCCATGATCGCGTCGCGCATGGGCGTGTCCGGTGACACCCGGGGGATGTCGGCACCGGTATGCATGCCGTCGCTCACCCGCATCAACAGGCGCCGCCCCAGGGACCCGCCCGGATGGGACAGGGCGAAATCCTCCTCGCCGAACCCCTTGGCCTCCAGCAGGGCCACGGCCAGGGCATCGCCCATGGCCAGCGCGGCGGTGGTGCTGGCGGTGGGGGCCAGATTCAGGGGACACGCCTCCTGGGCCACCCCCACGTTGAGCACCACGTCGGCCACCCGCCCCAGGGTGGAGTCGTTTTTGCCGGTGATGGCGATGATGGGCACCCCCAGCCGCTTCAGGGACGGCAGGATGGACAGCAACTCCGAGGTTTCGCCGCTGTTGGACAGGGCCACCACCAGATCGTCGCGCCCCACGATGCCCAGATCGCCGTGCAACCCTTCCGCCGGGTGCAGAAAGAACGCCGGGGTACCGGTACTGGCCATGGTGGCGGCGATTTTCTGGCCGATCAGACCACTCTTGCCCATGCCGGTAACCACCACCTTGCCGGTGATCTTCATGCACAGGTCCACGGCCTCGGAGAACTCCGCTCCCAGTTTCTTTCCCAGGTCCGCCACGGCCTGGGCCTCGATTTCAAATACCCGCTTGCCGCGGGCAATGGATTCGGTGTCGGTCACAACGGCTCCAGACCGGTAATGTACGGTTGAGCCGCGCGATGCACGGCCACCAGGGATTCCAGAAGTTTTTCGAAAGCGGCCAGCGGCACCTGATTGGGGCCGTCGGACTTGGCCACGGACGGGTCCGGGTGGACCTCCATGAACAGCCCGTCGCACCCCGCGGCCACCGCCGCGCGGGCCAGAAACGGCACGAAGCGCCGGTCGCCGCCGGAGGTGGTCCCCTGCCCGCCCGGCATCTGCACGCTGTGGGTGGCGTCGTACACCACCGGGTGGCCGGTGGCGCGCATCAGGGGGATGGCGCGCATGTCCGACACCAGATTTCCGTAGCCGAAGCTGGCCCCCCGGTCGGTGAGCAGCATGTTGCGGCAACCGGCCTCGGTCAGCTTGTTCACCACATTCGCCATGTCGCCCGGGGCCATGAACTGCCCCTTCTTCACGTTCACGCAGCGCCCGGTGCGGGCGGCGGCCACCAGCAGGTCGGTCTGGCGCGACAGGAAGGCCGGAATCTGCAGGATGTCCAGCACCTTGCCCGCCTGTGCGGCCTCCGCCTCCGTATGCACATCGGACAGCACCGGCACCCCCAGTTCGTCCCGCACCCGGCCCAGCATATCCAGCCCCGCCTCAATCCCCGGTCCCCGGTAGGAACTGATCGAGGTGCGGTTGGCCTTGTCGTAGGACGCCTTGAATACGAACGGCACCCCCAGCCGGGCGGTGATCGCCTTCAACTCGCGGGCGGTTTCGAACACCATTTTTTCGGATTCGATCACGCACGGACCGGCGATGAGGAACAGCGGTCCCCCGCCCAACTGCAAATTTCCCGCCTGGGCGGGGTGAATGGCGACGGTCATGCTTCTCCCTTTTTGCGGCGCAGGGCCGCTTCCACGAAACCGGTAAACACCGGGTGCGGGCTGGCCGGAGACGATTGAAATTCCGGATGGAACTGAACCGCCAGGAACCACGGATGGTCCGGCCGCTCCACGATTTCCACCAGGGTGTCGTCCGGCGACGTGCCGCTGATCCGGAGGCCCACCGCCTCCAGCCGCTCCCGATAGGCGTTGTTGAACTCCAGCCGGTGGCGGTGACGCTCGGACACGAAGGTGGTGCCGTAGGTCTTTTCCGCCAGGGAACCCGGCGCCAGACGGCAGTCATAGGCACCCAGGCGCATGGTGCCGCCCTTGTCGCCGGTTTCCGACTGTCCCTCCATGAAGTGGATCACCGGGTCCGGCGAGCCCGGCTCGAACTCGGCGCTGTGGGCCTTTTCGAGCCCCGCCAGATTGCGCGCGCTCTCGATCACCGCGCACTGCATGCCGAGGCAGATGCCGAAAAACGGCACGCCGTTCTCACGGGCGTAGCGAATCGCCTCGATCTTGCCGCTGATGCCCCGCTCGCCAAAGCCACCCGGCACCAGAATGCCGTCCGCCTCCGCCAGCCCGGCCTCCGCCCCGCCCGGCCCGGTCAGGTCTCCGGCGTCCACCCAGCTCAGATTGACCTGAATGCCGCCGGGGATGCCGCCGTGGGAGAGGGCCTCGCACAGGCTCTTGTAGGCCTCGCGCAGTTCCACGTACTTGCCCACCAGCGCGATGTTGACCGTCTCGGTGCGGTGGTTCATGGCCTCCACCACCTTGCGCCACGGCTCCAGGTCCGGCTCATGGCACTTCAGCCCCAGACGCTTCACCAGAATGCTGTCCAGCCCCTCCTCGTGCAGGGCCAGCGGCACTTCATAGATGTTGCCCACGTCCAGCGCGGTGATCACCCCGTTGGGCTCCACGTTGCAGAACAGGGCGATTTTCTGCTTCATGGCCTCGGGCACCGGAATCTCGGCGCGGCACAGGAGCACGTCGGGCATGATGCCGATCTCGCGCAGCTTGGTCACCGAATGCTGGGTCGGCTTGGTCTTGATCTCCCCGGCCACCTTGATATAGGGCACCAGCGTCACATGGCAATAGGCCACGTTCTCGCGCCCCACTTCAAACGGGAACTGGCGGATGGCTTCCAGGAACGGCAGCGACTCAATGTCGCCCACGGTGCCGCCGATTTCGACGATGGCCACGTCCACGCCCCTGCCGTCGGGCCCCTTGGCGCCCTCGTGGATGCCGTTCTTGATCTCGTCGGTGATGTGCGGAATCACCTGCACCGTGCCCCCCAGGTAATCGCCGCGGCGCTCCTTGGTGATCACGCTATTGTAGATGCGCCCGGTGGTGTAGTTGGAATTCTTGCCCAGCCGCACCGTGGTGAAGCGCTCATAGTGGCCCAGATCCAGGTCGGTTTCCGCACCGTCGCGGGTGACGTACACCTCGCCATGCTGATAGGGGCTCATGGTGCCGGGGTCCACGTTGACGTAGGGGTCCAGCTTCTGGAAAGTGACCGACAGGCCCCGCGCCTCCATCAGGTTGCCGATGGACGCGGCGGCAATGCCCTTGCCCAGGGAGGAGAGCACCCCTCCGGTCACGAAAATGAATTTGGTCATCTGTTGCCCTGAATGGGGACCCGCCCGCCCACCCGGCGCGCATGGGACGCACAAGGGTTCGCGAACGTGTCCGGGGTTCCCGTCACGCTCATGCTTCCGCCGGTTGCGAGGCCATTTCCCGGGCGGCCTGTGCCAGGTCGTCCGGGGTATCGACCCGGTAGGCGGAGTGCTCCGTTGTCAGCACCCTGATCCTATAACCGGCTTGCAAGAATCTCAACTGTTCCAGCATCTCGATCTGCTCCAGCGGGCTCTCGGGCAGGGTTGGAAACGCCTCCAGCGCCGGACGCCGGAACACGTAAATACCGAAATGGCGGAAGAATTCGCCTTTCACAAAACCGCCCCGCTCCCGCCGGAAGGGAATTTCGGCGCGGGAGAAATACAGGGCGTTGCCGTGATGGTCGCACACCACCTTGACCACGTTCGGGTTGCCCAGATCCGCCGGATCGGTGATCGGGTGGCACACGGTGCCCACCTCCAGCGCCGGGTCGGCACGGAACGCCTCGATCAGCGGGGCCAGCATGGCCGGCTCCTGGAGCACCTCGTCACCCTGGATGTTCACGTAGACGTCGGCGGGAAACTTTTGCGCCAGTTCGGCCAGCCGGTCGGTGCCGGAGGCGTGGTCGGAACGGGTCATCACCGCCTCGCCGCCGAAGCCGGTCACCACGTCGGCAATGCGGTCATCGTCGGTGGCCACCACCACCCGGTCGATGCCGGGCACCCGCCGCGCCGCTTCGTAGGCGTGCTGGATGAGCGGTTTCCCCAGCAGGTCCGCCAGCGGCTTGCCGGGAAAGCGGGTGGACCCGTAGCGTGCGGGCAACGCCGCCACCACGCGGATGGGTTTATGGTTCCCCTCCCCTGCCACGCCGTTACCGGATCAGGTTCCCCAGCCGCCCGAAGCGCGGCCAGTTGTCCCCCCACGACCAGTAAATGATCACCGCCTTGCCATGAATCTGGCGCATCTCCACAAACCCCCAGAAACGGGAATCCAGGCTGTGATCCCGGTTGTCCCCCATCACGAAATAGCTGTCCGGCGGTACCGTGACCGGCGCCATGAAGTCCCGCGGCTGCAACTCCGCCGGAATGGTGCCCCGGTCCAGATGCTGCTCCTGCGGGACGGTGTAGGGATCGCCATTGATGTACACCTGCTTGTCCACCACCTCAATGGTGTCTCCCGGCAGGCCGATAATGCGCTTGATAAAATCCTTGGATTCGTCTTCCGGGTAGGCGAACACGATGATGTCGCCCCGCACCGGCTGGCGCAGGGGCAGAATCCGCTTGTCGGAGAAGGGCAGCCGGGTGCCGTAGAGGAACTTGTTGACCAGCAGGTGGTCGCCAATCTGAAGGGTTTCCAGCATGGAGCCAGAGGGGATTTTATAGGCTTGCACCACATAGGTGCGGATCACCAACGCCAGCACCACCGCGATGGCAATCGCCTCGGCATACTCCCGTACGCGGGAGTGGCGGTGAACCGGGGTCGCCAGATGATCGTCTTCCCGGGGGGTGGCCTCGTGGCGGGCGACATCCTTGTTGCCAAACGGCCAGCGCATCAGTCGTCCACCTTGAGTACCGCCAGAAACGCCGACTGGGGCACCTCCACGCTGCCAACCTGTTTCATGCGTTTCTTCCCCGCCTTCTGTTTTTCGAGCAATTTCCGTTTGCGCGAAATATCACCCCCGTAGCACTTGGCGGTCACGTTCTTGCGCAGCGCCTTGACGGTGGTGCGCGCCATGATCTTGTTGCCGATGGCCGCCTGGATAGCCACGTCGTACATCTGACGCGGGATCAGTTCCTTCATCTTCTCGGCGATGGCCCGGCCCCGGTGCTCCGCCTTGTCCCGATGCACGATGAACGACAGGGCATCCACCACCTCCCCGTTAAGGCGGATGTCCACCCGCGCCAGATGGGAATCCCGGTAACCGAGTGGTTCGTATTCAAAGGAGGCGTAGCCCCGGGTCACGCTCTTCAGGCGATCGAAAAAGTCGAGAATCACCTCGTTGAGGGGCAGATCGTAATTTACCTGCACCCGGTCCGCGGTCAGATAGGTGAGATCGGTCTGCATCCCCCGCCGTTCCTGGCACAGGGTCATGATGGCCCCCAGAAACTCCTCGGGGGTGATGATGCCGGCCTTGATGTACGGTTCCTCGAAACGCTCGATGTTGGTGGGCGGCGGCAGTTCCGCCGGGTTGTGTACCTCCACCACCTTGCCGTCGGTCTGGGTGACCCGGTAGACCACGGTGGGGGCGGTGGAGATCAGGTCCAGGTCATATTCGCGCTCCAGGCGCTCCTGAATGATCTCCATGTGCAGCAGCCCCAGAAACCCGCAGCGGAAGCCGAACCCGAGAGCCAGCGAGGTTTCCGGCTCAAACACGAAACTGGCGTCGTTGAGCTGCAACTTACCCAGGGCCTCACGCAGCTCCTCGAACTGGGCCGAGTCCACGCAATAGAGGCCGCAGAAGACCATGGGCCGCACCTGGCGGAAGCCGGGCAACGGGGCATCACACGGAGTGGCCCGGTCGGTCACGGTATCGCCCACGCGGGTATCGCCCACCTCGCGGATGGCGGCGGTGAAATACCCCACCTCGCCGGCGGACAGCCCCCCTTCCAGCGGGCGCATGGCGGGCAGAAACACACCCACCTCGGTGACCTCGAACTCCTTTTTGGTGTGCATCATGCGGATGCGCTGCCCCTGGGTGAGGTGGCCGTCCACAATGCGCACCAGCACCACCACGCCCCGGTAATTGTCGTACCAGGAATCGGTAATCAGCGCTTTCAGCGGCCCTTCCGGCTCCCCCGTGGGGGGCGGCACGTGGCGCACGATGGCCTCCAGCACCTCGTGGATGCCGATGCCCTCCTTGGCGCTGACCAGAATGGCCTCTTCGGCGGGCAGACCGATCATCTCCTCCACCTGCAACTGCACCGCCTCCGGGTCGGCGGACGGCAGATCGATCTTGTTCACCACCGGCACGATTTCCAGATCGTTTTCCACCGCCAGATAGACGTTGGCCAGGGTCTGCGCCTCCACCCCCTGGGTGGCGTCCACCACCAGCAAGGCGCCGTCACAGGCGGCCAGAGACCGGGAGACTTCGTAGGCAAAGTCCACATGACCGGGGGTGTCGATCATGTTCAGGATGTAGTCGTTGCCGTCGTCGGCCCGGTACAGCAGGCGTACCGCGTGGGCCTTGATGGTGATGCCGCGTTCGCGCTCCAGGTCCATGTCATCCAGAACCTGCTTCTGCATGTCGCGCGCGGTCACCGCCCCGGTCACCTCCAACAGGCGGTCCGCCAGGGTGGATTTTCCGTGGTCGATGTGGGCGATAATCGAAAAATTACGGATGTGCGACAGCACGGAGCGCTCCAGCGGGGAAATTCACGGGGGCCGCGAAAGCCCGGTAGTATACGTGCTTCGTCCCCCTACCGGCAAGCATGCCGGGAGGCGTCCGCGGTGAATGTTACGGAGCCAGCGGCAGGCCGGGCGACGGGGTCGATTCGCAGCCGCCTCCGGATACTGCAATCACCCGGTAAAGCACGGGCGCACCGCCCGGAACCGTGTCGTCCAGCCAGCGGGCCTCGCGGACGGGATCGCCGGTAAGGCGCTGAAAATCCGCCGCCGCGTCCGGGTTGTCACTGCGTTCCACGTGATACCCGGCCACTCCGGGAACCGGCTGCCATACCAGCAGCACACCACGCCGGCTGACGCGAGGTGCGCGCGGCTGATCCGGGGCTTGGGGAGCCGCCTGGTCGCCACCACTGGCGGCGCCAAGCGTCAGGGTCAGCACCCGCTCGCCACCCGCCGCGGAAGCCGGGAAGGAGTGGCTGCGCTGGGCCGTCATGTCGATCACGGCGGCGCCGTCGGTAAGGGTGACCGCACGGCCGGAACACACGCCACCGCTGTTCACCGGTGGCTCCCAGGACAGGGTGATGGTGCTCCCCTCCCGGATCGAAGCGCCCAGTCCGGTGGCCGGGGTGGCCACGTGCAGTTCCCAGTCACCCGCCGCGCCGCGCATATCCCGTTTCAGGTCGGAAATCGCCATGCCATTCTGATGGAACCATACCTGCAACGGACCGGCCAGAAGCGCGGGCACGTCCAGGCCCGGGTCATAGGCATCGGTGGCTTGCGGCGCAATACCGGCCGTCACCTGGGCGATCTGCGCGCCCGGCCCCCACGCGGCACGGGCGGTCAACGCCAGCGACATGCCCGCATCCTGCGCCAGCACCGCCGGAGCGGAAGCCAGCGCCAGGAGCAGCCCGGCCGTAACGGCCCGCCACCGGTAGGAGTCGCGGATCATGGCACCTCCACGCTGTAGGTGCCCACGGCGGTGGGCAGCAGCCGGATGAAGTAGGCCCGATGCGGCAACAGCAGGTCGCCGGACACCACTGGCTGGAATGTGGTAGCGCCGCCGCTGCCGGTGAGGAAGTAAAGCTCCGGCCCGATCAGCGATGCGGTAACCGCGTTGCCAAAGGTCCAGGTGGCGCCACCCGCCTCGCGGATCACCAGATCGGCCACCGCCACCGGCGTGTTGTGCGGGTTGGAAATCAGCGTCATGCCGTTGGCGGCCAGCGGCACCGGCGGGTACAGCCCCAGATCGGCGCCGACAATATCCAGCACCGACTGGGTTCCCGAGGCGGCTACAAAGATGCCGCGTCCCGGATTCAGGGTGGCCGTGGTGGCATCCAGCACCACAAAGTCGCCATCCGGGACCGCATCGCCGTTAATGTCGCTGCCGCCCGCGGGATCCCATCCCCAGGCCTTCACGGCAATGGTCTGACCACTGCCGCAGGGTCCTACCGGACCCGCGCCGGAAGAAGTGGCGCCACCGGAAACACAGCTTCCGACAATCGGCAGCAGGTTGGTGGCCACCACCGGGTTCGCCAGTTGTCCCGGCACCGAAACCGGGTTCAGGCCAAGACGCAGGGCCGTGTGGAAGCTCACCTCATTGGACGGGGCCGAAGCGCGTCCGGCGCCGTCATAGGCCATCAGTATCACGTACACCTGCGCGTTCTCCGGCAGACCCGTCACGGTGAATTCCTGGGTCAGGCCCTCGGCTCCGGGCAGTAACGGCACCCACACCTTGTGAATTTCGGCGGGTGCGGCCAGCGCGATGGGACGCACCGCCCACTGGAATTCGTAACGGGCCGCGCGGCCGCCCGCTGCCTGCGGCGCGCTCCACGTCAGACGAGCCTCTCCGGTGCGCACGGTTCCCGCCACCAGGGACAGGTCGTTTACCGCCGAAGGCCGGGTGCTGCCCACCACATCGTCCACCTGGGTGGTGAACTGCACTACCGCGTCGCCCGCGCGGAACAACTCCACCGGGCGGCGCTCCAGCACGCCGTTTACCCACTCCCAGCGTACCGGCACCAGTGCCGCATAGTGCACCGTGCCGCTGGCCAGGCCGCCCAGCAGGAAGGCCTGCCGGGTGCCCGCGGGCATCGGGGCCGGCACATAGGGAATGCGCACGGCGGCATCAAAGCTGGCCGCATCCACAATCGGGCTGGTGGAAACACGCAGGTCGTACGAGGTGGGGCCGCCGTCCGGCGCCGTCCACACCAGGGTCACGTTGGAACTGCTGATGGCGGTGGCGGCCAGATCGGTCACCACCCCCAACGGGGCCTGGGCGGTGGTAACGCTGACCACGTTGGACACCGGTGCATAGTGACCCGGATTTCCATCCACCCCCTTCACCGCAAAGTGATAGGTGGTGCCCGGCTCCAGGCCGGTAATGACGGTGCTGTTGGCCACGCCATAGGTTTCCCCGGCGGTCACCGCGGGGGCCACGAACTCGCTGCGGGCCACCTTGTCGAACGGAATTTCGAAATTGTCGGGGCCGCCCACCTCGGAGATCGGCAACGGCGCGATGCGCACGTCGTATCCGAATACCGGGCCGCCCGGAACGACGCTGCCGTCGTTGCCGACGCCGGTCCAGGTCAACCGCGCCTGGGTGCTCGGAACCGCCCCGGCGGTCGCCACCAGGTCGGTGATTCCACCCGGGGGATCCGTATCCCCGGAAGACAGGGTTACCGTCAGGGATGCCATGTTCGAACGGTTGCCCCACAGGCTGTGCGCTCCGGTGGCCGGATCGATCCGGTTGTCCCGGTCACCGGCCATCAGCGCCGCATGCCAGACGGGCTGCGCCGTCTCGTCCTGCACCGTGCGGGCAAAGTTGATGGTGGCGGTTTGCGCGGTGCCGAAACTTGCGGGCATGGGCACCGGCAGGATCTGCTCCGCCTGGTCAAAACAGATTTCATTGGCCGGATCGGCAACGGTGGCCACCGCGCAGTCAATGATCGTCTTGCTGGACCAACGCAGGTCATAGCCTCCCGCCAGCCCGGTGGAACCATCACCGCCCGGAGCGGTCCAGCCGACCACCACCCCGCCACCGGAACGGCCCATCTCGCTCAACGTGATATCCGACGGCGGAACCCGGTCGGCCCGCCACGCCACATCCAGGGCCTGGCCGAAATGCCGCGACGTGCTGTCACTCGCCCGGCTGCTGCCTCTCTCCGCCCAACGGTTTACCAGTTCGGACGGGGCAACCGCTTCCTGAGCCCCCCAACCGGTTCCATTCCACCACAGCTTGTAGGGGCTTAGATAACTGGTGTACTTGAGGTCCTGCGACCCAGTGCCGCCTTCCAGGACCAGCGCGAGCATCTCATCGGACCATGGATCGGCCTTGATTTCCACCGCCACCGGGATCGACATCAAACGGTTTTGGACGCCGGAAGTATAGTAAACCGTGCGGTAGAGGCGCGCGATATCCTGGGTGGAGGCGGACCAACTGTTGGTGGCCGGGGACCAGGTGCGCGAACGGACGCGATATCCACGGTCCGAGAACGGCCCGTGCACCTCCGTGTACAGGGCCACCAGATTCCCGCGGGTGTCCCACGCCAGGTCAAAATTACGCCCGGCCACCACCGAGGGGGCTTGGTCCAGGACGGTATACGAGACTCCGGACGGCGCCTCCCCCAACGTGGTCCTCGCCGCAAACACTTCAGGCGCACCCCAGGCGGCACCCCAGAAGTTGCTGACCAGCGCATGCTCGATAATGGTCGAACTGAATAAAGGCATGTCATAGGCAAACTGGGCCAGAATCGCCACCCGGTCCGTGTTGCGGTCCCCTTCCGCCTCGACAAATACCGGTCCGCTGCTGGAGAGTGCAGACGCACTGGCCGTGGGCGCGCTCCAGGTGAGCGTACCCGGATCCCAAGTCACTGCAAACAGGCTTCCGCTTCCCGATTCACCCCACACCACCACGGCCTTGCCGCTTTGTCCCTGCCAGGCGCCGTCAAATCCGGCCTTGCGGACACCCGCCTCGCCCCGCCCGGCGGAACTGCTGATCACGCCAGCGGAATACTGGCTCACAAAGGCGCCGGTCGCGCCATCCCAGACAACCGCATGCAACTGGGCCGCCGCATTCAGATAGACCACCAGGATCTGCCGGGTTCCGGAACGGGGAACCAGACGGACCCATTGCACGTCGGACAGGGAGGTGTTCATTGGCACAGTGCCCACCCGCACTTCCTGTGCGGGCGTCATGTCCGCGGCTCCCGCGCCGGTATTGTAAACCTGCGAATAATAGAGACGCCCGTCCACCCCCCCATACACCAGCAGGGCGCTGTGCGACGCGGGCACGGCCGGATCGACCCCCTGTTCGTATGCCAGATCGAAGGCCTGCGTGTAGTAGGAGGAGGTGGCCGGTACGGTTCCCAATTTCTCCCACGCAGTCCCGTCCGCCAGGGTGCGGTACAGGTCAACCGAGCGCAATCCAAGGGAGGAGCGTCTGGCCGCCTGGCCTACCGCCATCAGATACTGGCCCGGCGCGGCCGGGTTGGCGGCCATCACGTTCCACAGGTCGTTCACCGTGGTGGTGTGTGGCAGCGTGCTGGACGGGCCGGACAGCAACGGTGGCGCAAGCTCGGTGGTACCGGTCCAGTCGCGCACCTTCAGCCCGCTATCGACGATGGCCCCCAGATAGCTGACCTTGGCCCGCACCTGATCCTGCGCCACGGTAATGCCGAACGGCAGTCCCGCGCGTCCCCCGTCCGGGTTGACCACCTCAAGGGTGTAGGTTCCCGTTGCGGTGGCCAGGATATCCACATTAGCGCGCACCGTCGCACTGCTGACCCACACCACCTGATCGCCCGGCAACGCGGGCGCTGGTGGGCGTGGTTGCAGGTCACGCGGCATGATCCCGGCCGCCGGGCCACCCCCGGTGGCGGTAGCGACAATCGCGGCTTGAGGCATGAAGCCGGCGCCATCAATGCGGATGGAAAGATCCGTGGCGGCCGGTCGACCGACCGCCGGAGAGAGCAGCGACACCACCGGCGCCGGGTTCACCTGCAGCATGCCGGAGCGCAGGTCACTCAACCCCGCGGGGGAAGTCACCCGCACCGATACGGCGCCCGGCATCGTGGTGGAAGCCAGGGTGAGATCGAATGTAGCGCTCTTGCCGCCGGGATCCACCAGCGGAGCGGTAAATGAAATCCCGCTCCAGGGAGCGCCCGCGCCATCCTCGAAGGAGAGGGTGAAATCCGCCGGGTCAAACCCGCTTCCGGTCAGGGTGACACCGGTGATGACCCGGGCATTGGACGCGTCGAGCCCCAGTTGCGCGCCTTCGGCGAAGGAGGCCGAGGCGGGCACCTGGAGGCTGCCGATGGTCGGGCCGGTGGCGGTGGCCACCAGCAGGAAGTCACGCACCTCCACCATTGCACCATCACCGTTTTGCACCCGAATGGAACGCATTCCGGATGGGGCGCCGCCGGTGACGCTCAGGGACAGGTCCAGATCGGTGGCGGTGGCGGAACCCAGCACGGTGCCGGAGATTTCCGGGTCCACCGTGCCATCCGGCAACAGGAACTGAACGCCGGGCTGCGGCACGGTGGTGAAACCGGAACCGGTAATGGTAACCGCCGCCCCGGTCGTCCCCTGGACAATATCCGAGGCGTCCGCTCGGGTGGTGGTGTCCACGATGCCGGTGACGGTGAATCCGCTCAACACCTGAACCGCGCTGCTCCGGGTAAAGCGTCCGCCATCGGGGTTTTCCAGGGTCAGCGCATAACTGCCCACCGAGGCCAGCGGTTCCACCTTCACCGCCACATGGGCCTCACTGGTGTTGGCCGTGTGCACGCCAACCACATCCACCTGGGTGGACAGGGTGCTGAAGTTGCAGGAATCCCCGATGCACACCCGGGGGGTTCCCTGGATGTTGGACCCACGCACCACCAGGCTGTTGTGGTCGCCGGTCACATCCACATAGGTGTGTCCCCGGGTCAGCACGCTCGGGGTGACACTGACCACGCCGGGGGCGGGATTGACCGTGAACGGGTGGCTGGCGCTGGAACCATTGGAGTTGTAAATGGTGACCGTGCCCGTACCGGGCTCCGCCCCTGCGTCCACCCGGACGGGAACCGTAAAGCTGGTAAAGCGCACGCCACCGGACCACACCTCGCGCACGTAAACGGTCAGTTCCTTGTCGATTACCAGTTCTTTCTGGGTATATGTCTTGCTCGGGTCGTAGTCACTCTGGGTTTTGGTGGTCAACAGGTGAATCCCGGAATTGCTGAACCGGATGCGGCTCAGATCGATGCCGGAAAATTCCGTTCCGGAAATCGTCACACTGGCCCGGCGGGCCCCGGCGCCAACCGCCGGAAGCCCAGTGCTGTTGACCGTCACGGAGGTGACTCTCAGAATCCGGGGCGCCACGATGTTCAGGATCGCGGGTGCGGTAAAGCTAACTCCGTTTGGATTACTGACGGTAATGTCGCGCGGGATCCGGTCCGCCGTATCGGTTGCGGTCACCTGCACCCGCAGGGTCTCCGGGGTCAGGCGCTGTACCGCCCACACGGTGATATCGGCGGTCCCGCCTGCGGGAATATTCGGATCGTTGATGGCCACCGTGGCCTGCGGATGGAAACCGGTCCCGGTTACCGTAAGCCACACCGTTTCGCCCTGCCCCAGGGCGGGAGGGGAGACGCCAGTGATGGTCGGAGCCGGATTCAGCACCAACGGCGTCAGCAGGCCGAACCCGCCGTCCGGATTGGTCACGCGCACGGTCACGGGGGTTTCCGCCTTTATCTCCGGCACCGTCACCTGGGCGGAAACCGAGCCCCCCGGCGCGGTGGTGGCGCCCACGATCGCGGGCAGCCCGTCACCGGACGCATCGTCGAAGGCCACCACCGCGCCGGGCTGGATGTACAGACCGGAAACGGTCATCTGGAAGGTTCCCTGGCCCGATGCGGGCGATACCACCGACAGGGATGGGCGCGGATTGAGGGTCAGGCCGCCAAACAGGGTGCTGCCCGCCGCAGCGGCATTGGACACGCTCACGTCCACCGCCAGCGGCGCGCTCAGGGTCAGATCATTACTGGTGACGGTGACCGCCAGCGACTGCCTGCCGTCCGGCTGGGTGTTGCACTGGGCGGGAATTTCCAGACACCCTCCCGCCACCGGCGCGAGGGTCACGTCCGGACCCAGAGAGGTGGCAATGGACGCCACGGTACCCACGCCACCGGTGGAAAAGTCATAGCCGATCAGCGTGACCGGAACTCCGGATGCCGCCTCTCCGGCCACACCCGGCAGCATGCCGGTCAGCACCGGTGCGCTGCCGTCCGCGCTGCGCACGATCACGCCACTGGTCATCAATGCGGTGGTGCCTCCGGCCAGTTGCAACTCCAGATCGTATGCGCCAACCGGCGCATCGGCGGCCACGGTAAGGGCCGGGAGGACCAACTGCGAAAATCCGGACGCAGGTTCATCGATGGTGGCGGAAACGCACGCCACGGTACCGCCGGCACACATGGGCTCGACGCCGTTCTGCAGGAACCGCAGGACCGCGCCCACCGGCTCCAGATAGGTTCCGCCCACCGTGACCGGCACCACCTGACCATGGAACAACAGGGATGGACTGACCGACAGCATGCGTGCGACGGCGCCGATTTCCAGCGCGTCGAATCCGATGGCAAAGCCGTTGGTCTCCGGGGAAGGGCCACCCCGGGTCACCAACACGTCCCGTGTTCCAATCGGCGCATCCACGGCCACCGCGACCGGCACCGAGAAATCGACTCCGGCGGTGGCCAGAGCACCCCCGGTCACGCCCTGTCCGAACACGCGCAGATCGTCACCCGCTACAAGATTGTTGCCGGTAACCGTCACGCTTCCCACCGCGCCCTGTCCAAGCAACGGGGGGGTAATCGAGAGAATTTCCGGCATCGCCATGTTCAGGCAGGTCCCCGCCTGGCCGTCGTAGGCCGGATTGGTGATGCCGCCGCCCTGCTGGCCGCCGGAACAGGTGAGGGTGCCGCCGAACAGGGGGCCGGTGCGGGACAGCACGGCCACCCGGCCGCCGCCACCGCCGGTTCCCATGCCCGGGTCGAGACTGGTCCCGAGGGGTGACCCGGAGCCACCCTGGGCGGAAACCGCGCCGGTACCGGCAACGGCGTTGCCCAGGATCAGAAGCGAGCCGCCGGAACCGCCACCCGCCCCCTTGGCCCAGTCACTTCCGGGCTTGGTTCCCCCGGCTTCCCCTTCCCACATCTTCAGGCCATCGGTCCCGTCCGCGGCCACGGTGCCGTTGAGGGTCACCGTTCCGGCCACGTCCAGCACCACCGCCCCACCGCCATTGCCACCCGGCCGCCACCAATGCCCATTGGAATAGACATAGCCACTACCGCCACCGCTGCCGGGTCCAAACGGGAAACTCAAACAGTTCGGGCGTACACATACGCCGTCCAGGTCGTAGGTCGCCCCGCCGGATCCGGCATTCTGACCGTCCCCCCCGCGGCCGCCAAAACCTCCACCTTTGCCCGAGTCGAATGTGGTGTTGGAACGGGCGGAGGGTGGACCACCCCCAGGCCCTTCTCCAGGAGCCCCGAGGCGCCCACCCGGATACCCGGTGCCGGTGGCGTCCACCTTGCCGGTCGCCTCGATCGTCATGTTGCCCCCCACCGCGAGGCGCGCAAAGCGGGATTCGGGATCCACCGACAGGGTGCCGCCCGCCTGAACCAGCACGTTGCCCGCCACGGTTACGGTAATGTCACCCACCAGGGCCAGGGTGGCCCCGGAGCCCACGGTAATCGATGCGCAGGAATTGGGGGTGCTGGCATTCAACTCCACGCGCACTCCGGCGCCAATGGCATCACAGTTACTCAGCGCACCCAGGGTGACGGTCAGTGCCGGCGCTGCAATCCGTCCATCCGGGTTGACTACCGTGACGGTGGCGTCGGCGGGTCCCGGCAGGTTCAACACCAGATCGATACGGGTCTGGGACACGTAGGTCTGGGTAGCCAGTTGCCCACCCCCTCCGACCAGCACCGTGGCCAACGGGTCAAACCCGATACCCGACAGGGTGAACCGCTTTCCAAGCTCCCCGAGAGTACCATTACCAGGCGTGATGGCCGTGACCACCGGAACCGCACGCACCACCAGCGCATTGCCAAATACCGTCCGTCCCCCCCGGGAATCGGTCAGGATGAGATCACGCGGTGCATCAAAGGGTGCATCCGGATCGATCACCGCATCAAACTGGATCTGGGTATCCGATACCACCACCGCGCCGGACACCGCGACCCCGGTACCGCTGAAGCCAATGCCGGTTCCCGGGTCCACCAGGGAAAATCCGGAACCGGTGACCGTGACCGGAACGGTCGTCCCCTGGTCACTGGTCCCCGGCGTGAACGTCGTGATGCCGGGCGAGGCGGTCACCTCAAAGGTTCCGGGCGCGGAGACCACTGCAGTACCGCCGTCCGGGTTGGTCACGGTTACCGAACGGGGCCCCGGTGCGGCGTTGGAGGCCACGGAAAGCTCGACCTGGACCTGGGAACTGTTCTGCCAGACCACCGACAACACCTGCACCGCCGCCCCGAAATCAAACGACACCCCCGGTTGCAGGTTGGAACCGGTCACGGTAACCGTGCGGGACACTGCCCCCACACCGGCAGTGTTTGGAACCACAGTCGACAGACCGACGCGGCGTTCCACAACCACCATCCCGGTGCCAACCCCGGTACTGCTGTCCGGGTTCACCACCCGCACATTGGACGGTCCGGGGGGCGCGTCGCCGGCCACCGATACGGTCATGGTCAATAACTGGTCACCACCCGGAAGTGCCGGGGGCGTCAGTACCGGGGGAGTGGTGATGCGGATGCCACCGTTGTCGAACACGACCTGCGAGCCGGTGCCGAAGCCGGTTCCGGCAATCACCACCTGTACCCCCGCGGATTCCTGCGGGATGCACCCGGGCGCGGTGGAAAGCGTACAGGTCGAACTGGTGGTCACCCCGCCGATATTTGGAGCCGGCAGCACATTCAGGGCATTGGTCAGGGTCGCGGGCATGGCGCCGGGGACACCCACCTGATTCGGGTTGGTCACCTGAAGGCTCTGGAACCCGGGAGCCAGATCGCCAATGTCCACCGTGACCTCCAGCAGCGTGGCATTGCGGTAGGCCACGTCCACCACCTGGATCAACGGATTGCTGAAAGAGACGATCGGCGGGTTCAGGAATCCGGTGCCCTCCACCCGGAGCAACTGGCCGGTGGAGCGGGCGCCGATGGCGGCCGGAGAACTGGGCGGAACCGATGGCAGGGCTCCGTCATAAATGGTCGCGGAGATGGACGGGTCCGGCGGTGCCACCCGGTCGAAAGCCAATGCCAGCGGGGTGCCGGAAACCGGCAGTCTGCCCGGCAGACCAAGCGCGCTCCATGCCGCACCGTTCCATGCGTAGTAGGTAAGTCTCGAGGACCGGCCGGCATCGCCATTCCAGTCCACCACCCCGGCCAGTAACGTGGTGCTGGCCGGGTCGGAATCGAGCACAATCAGACGCGGGTCGGGCAACGGGGATGGAGGCGTCACGCCCAAATCCGGAGCGGGCAGTGGCACGGTGCTGGACCAACCGACCGACGCACTCCACCGGCTTGCGCGCGGGGCGTACGCTCCGGATACACCGAATACCAGCAATGCCTCTTCCTGCACGTGGGACCAGGCCACGTCAAACGCCTCGCCCCCCGCCCGCATGGTGGCACCGGAACCCAACACCGGCGTCGCCAGTTCCGGTCCCGTGGTGCCCCAGGCATCTCCGGACCAGACCTGGCCATACAATTCCCCCACGCTGGTGGTGCTGACCAGGGCCACCCGTGCGGAACGCCGGGAAGGGGCCAGACGCACGCGGTTGATCACCGCGGCCGGATCTCCGGATGCGTTCTGGGCGGGTTTGCCGGCCCAGGAAGGAGGGGTCGCCCCCACCGGATATGGGGTCCACACCGCCGCCTGCGGCGCAATCAGACCGGCCGCACCCCACGCCACCATCGCCTGTTCCGAGGTGATGCCGAACCAGGTGGCATCGAATGCCTCCGTGGACACTCCATAAATGCCCGCGGGGCGGAGAATCGTTTCCGCACCAAAGGCGGTGCCGTTCCATTCGGCGGCGCACAGGGCGCCGTCCTGGCGCACAAACGCCAGCACCGCCTTGGTTCCGGCACGGTTGGGGGCCAGCCGCACCCGGGTGACCGGATTGGCCACATCATTGGCACACCCGGCAATGCCGGGCGCATAAACGGTATCGAGATCGCTGCCGTCAAACACGGTACGGTAGCGGAGGGTGCCGTCGGCAAGGCCGTACACCGACAGGAAGCTTGCGGATCCATTCAGGGCCACCACATCCACCGCACGGCCACCGGCGGCAAGGAGTGCCGGCGTCGTGGAGCCGGCGGTCCAGGACTCCGCCGCGCGATCGCGGACACCTCCGGTGATCACTGGCATCCGGGTACGGAACAACAACCCGTCCGCCTGATCCACCACGGCAGCCAGCATCTGTCCGCCGGTAAGAATGTCGGAGTGAACGGCTGCGCCCGGTTGTGCCAGGGGAGTACCGACGACGCCCTCGCTGCTCCAACCGAAACCGTTCCAGTAACGGGTTTTCGGCTGGCTGGTACCGTCCATCAGCACCAGATCGGCACTGTTGGTTCCCGCCGGGGGGGGCAACACCCGCAGCCGCGTCCGGTTGGACAGGGTGCCACCGGGATCACGGTCAAACACCGTCAGGTCGCGGCACGGCTCGCCCGCCACTGCCGAAAGGCAGGTTTCGGTCAGGTTCACTTCCGATTCCACCGGCACGGAAACCCAGGCGGTCATCTGATTGAAGGAATCAAAACGGGTACGGGCGGTCACCCCGGTCCCCCCCACCTGAACGGTGGAGGCCAGGATGAACCCGTGACCTTGCACCCGCACCGGAGTGTCGGTTTGTCCGGCAAACACCAGATCGGGGGCAATGCCGGTAATCACCGGACGGGACTCGACAACCAGCGTGCCCGCCACTTGGGTGGAGCCGCCGTCCGGATTGACCACGTTGAACAGCGCCGCACCGGCGGGGGCGTTCTCCGCCACGAACACCGGCACGGTAATGGTGCCCGCCCCGGGATCCACTGCCGCGGGACCGGTTGGCACCACCGCCGTGGTAACAAAATTCAGCACCGCCCCGGCCTGCAGGTTGGAAACCGACACCCCCAGGGTGTAACTAAACCCCCGTGGCGCCGCCGCGCCCAACACGCCGTCCACACTCACCCCGGTAACCACCGGTGCGGGCACCACGGTGAACAGGTTCGCGGGCACCGAGGCCGAAAAATCAGCGTTGACCACCTGTACCGGCTTGGGACCGGCAACCGCCGAAAAACCCACCTGAACAAAGGCATCGATCCGGTCCGGAGGATACACGGTGGTGTTGGTGATGGTAATTCCGTTGAGAGGTGCCCCCGGCTGCGCGCCGTCGATTTTAAACACCGCACCGGCACGGACATCGGTACCGGTTACCGAAACCAGCATGGGTGCCCCGCCCTGACCGAGGCTGACCGGATTCATCGCGGTCGCGGTCGGGGCAATCCCCGGGGTGCCGACCTGACAGGTTCCGTCGCCACCGCTCTGAACCAGAGTGGAGCCGGTTCCCAGCCCGCGGGAACCACCCAGGCAACTCATATCGGACGTTGCCATTCCGCCCGGCGTGGAATACACCATCACCCGCCCGCCGGCGCCGCCACCACCATCAGAACATACTACGAGGCCATTACCATCACCCCCTTTTCCCCCCGTGGCCCGCAAGTGGATCACGCCGGGAATGGTGGTGGTCAGGGTGGAAGCGGAAACCACGATCGCACCGCCGGAGCCACCGCCGCCGCCACCGCCCAGGCTCTTGAATTTCGTAAAGGTTCCCCCACCCCACGTTTGCCCATCCGTACCGTTTGCGGTAACCATGCCGTCCAGCGTGAACGTACCGCCTACCACCAGACGGATGCTTCCACCCCCGGTACCTCCGGCCATCGACAACGTTCCGGAATCGTTTAGCCCGGTGCCACCCGAACTGCCAGGGAACAGTGGCGCCAGTGCGTTGCCGTAGGCGATGCCACCCGGCATCCCCCATGCCAGTCCGGTATCCGCCTGCCCGCCCGCGCCGCCGTGGCCGGCGCCGGAGCCGGCACAGTTGTTACCCCAGGTCATGCTCCCCGCATTGCGCCCGGCACCGCCGCTGCCTGGGGGCTGGGAAAGGGCCGCCTGCCCGTCCAGATCGATGCGCGCGCTGGAGGCAACGGTCAGGTTACCCGCAATATCGAAAAGAGAAAAATCGGTGACATTGGTCACCTTGAGGATCGCGCTGGCCTGCACATTCATGTTGCCGGCCACCGTAACGCTGCCACCGTTGTTCACGATCGCCGCGACGGTAAATGCCCCGCCATCCGGGTCCGCCGGGTCCCCCGCCGCGGACCAGACGGTCAGATCACCGCCGCAATTGTACCCCTCCAGGGCAGCCGCAACCGGCGCCGGTACCTGGGGAACCCCCCCAACCAGACACGATACGGCAGCGCGCGACTCCACCACGCCACCCAGCAGCGGCAGCAGAAAAGCCACGAGAATCAGTATGGGTCCGAATCGTTTCGTCATGTTGGTTCCGGCAGGGGGCATCACGCGCTACCTCCCCACGTTATACACGGCCCCCCGGAAAACATATGCAGAGATCTTGCCGCATTCTCATACTTTTTTCCAGAAAGGGTCAAACACTTTATGTTTCCAACAGTTGCAATGAAGCCTCCAGCCCGGGGAAGCGGACTCCGCCCCCTCCGGAAGGCCTCGGCGGGTGCCGGAAAGAAATCCTTTTCCCACTTGCGGCTCACGGATGCCGAGATTTTGCGCAACGAAAACCAAACGCGGGCGCTCCCAGTTCCGCCAGGGAGGCATACCGGTTGGCGGAACGCAGGAACATCTCCGGCGCCCCCCAGGAACCGCCCTTCATCACCTTGTACCGCTCGCCGAACGCCTGCCGCTCCAGTTCCGAGCCGGGATGCGCCTGATACCAGGAATCGGTCCACTCGATCACGTTGCCCGCCATGTCCAGCACGCCGTAGGGGCTGGCGTTGTCCGGATGGCTTCCCACCGGGTCGGGCAGGCGTCCGTGCACCAGTGACACCACCCGGCTCAAGTCCAGTTCGTTGCCCCAGGGGTAGATCCGGCCATCCGTGCCGCGCGCGGCCTTTTCCCACTCCGCCTCGCTGGGCAAGCGCTTGCCCCTCCAGGCACAATAATCGCGGGCGTCGAACCAGTTGACGGCCAGTGCGGGCAGGTTGTCTTCCGGCAGTTTCCCCTGCCAGGCCCAGGCCGGAAACGGCGCGTGGCCGGTGGCCTTCACAAACGTCCGGTATTCGCCCACCGACACCTCGGTGCGGTCGATCCAGAACGACTCCACCCATACCCGGTGCCGGGGCAGCGAGTCGATGCCCACCTCGACCCCCACCTGCCCGTCCTCCGCATTCTGGCCCATGATGAACGGCCCGCCCGGAATGTAAACCATTCCCTGCGCCGCCTCCTGCTGCACCGGGGGCGAGGATACACAGCCCGCCAGCAACAGGGCGCCGAGCCACCCGTATCGTATGCGGGCGCGCATCAGTCACCTGCCCCATCCCCATCGACGGAAAGCGCGCACCGAAACCCCATGGAGCGGTGTTTCTTGTCCGGAGGCGATGCCATGGTACGATTGGTCACCCGCGCATACACCTCGCCCGGAAGCATCCAGCTACCCCCCCGCGAGCCCCGCAGGGTCTCGCCGAACGAGGCCCGTTCCAGATCGGAACCGGGGTAGCCCCGGTACCAGTCCTCGACCCATTCGGCCACATTGCCGCACATGTCCATCACCCCATAGGGGCTCATATCCCCGTCCAGGGTGCCCACCGGGACCGTCCATCCGAACTCCGCGTCGCGGGTGTTGCAGCGGTCGGTGGAAAATTCATTTCCCCACGGATAACGGCGGCCATCCGTCCCGCGCGCGGCCTTTTCCCATTCCGCCTCGCTGGGCAGGCGTTTTCCCGCCCAGGCGCAGTAGTTGCGGGCATCGGTCCAGTCCACATAAACCACCGGGTGGTTGTCCAGTCCGGCGGGGAATTCCCCCTCCTTCCAGGCGAAATACCCGGCAAAACGGGGGTCCGCCGGAGCCTCGCGCCCGGTGGCGGCGACGAACTCCCGGTAGGCGGCGTTGGTGACCTCGGTGCGGTCGATCCAATAGGCCGGCAGGGTGCGCGTGTGCCTCGGCACCGAATCCACGGCCACCTCAATCCCCACCCGCCCGTCACTGGCGTCGGCCCCCATGGTGAAGGCCCCGGCGGGAATGCGCACCATGCCCTCGGGGGCCTCACCGGCCACCCCGATTCCAGCAACCAATGTAAGCATCAGTGCCAGAGCGACTCCCCCCTTATCCAGCAGTTTGTCCACCGGAGCACCAGGTAACGTTTCCGGCACTGGACGTGGTGGCGGAACCGGGGGACTGATAGCTGCAGAAATCCATCACCTCGCCGTGACAGCGCAGGGCGCAACGGAAGCGGTCGCCTTCGAATTTCCACACCGGCTTGGCCGCCACGGTGCCCTCCGCCTGGGGACCGAAGTTGATCAGGTGGGTGTTGACCACCCCGTCCAGCGCCCCGTCCACGTCGTCCGGGGGCAGCAGGCCGCCGTTGCCATCGCCATAAATGGTGTTGGTGGCCTCCACATTGGAGTGCACGTTGTAGTGGCACTCGTGGCAGTAGGCGCCGGTCCACTCCAGGTGATACATGTGCAGGTTGCCGTTCCACCAGTTGGCTCCACCCTGGCCGGGCACTCCGTTGGGATAGGTGGGCGAACCGAAGAAACGGGTCCAACTGGTATCGGTGCGGGACGCCCCCGGCCAGTTGGGGTCGAAGGCGCGCCGGTCGTGGCA
>JAOUMB010000100.1 GCA_029881725.1 Nitrospirota bacterium
CCCCAGCACTCCCTTGCTCTGCCACCATGCCTTGGTTCCGTTCATGACTCTCTCTCGCTTACTCGAAAACCATTTGTGGACCAGTCCGGTCCCGATTGCCTTGGCCGCCCACCGCATTCCCATCAGCACCAGCGGGTTCACGCCACCAGCTCCTTCGGGAACGCCACAACCCGTCTTGCCCAGCCTTTTAGGTAGGCGTCATAGCCCAGGCCCAGGTAGTGCTCCAGCAGATGGGCGAAGAAGGCGTTGAGCAGCAGCCCGGCGTCAGCCACGGCGTTCACCGCCTGGATGGTACGGCTGCCGGCGATACCGTCCACCGTCAGACATGCACCGTTGCTGTTGGCCGCCCTTTGGAGGGCTTTGGCCGCTACCGCCGGCCCCACGTTCACGCAGGCCGAGAAGTAGTGGGCGGCGAGAGGTGCGTAGGCGATGTCCCCGCAGCGGTACTTGTCCCAGAAATCGCGCCGGTAGATCCCCGTGGCCTGCTCTTGGGTAAGCTCTCGAATGTTCAGGTGGGGATAGCGGCGTTTGCTGATGCCGAACTTGGTCTCGCCGCCGGGATCGATGGGGCTGTCGGAATACCCGCCCTCCAGCCGGAGGACGAAGGCGACAGCCTCCTCGAACGCTCCACGGTCAACCATGGCACACATGATGGCAGGGGTACGGGGGGGTGAAAAGGGGCACTTGCGCCAGTTGCGCTTTCACTTGTGCCAGTTGCGCCAGTTGCGTTTTTCACCGCTCCGATTCCACTGCAATCAGGCGTATTAGCTCGTCGTGGGAGATGAACCGGTCCCTCCCTTCCCGGGCCATGGCGATGTGGCTCGGGTGATCGGCGGGCAGTTCCGTGCGCTGCCGGATCCACTCACGGGAGTAGCCCAACACCTGGGCCACCGTGCCGGTCTTGTATCGTCCGCGGCGCGGAATGCCCAGGCGGTTCAGGAGGCGGTCCAGGTATGCCTCCGCGTCCATCGTCTGTGCCGTCATGCCGACTCCTCCTGGGTATCCATGGCCCATAGCAGCAGGGCCAGGGCGTCCGCCTCGTTGTCGTCCACCGGGGCATGGCCCCGGCCCCGCACCGCCGCTATGACCGCCGCCTTTCCGGCGTTGCCCTTTCCCGTGGCGTGTTTCTTGATCGTGCCCACCGGCACCCCCTGGTAGGGGACCTCCCGCAGTTCGCACCAGGCCGTAAGCTGGCCCATGAACCCGCCGTAGGCGTGGGCCGCGTCCACGCCCGCGTGCCGCCTCACCTCCTCGAAGTAGATCGTGGCCGGCCGCCCGGCCAGAAGCTCGATCTCCGCCAGCCAGCGCTTGAACCGCAGGAAGCGCATGCCGCCCCCTTCGAACCGGCCGGGACGGAACGACATGGTGCCGCTGGTAATGGCGCCGTCGCCGGACCTGAGGGCCCAGCCGGTGGTGGTGCCCAGGTCGAGGGCGAGGATGACGCTCATGATTTCCTCCCGGTAGCTTGTCGTTTCCGCTTGGCGACGGAGGACTTCTGGTTACGTTTCGCCAATGCCCGCTCGAGTTCCGCCACCCGCTCGCTCAGCGTTTCGATCTCTCGGTACAGGCAATCGAGTTCGTACTGCACCGGTTCACTGATGCTCATCCGTCAACCTCCACGTCCGATCCGGGAAGAACCCCTGACCGGGAGTAATGAGGGGGCTCCCGGTAGGGGCCCCCTCATTACCCCGTAAGGGGTAGGGGTTGTCAGTACAATTGGGGAAGGCCGGGAAAGCCTTATTCCATGCGGGGTTGCGGGCAGATTGACAGATTGACACCGCAGTTTGACTGTCAAACTGCAAACTGCCCGTAACCGATTGATTTGTTGCGATTAATGTCTGACAGCGCCTGACAAACTGCTGACAAACTGAATCCAGTTTGACACGGGATGACAGGTCAATATTTTGACGATTTATGGGTTCGATCACGAATCGGCCTCCTCCTGGTAGACCCAGATGTTGGGGTTCTCGACCGGGACGCAGCCGCCGGTCTGGGGACACTTGAAATGGGTGGGGAGGACCAGCCTGGAGTCCCACACCGCCTCGCCGGTTTCGGCGTCGGGTTCGCCGGCGGGCGTGCGCAACACCATGCCCTCCACGCACATGTAGCCGAACTTGGAACGCTCCGGTGACCGCAGGCCGTAGTCCCGGTGGTTGTCGAAGTGCTTGATGTACCCCTTGGTGGACAGGACATCGATGCGGCGGTGGATGCTCCGTTCGCCACCCAGCCCGCACTTGCCTTCAAAGGCCTGGGAGAACTGGTTAGCGGTGTAGCACCGGCCTTCGGCGGCCTCGTCGAACAGCAGTTCCAGAATCACGTCGTGCTTGCGCCGCCGCTCGGCGTCCAGCCGCTCTCCGTGGTCCTTGAGCACCAGCCGTTGGGAGTCCCGGACCTCCCGCCACACCCCATTCACCTTGTCCACGTGCTTGTGGGGTATGGCCGCGCCGTTGCGTAACTCGTGCATCAGCACCCGCGGCGTGAGGTTTTCGTCCGGCCGGTAGAGAATCATTCCGGTGGAGTAGTAGCCACGCAGGGAGCCCGCGCCGGCCAAGGCCTGGAACGGGTCCTCTTCGAGCTGCTTTTTGCCTAGCTTCCGGGTGTGGTGGGTGAGGATCACGCCGGCATCCGGGTTCACCGCGTGGCGCAGCCGCTCTACCCGCTCCGACAGGAAGTAGAGCATCGCCTGGTTGTCGTTTTCTCCGGCGTCGCCGCCGCCGTCGAACACGTTCCGGATCGGGTCGATGGCGATGATGTCCGGCGCCTCGCCGCCGAACGCGCCATCGATGGCGGGAATGATCCGTTCCAGCCCCGCGTCGTTCAGCACCAGGCGCAACTGGGGCGTGGCCACCAAATTACGCCGGGCGTCGGAGATCCGGTGCGGGGGGATGTTGATCCCCTTCACCCGCTCCCGCAGGTAGTGGTACTGGACCTCCGCCTGCAGGTAGAAGACGCGCAGGGGGCGCGGCGGCGTCATGCCCAGAAACGTGGCGCCGGCGGCCATGTGGGTCAGCCACGACAGCAGGAAGTCGCTCTTGCCCACCTTGGGGGCGCCACCGAACACCAGGAGCCCACCCGGCGTGAGCACCCGCGGGCCGACGAGGTCCGGCGGCAGCGGTGAGTCGTCGTCCAGCAGTTCACCCAGGGTGAAGGTGGGCAGACCCGCCGGCGCGTCCTTGACCACCTTGTGCTCACCGTCACGGATGAAGGCCGCGCAATCGAACCCCTCATCCACCGCGTCGGCGACGTCCCATTTCTCCGGCCGGTCCTCCGGCGGTACCAGGATGGCCACCGACCGCGCCCCGGCCTTAGCCGCTGCTTCGGCAACGGCCTCCGCATACCTCCAGCCCACGGCGTCCTTGTCCGGCCAGACCGCGACCTGTTTGCCCTTCAGGGGCGACCAGTCGGTCTTTAAGGTCTTGGTGATGGCGCCGGCGCCGTGCATGGCGGTGGTGGCGCAAAGGCCGAGCCCGATGAGGGCGTCGGCGCACTTTTCCCCCTCGACCAGCACCACGGTGTTGGCCTTAGCGATGCCCGGCAGGTTGTAGAGGGGCCAGGGGGTGGGGTCACCGAACCGCTGCCGCGTCGCGTCCCACGGGCGAAAAGTCTTGCCGCCCGGCGGGTCGAAACGGTAGACGCAGCAGATGAGCTTGCCGTCCGCCGTGGTGTAGTCCCACTTGGCGGTGTACGCTCCCAGGTCGTCCATGGGAGGCTGCTTTTCGGAATTTCCGAAGGACTGCCGGCGCGGCGACGGGGCCATGCCCAGCCATGTGGCGGCACCCTCGATCACCTTCGGAAAATCGGCCTTCGCCGACAGTCCGTTGGCACCGGCCCACAGGGCGATGGCGTCCCCTCCCTCACCGGTGGCGAAGTCGGTCCACAGGCCGCGCTTCTCCCCCGCGAGTTCCACCACCAGGCTGTCGCCCTTGGTCCCTTG
>JAOUMB010000017.1 GCA_029881725.1 Nitrospirota bacterium
CAGGTCGTTCCGGTAGAAATCAAAATCCCGCCGCCACCCTGCCGAATCGCGCTCGACGATGGCGTGATCCATCACGCGGACCATTTTTTCCCGGGTGGCCGCCAGGTGCTCGATCCGGGAAGCCAGGGCCAGATCCCTGCGGGAGAGTTTTTCCCGCACCGTGGTGAAAATCCGCTCGTTGCGGGTGCGCTGCGCAAAATACTGTTGCTTGAAGCTTTCGTCCTTCATGAACAGGTAGCCGCGCAGGGCGCTCATCATGCGGCTGGCGGAATCCTGGTAGCCCATGAGGGCGGAAAGCACCAGATGATCCCCGGACGGATCCACCTCAATCCATCGGTCCATGACCAGATCCACCAGCGCGGAGGTACGGTCCAGCAGTTGTTCACCGCGGGTGTTGATCAGGTGCACGGCAGCCACGTTATCCGGTTTGTGGCTTTGTTCAAACAGGGCGAACGCCTGGGTTTCCAGCTTGTCCACCAGTCCGGAAACCCCATCCATGACCGCCAGACGCCGCTTTTCCGCATCCGGATCGGCGGACAGGTCCGCCGATCCCAGGCCCGCCAACGTAATGCGCGCCATCTCAAGCGCGTTTTCAAAGCGTTCCCGGTCCCCTTCGTCCAGCGTAACCAGATAGCGCTCAATGGCGCTTTGGGCCTCCAGCAGGCTGTTGACCAGGGTCATCACCCGAATGGACTCGGGCACCAGAACCTCCGATACCTCCTGCTCCATCCGGGCGTTCTGTTCCAGTCCCCGCATCAGGGGCAGCAGCGCGGCCACCAGTGCCAGGCCCATCACCAGCACCGCGGCGATGATCCTCGCACCGGGACCAAAACGGCCCTTGACGCCCTGGATGTCCATTCCCGTCATCCGGCGTCTTCCTGGGAGGCTGGCTTGCGCCCGGCAATCAGTTGCAGGTCACGGGCAACCTCCCGCAGGTGCTCCACCGCATCCAGGGTGGCTCCCGCCTGTTCCTCGGACTCGCTGGCGATATGGGAGAGGGACTCCACCGCCTCGGTCACCTGTTCCACCGAATAGACCTGCTCCCGGGTGGTGGTTTCAATCGCCTGGACGGCATCCGCGGTACGGGTCACCAGGGTAATGAGGGTGTCGAAATTATCCGCAATCCGCGAGGTCTTGCCGAGGCCGCGATCCACCGACTGGGCGCCTTCCGCGGTTGCCGCGCTGGTGACGTGGGCGGTGTCCTGGATGTCCTCGATCAGGGCACGGATCTCTTCGGTAAACTCCACCGCCCGCTCCGCGAGCAGCCGGATTTCTTCGGCCACCACGGCAAACCGGCGGCCGGATTCCCCGGCCCCCGCCGCCTCGATGGTGGCGTTGATGGACAGCAGGTTGGTCTGGGACGCCAGTTCGTTGATCATTTCCAGCACGCCGTTGATCTGCTGGGATTTTTCCACCAGCGTACGCATGTGCTCGGTAATGCGCCCCACCTCCCGCTTGATCTGCTCCATGCCGTGCTGGGAGTCCATCAGCAGGGCGTGCCCCTTGTGGCACTCCTCGGCGGCGTCCTTCGAGGTGCGCACCATGTCGTGACTGCGGTCGGTCATGTCGCGGAAGCTGGCCACCAGCTGCTGCATGGTGGAGGAAATCTGCACCATGGCCGAGGATTGGTCGGCCGCACTCTTCACGTGATACTGGGCGGCCCGGGTCAACTTGCCGGTGGAACTGGCGATCAGCGAAACCGGCCGATCCAGGCTGCGCAGGATGCGGATGGTGAGAAACGTCCCCGCCACCACGCACAGAAGGATCCCGAGCACCCCGACAAGCACCAGCCAGCGGGTCACTTCGCGCACGGTTTCCACCATGTGCGCGGTTTCCCGTTCCATCATCTCGTCGCCGTTGGCCTCCAGCCGGGTCAACAACTCGTCCAATTGCTGCTGAACCGAGAACATGCGCGCATGGAACGCCTCCCCCGGCTCAACCCCCGCGGTAATCTCCTCCTCCACCATCGCCGTCGCCTCGTCGTACAGTCGGCGCACGGTGTGCAGGTTGACCGTGTCCGCCACCCCGGTGGAGAGGGCCCGCTCATACTGGGTTTCAAACAACGCCACGGCGTGCCGGTGGGCGGCCCGGGCCTCATCCTGACGCCCGTGATCGGACAGCAGCGCGGCCCAGGCATCCTTGAACGAGCCGATGTTCATCTCCATCACCGCGTCCGCATAGACCCAGGAACGTTCCAGCTTGTCGAATCCGCGGTTCAGTTCCCGCAGCGTCTGGGTGCCGATCAGGACCCCCACCAGCAGGGTCACGCCCAACACCATCACTCCCAGTGTGATCAGGCGGCGCACCGGCATGGCGTTGCGCTGTCGGTAAAAGAAGAATTCGGCCGGGTTCTCCCTCCCGGGCGCCGACCGTTTCAAACCCCGAATGCCCATGGTGTCCCTTCCACTCCTCGCATAACCAGTTAACCGCGCGCGTCCAACTGCACAAACAGGGAATCCACGTCGGGAAACAAAAACAGCACGTCCCCGTGCGGCAGGGTTCCGCGTACCAGTGCCCTGACCGACGACGGCAGGGTGGCGGGCGGCTTGCCCATGCCCCCCTCGTCCAGTTCCACCAACCCGTGGGTGGCATCCACCGCCACCGCGGCATCGAACGTGGGGCCCGCCAGCACCACCAGTTCCTCCACCGGCAGGGTGGAACGCGGGTATCCGAACAGGGCCGGAAGGTCGTAAACCGTCACCAGGTCGCCGCGCAGATTGATCATCCCCAGCAGGTGTGGCGGGGCTCCCGGCAGCGGCATCACTTCCGGATTCCGCACCAGCCGCCGTACCCGCAGGATCGGCAGCGCAAAATTTTCGGGTCCCACACGCGCCTTCAAAAACCGACCCAGCCCGGTGGGTCCGGTCTCCACCGGCCGTGCCACCCCTTCCTCAAAATCCGCCTGCAAACGGCGCAGTTGCTCAAACAGCACCTCATCGCGTTCGCCAAACAACGCTTCCCCCACCGGGGCGGACTTCCGGACGCCGGCTTTCCGGGTCGGCGGATTCAGGTCGTCACTCATCGGGAAACACCTTTGGCCAGTGTTTGCGCCGAAAGAAGATAGGTCAGGGCACCATCCACATCGAGCATGCCGGGGCTGTCCGGATCCCCCTCCGGAAAGGTCACCGATTCCGGCTGGTAGGGGATAATGTCGGCCACCTCGTCCACCCGCCAGTGGCGGTCGTGGTCACCTTCGCGGCTGACAATGACCCAGGCCCGGGAATCCACCCCGGCACCCGCCACGGAGGGCTGTTCCCCGCCGATGGGACCGGACCAGACCTGCCGGAGTGCATGCGCCATGTCGTACACGCGAACCGGCCGGTCGTGCATGCGCACCACACCGACCACGCCGTCCGGCGTTCCGTGTTCCGGGGGTTTGGTGGGCAGACGGCTCACCTCCCTCAGATCCAGAATATCCATGGCGTACCGGTGACCACTTACGGTGAACACCAGAATTTGTCGCTCCGCCTCCACAAGCCCTCCGCGCAGACACCACCGGTTTCCTTTTCGGCCAGCGCCGCAACGCACTTGAACCGGGCGCCAACCGCCACCGGCGTGCATGGCCGGAAGGGAAACAAACACCACGCTTGTCAGCCGCCGGTGCGGTTCCTATACTCGGTGCATGGAAACGCTTACCCTGCTGCTGGATGAGGAGCTGGACATCTCGCGCCTGTTCGGGCTTTACGACGCCCACCTGAAGGCCATCGAAAACGAGCTGGGGGTCACCATTGCGGCCCGCGGCCGGCAGATTTCCATCGATGGGGGCGATGGGCAGGCAAAACTCGCGGAGCAGGTGATCCGGCGCCTGTCGAAGCAGCTGCGCAAGCGGGGTGAGGTGGGGCCGGACGATGTGGAGCTGTTCCTCTCCCAGGCACGTAGTGGGGGCAGCGTCGAACCGCAGCCGCTCAAACTGACCGCCCGCGCCCGCCCCCTGAATCCGCGCAACGACAATCAGGCGCGCTACCTGGACGCCATCGACAAGCACGACCTGGTGGTCGCCATTGGGCCCGCGGGCACGGGGAAAACCTATCTGGCCATGGCTGCCGCCGTTTCCGCATACAACCGCAAGGAAGTGCGGCGTATCATCCTGACCCGTCCGGCGGTGGAGGCCGGAGAACGGCTCGGCTTCCTGCCCGGCGATCTGGTGGAAAAGATCAACCCCTACCTGCGCCCCCTGTACGACGCCCTTTACGACATGATGCCCGCCGAGGCCGGACAGAAGCTGATCGACAACGGACAGATTGAGATCGCACCGCTGGCCTTCATGCGGGGGCGCACCCTCAATGACGCCTTTATCATTCTGGACGAAGCCCAGAACACCACCCCGGAACAGATGAAGATGTTCCTCACCCGCTTCGGCGAGAACTCCAGGGTGGTGGTTACTGGAGACACCACCCAGATCGACCTGCCCGCAGGCGACAATTCCGGCCTTGTGGAGGTGTCGACCCTGCTCCAGAACATGCCCGGCGTGGCCATCGTTCATTTCTCGGACCGGGACGTAATCCGCCACCCGCTGGTGGCACGCATCGTCAAGGCCTATGAGGACCGGGACAAGGAGCCGCGCTAGCGCCGCTTAACCACCCCCATGGCCAAGGAACGTCCCAGTCTGCAACTGCTCAAGCGCCCCCCGGAAGGGGCGAGCGCGCCCGGACGCGAAACCCCCATATGGACCAAAATCCTGATTTCGGGCGTTTCGCTGGCGGCCTGCCTGATGATTCTGGTCCCGGAGCCGGGAGGACTTCCCAGCCTGGAGGTGGGGGATACCGCCCCCATCGATATCATCGCCCCCCGTGATCTGACCGTGCCGGACGCCGAAGCCACCCGCGCGGCGCGCGAACGGGCCCGGGAAAAGGTGCCGGTGGTGTACGACCTGTCGCGGGCGGAAACGGCACGCCTGGAGGCGCGCATTCGCGATACCTTCGCATCCATCCGGGCCCTGCGCCTGCAGCCCGCGGACAGCGCGGAACCCGCGCCCACCCTGTCGGAACTGTTGCGTACCCGGCTTGGCATCCTTCCCCCGGAAACCCTTGAAAACCTGCCTCCGGCACGTTTTACCCGGCGGATGGAGGCGGAACTGGTCCGCATCCTCCGGCGCGTGCTGGACCGTGGAGTGCTGTTGAACCGGGAGGAGGTGGATGGCGGTCCCGATACCGACCTGCTGATCCGGATTCCGGGAGAACGCCGGGAAAGTTACGCCAAGCTGCGCGATGTCTACGACCTGACGGCGGCCCGCAATGCGGTGGTGGCTGCTGCGGAACAGGTGTATCCGGATGCCCCGGCGGCCCGGGAGCTGCTCGCTTTCCTGGGCCAGTCGCTGGTATTTGCCAACCTGGTGGAAAATCCGCAGCAGACCTCCATGCGGCGGGAAGCGGACGCCGCGCGGGTCACCCCCCTGTATCAACAGATCCGCAAGGGCGAGGTGATCGCCGCGGCGGGCACCCCCATCCTGCATCAGCAGGCGGCCGCCATGCAGGCGGCGAAGCGCTCGGCGGGCCCGTTTGCCGTGGCGCAGAAGGGCATCGGCCTGACGGTGCTGACGGCGCTCATCTTCTACGTCTTCTACCTGGACCTGAAAGGGGTTCGCTCCCGGGTGCTCACGGAACTGCCGCGCCTTGTCCTCACCGCACTCATTCTGGTGGGCACCCTGGCCATCTGCCGCCTCGCCCTGTTTTTGCTGGGGGCGTTCACCACCGGATTCGAAAGCGTGGACTCCGCGGCGATTCCGTTTGCCCTGCCGGTGGCCTCGGGGGCCATGCTGGTCACCCTGCTGCTGAACGTGCGCACGGCTCTGGTGTTCTCGATGATGTCCTGCATCCTCATGGGCCTCATGGTGCCGGAAGTGCCCCTGTTCACCCTGTATGGCTTTGTGGCCTGTCTGGTGGGCGTGTTCACCGTGGAAAACTGCCAGCGCCGGGGCCATATCCTGCGTGCCGGGGTATGGGTGGGGGTAGTCAGCGCCCTGGTGGCGGCGGGAATCGGTTTGCAACAGGCGGCCCTGTCGCAGCCGGAACGCCTGTACGACCTGGGCTTTGCCTTCTGCGGCGGCCTGCTTGCGGCGGTGGTGGTTTCAGCGGTGCTGCCGGTGCTGGAAACCGTGTTCAACCTGCCCACCAATATCCGTCTGCTGGAACTGTCGGACCTGAACCACCCCCTGTTGCGCCGCCTGCTGGAACAGGCGCCGGGCACCTATCACCACAGCATGATCATGAGCAACATGGCGGAGCAGGCCGCCAAGGCCATCGGGGAAAACGCCCTGCTGGCGCGGGTCGGTTGCTACTACCACGACATCGGAAAGATGCTCAAACCGGCCTATTACATCGAAAACCAGTGGGGCACCCACGAAAACCTGCACGACAAGCTTACCCCCACCATGAGCCGTCTGGTGCTGGTGGCGCACGTGAAGGAGGGGATCGATCTGGCCCGCCAGTACAACCTGCCGCAGGAGATCATCGACGTGATCCCGCAGCACCACGGCACCCGGCTGATCAACTATTTCTACGTGAAGGCCAAACAGGCCCAACAGGCCATGGGGGCCGAAACCGTCCCGCCGGACGAGGAGAATTTCCGTTACCCCGGCCCCCGGCCCCAGACCAAGGTGGCCGGCATCATCATGCTGGCCGATACGGTGGAGGCCTCGTCCCGGGTTCTTGAAGACCCCAGCCCGGCCCGTATCGCCACCCTGGTGGATCAGATGGTCAACACCATCTACCTGGATCAACAGCTGGACGAGTGCGAATTGACCCTCAAAGACCTGCGCGGCATTGCCGACGCATTTGGCAAAGCCCTTACCGGCACCTTCCACCACCGCATACAATACCCGGGCATGCAGATTCCCCCGACCCAACCCGATGCCGGTCCATCTGAACAACCGCCAACGGCGCTTACCCGTTGACCGGAACCTGCTGGTGGCGCGGGCGGAGTGGCTGCTCGAGCACCTGGGGGAAGCAAGAGCGGAGCTTTCGCTCACCCTGGTGTCCGATCCGGCCATGCGGCAGTTGAACCGGCACCACCGGGGCATCGACCGCGCCACCGACGTGCTTTCCTTTCCCATGTACGAAGGGGGACCGCGGGAAATTTTGGCGGCGCTGGGCCGGGACGCGGATGCGGGAATGGAACCGGCCCTGGGGGATGTGGTGATTTCGGTGCAGACCGCGCACCGGCAGGCGCGGGAGGCGGGACTGGACCTGGACACCGAACTGGCGGTGTTGCTGGTGCACGGCACCCTGCACCTGTCCGGTTGGGACCACGAGGCCGGCCCGGAACAGGCCGCTGTCATGCGTGGCGCCGAAATGGCGGCACTCGGGAAGCTGGGGCTAACCGCGCACGGTCTTGTGGACCGTGCGGAACACGAATAAGGAGTGTGTGGTGGCAGGATTGTTCAAACGGCTGTTCGGCGGCCTTTCCAAGAGCCGCACCGCCCTGGGAGGGCGGCTGGCGGACGCCGCCTCCGGCCACGACCGCATTGACGAGGCGCTGCTGGAGGAGGTGGAAGAGATCCTGATCACCTCCGACGTAGGGGCCGCCGCCACCACGCGCTTTTTGAAGACCGTGGATAACGAGGTGCGCTACAACCGGCTCACCGACCCGGCGCGCATGTGGGAGATCCTGAGGGACGACATGCTGCGCAGCCTGGCTCGCTGCGGAGACCGGAAACTCACGGTTTCCGCATCCCCCACGGTGGTCATGGTGGTGGGGGTGAACGGCGTGGGCAAGACCACCACCATCGGCAAGCTGGCCGCCCGCTACAAGGCGGAGGGACACAAGGTGATGCTGGCCGCCGGCGATACCTTCCGCGCCGCCGCCGGGGAACAACTGACCCTGTGGGGCCAGCGGCTGGGGGTGGAGGTGGTTCGCCAGCAGGAAGGGGCGGATGCCTCGGCGGTCGCCTACGATGCCTGTCAGGCCGCCATGGCCCGGGGTGTGGACCTGTTGCTGGTGGATACCGCGGGCAGGCTGCACACCAACGTGAACCTGATGGCCGAGCTGGAAAAGGTGCGGCGGGTGATCGGCAAGGTGATTCCGGGCGCCCCCCATGAGGTGGTGCTGGTGCTGGATGCCAATACCGGCCAGAACGCCCTGTCCCAGGCCAAAACCTTCGTGGATTCCGCCGGCGTGACCGGGTTCGTGCTCACCAAGATGGACAGCACCGCCCGGGGCGGGGTGCTGGTCAATCTGGTGGAAACCTACCAGCGGCCGGTCTACTTCATCGGACTGGGGGAGCAGGCGGAAGACCTGACCCCCTTTGATCCGGAAGGGTATGTGGCCGCCCTGTTCGGCGAGGCCGAATAGCCGGGCCCGGCGATCCCCTCAGCAGCAGCCGGAGGGGGCCGAGCCGTCCGGCCCGGTCAGCGCAAACATGCCCGCATACGGCTCCCGCGCCAGTTTGGCGGCGGTATCGGTGCATACCTCCACCACCTGCCCGCGCAGGAAGGTGTGCCCCTCGTCATCCACAAAGGCCTGACCCGGCCCCAGATAGGTGGCGGTCTGTCCCTGATACAGGCACCCGGTTTTGGCACCGCCCCGGTAGGCACGGAAGGTGGTGGAATAGAAGCGGATGCCGTTCACCTCTTTCCACAGGTATTCCCGGTCCAGGGTGATGCCGTAGAACCCGGCACCCTCGGCCAGGGTCGCGAACTCCCGCTCGGTGAGCGCTCCGGAGATGCACTCCCCCCACAGTTCGGAATCGGCACGCATGGCTTCCGGAACCGGCTGGTCGGAGACGATGTCCGAGATCACGAAGCGGCCTTCCGGGGCCAGTACCCGGTGGATTTCAGAAAACACCCCCGGTTTGTCCACCGACAGGTTGATCACGCAGTTGCTGGTGACCAGGTTGGCCTCACCGTCCCCCACCGGGATCTCTTCCAGGAATCCCTTGCGAAACTCCACCACGTCGTAGCCCAGACGGTCGGCCACCGCGCGGGCGTTGACGCGGGCCTTGGCCAGCATCGGCTCGGTCATGTCCACGCCAATCACCCGCCCCTCCGCGCCCACCATACGGGCCGCGATAAAGCAGTCGATGCCGCCACCGGAACCCAGATCCACCACCGTATGACCGAGGCCGGGCCGGGCCTGGGCAATGGGGCTCCCGCAGCCGTAGGAAATGGCCAGCACCTCCTCCGGAATATGGCCCACGTCCTCCGGCCGGTAGGCGGTGGGACAGCACAACTGTTCCTGGGGCGCCTCCGCCGCCGCACCATAGTAAGACTGCACCTGATCGCGGCTGACGCCGCCGGCCGCGTCGCTCCCGGCGCTCTCGCAGGACAGGTCCGGTCCGCAACATCCCCCGGCAGCCATGTTCAATCCGTCACTCATGCTTCGCTCTCCTGGCCGGACTGCGGAATTCCGCAGTCCTGATCAAACTTAAAGATGTGAATACCGCGATGGTAGCACGGGCGTTAACCGCCCCAAGGGTCGGTCTATTCCCGCCTCCGCCACCTGGCCGGGGGGTGCCTTGACACGATTCGCATTCGGCTCCAGACTTGCCATCCGGGCCTTTTCAGGTCCGGAACATTGACATAACCCCTCTGTTTTCTGGAAGATTCGCCCGTGGCCATTCTGCGCAAATCCAACACCGTCCTGCTTGGCTTCGTGATGGGAGGCGGCTTTTTCGGCAGCGTTCTGGCCGAAGCCCTCAAACGCTTTTCCTCCGAAGGCCTGCTGCGGGACGTGTTTCTGAAAGGGTTCGGCATCGGCATCAATCCGCCGTTCACCCTGGACCTGCACCTGTTCAGCTTCAC
This sequence comes from Nitrospirota bacterium, assembly GCA_029881725.1. GTDB lineage: Bacteria > Nitrospirota > JACRHL01 > JACRHL01 > JACRHL01 > JAOUMB01. The sequence continues at coordinate 9,738 of JAOUMB010000017.1, forward strand.
CCTCGGCTTTACCATCGCCATCAATCTGTTCGTGGTGCTGGGCGCCCTGTTCGGGGTGCTGGTCTACAAGCAGGTGTGAGCCGGTCGATCCCGTTCAACCCGGAGTGACCAGCGTACCACCGGCCGCCTGGGCGCTCCGCAACTGGCCGCACGCGGCCAGAATGTCCTGCCCGCGACTCTTGCGGATGAAGGCGCGAATTCCGGAATCACTCAACACTTTCTGAAAGGCCAGCACCGTCTCCGGCTCGGATGGCTGATAAGGCGCTCCGGGGATCGGGTTCATGGTCATCAGGTTCACCTTGGCGCGCACCCCGTGCAGCCGACGCACCAGTTCCCGCGCCTGGGCCGGAGAGTCGTTCAGCCCCCGGATCAGGATGTACTCGAAAAAAATGCGCCGCCGGGGCGGCAACGGATAGGCGCGGCAGGCGGCCATCAGTGCGTCCAGCGGCCAGCGGCGGGCCATGGGGATAATCTCCTCCCGTGCCGCATCGGTGGCCGCCCCCAGTGAAACCGCCAGGTTGATCTTGGGAAATGCCTGCCCCAGTTCCGCCATCTGCGGCACCAGACCGACGGTGGACACGGTCACCCGGCGCGGAGCCAGATGAATCCCCTGTTCGTCCAGAAGATGGGCCAGGGCCGGAAGCACCCCCTTCAGGTTGTGCAACGGCTCCCCCATGCCCATCATCACCACGTTACTGATCGGTGTCTCCGGCGGGGTGCGGCGGCGCACCTCCAGATACTGCTCCACAATCTCCCACGGCTCCAGGTTGCGCGTAAGCCCCCCCTGGGCGGTGAGGCAAAAGCCGCACCCCATGGCGCACCCCACCTGCGTGGAAATGCACAGGGTCACGCGCCCCTCCTCGGGAATCCATACGCTCTCCACCGTCTCGCCGTCCGGCAGGCGGAACAGGTACTTGCGGGTACCGTCACGGGAGTGGGACTCGTGGGCCGGAATCAGCCGGGGAAGCGCGGCTTCCGCCTCCAGAACGGCACGCAGATCCTTGGGCAGATCGGTCATCGCGTCGAAGCTCTCGACCCCCCGGTGATACATCCACCGGTAGAGCTGGCGGGCCCGGAACGGCTTGTGGCCACGCTCCCCCAGCCAGGCGGCCAGTTCCTTCAAGGATCGGTTTTTCAGGTTCTCAAGCTGCATGATGCGGAGCCTACCACGCGGATTCGCGCCGGTAAACCGGGCGAAAAAAGCACGCAGAGTAGTTGGATAATGGTGAAAAAAAGGATAATATCTGGACGATTGAAAGCGCTGTGTGGAATTGTAGCGTGGAATCCGTCCAGGTGCCGGATTATCAGGGGGTGTATGGCAGAAGCGCCGAACGTGCTGATCGTTGAACCCGCTTCCGAACGGGAGGGGCTGGAATCGCTGCTCACCGGGCAGGGGTTCGGGTGCGTTGTTGCGCGCGGCCTTCACACCACCCTGGTACAGGCCGCCATCCGCACCCCGGACCTGGTGGTGGTGGACCTTTCCCGCCCCGGCAGTGCCGGCTGGGACGCGTGGACCCAGTTAAAGCAGTTTGCCCATTTCAGCCCCGACCGGTTTCTGTTGATTGGTGCGGACGGTGAGTTGCCCGCCACCGCCACCCCGGAGCAGGTGTGCGAGGCCGTGCTGGAAAGGCTCACCCCCTCCCACCCCCCCGAGCACCCGGTGGCAGATACGGAACCCGAACCGGAGCCCGAACCCGAGCCGGAAACCTCGTCGGCATTGACGGACCTGCTGATCCGCCTGGGGGTGACGTCGGCCACGACCACCGTCACCGTGTTCGGCCCCGACGGCTCTCTGGGGGAAGTTCTGGTGCGGAACGGCAAGCCGTTTCATGCCGTGACCGCGGACGGCCTGAGCGGCCCGGAAGCGCTGGACGCCATGCGGAACTGGCCCGCCGTGCGGGTGGCGGAGGGGGGTGCGCCACGGGAGGAGGCGCCGGTTTCCCTGAGCCCCCCCGAACCGGAGCCGGCCCCCGCCGCCGAGGACAAGGAGGCGATCCACCGCCTGCTGGCGGAGCTCGAAGCCGTGGGCGTGATCCACCGGGTGGCCCCGTGACGCGGCCCGTCAACGTACTGGTGATCGGCGGAGGGACCGAGGCGCTGGAGTGGGTTCCCCTGCTGTTCCGGGCCACGGAGTTCAACGTGCTGGCGGTGGTCTCCACCCACCCCGCGGACCTGATCCGCAACCTGGATATCCACGGCTATGCACTCACCACGCCGGGGCCGCTCATGGTGGTGCACGGCCTGGACGATCTGGGGGCACTGCCCGCACCCGACGTCATCCTCGACACCACGGTCAATCCGGCGGTGCTGCCACGCCTTGCGGCCGCGGGACTGGACGCGGTGCCGCGCCTGAATCCAGCGGCCATGCGGCTGCTGATGGCCGGAGCGGCACGCGCGGGCGGGCCGCCGGCCGCCGATGCCGATCTGGCGCTGCGCCTGACCAAGGAGGTGGGCCGGGCCTACCGCAACGGACGCACCCTGGGCCTGATCCTGATCGACCTGCACACGGACGGGAAGGAGCCGGACCCGGAACACACCCGTCGGGCGCAACAGTCGGTCGAGGAGGCGCTGCGGCTACAGGATGTGGTCGGCCACACCGGGGACGGCACCCTGGCGATTCTGCTTCCGGAGACCGGCGATGCCACGCATCGGGTGGCGCGCCGTTTGACTTCAAATCTGGCCGATCTTAAAATCGGCGTGTCCGGGGAAGAGGGACAATCCCCAAAGCTCGGCTGGGTCTGGTTCCCCCAGGAGGCCAAAACCGCGCAGGCCATGCTGGACAAGGCACGTGCCCGTATGGGCGACCGCCCGCCGCCCCCCCACTGATCGCCCGCCGTCACACCCGGAAAGGCACCCGATGGAACGAATCGACCGGCTGGAAACCAAGGTTCGCGAAATGATCGCCATGGTTCACTCCCTGCGCGAGGAAAACGGACGCTTGCAAGCCCAGGTCGCCGAATACGAAACCCGCATGTCCGGCCTTTCCGCCGAGCAGGGGGTGATCGACGAAGAGCGTTCCCGTCTGCGTGACCGGATTGAATCCATGCTTTCCGATCTGGAAGCGCTGGAGGCGTCCGCCGCCGGGCCTGAGGCGGTCGACGAACCCGCCCCTTCCGGATTCGGCATGGACGCGTCCCCGGAGCCGCAGCCGTCCGCCGATGGCCCCTCCGATGCCGGATCGGTGGAAATTTCCCTGCCGGAACCGGAAGCGGACGACGATCCCCAGTACGGCTTCACCCTGGAACCGGCCACCCGCAACGCCCCCGAAAGCGATTCCGAAACCGACGACACCGATCCGCCCACGCCACCCGGCAGCGACCCGGCCCACCCGGTGCTTCCGGGATTCAGCTAGGAGGTCACCATGTCCGATCAACCGGGTTCCCCCGGACCCAATTCCCGCGTGCATATTTTCGGACAGACGCTGACCATCAAGGGGTCGGCCGATCCGGCCTATCTGCAAAATCTGGCGTCCTTCGTCACCGCGCACATGGAACGGCTGTCCAAGGATTCCCCGCTCACCCCGCTGGCCCAGGTGGCCATGCTGGCGGCGCTCAACATCAGCCACGAGCTGTTTGAACTCAAGCGCCAGAGCGAGGCGCGGGAGGCCGATGTGGAGCGGCGCGCGAGCGAGTTGCTGGCCAGCATCGAGGCGGAGTTCGCCGCCTCCGGCCCCGGCTCCTGACCCCCTCCCCTCCATGAACCCGCACCTTTCCGAACTGCACCCGTACCCGTTCGAGCGCCTGCGCGACCTGCTGAAAGGGGTTTCCCCGGCGGACGGCCTGTCCCCCATCTCGCTGGGCATCGGGGAGCCCGCGTTGCCGGCTCCGGAACTCTTTTTGAGCACCGTAATGGCCGAAAAGGATGGCTTTTCCCGCTATCCGACCACGGCGGGCGACCCGCGCCTGCGGCAGGCCATCTGTGGCTGGCTGTCCCGTCGCTACGGCGCGGACGACCTGGACCCGGCCCGTCACGTGGTGCCGTGCGCCGGTACCCGCGAGGCGCTGTTCTCCATCTGCCAGGCGGTGGCGGGCGGCGGCAACCGGCGCAAGGTGCTGATGCCGAACCCGTTCTACCAGATTTACGAGGGGGCCGCCCTGTGGGCGGGGGCGGAGCCGGTCTACGTGGCGGCCACCGAAAAAACCGGGTTTCTGCCCGACTATGCGGGGCTGGGCGAAACGGTGCTGCGGGACACCGCGCTGCTCTACCTGTGCTCCCCCAACAACCCCACCGGCGCGGTGGCCCCGGTGGAATACATGCGGGAACTGATCCGCCTGTCGGCCCGATACGGGTTTGTGATCGTCTCCGACGAATGCTACGGGGAGATCTACCCTGATGAATCCACCCCCCCGCCGGGCATTCTGGGGGTGGCCCGGGACATGGGGCACCGCGATTACACCGGCCTGCTGGCGTTTCACTCCCTGTCCAAACGCTCCAGCCTGCCCGGCGCCCGCAGCGGTTTCGTGGCGGGCGATGCGGCGCTGCTGGCCAGCTACCTGAAGGCGCGCACCTATTTCGGCAGCACCATTCCGCTGCCCATCCAGTACGCCTCGGCGGCGGTATGGGGGGACGAGGCCCATGTGGTGGCGAACCGGGCCGCCTACCGCAGGCAGTTCGACGCGTTCCTGAACGAACTGGACGGGCACCTGCCCCTGGTTCGGCCGCAGGGTGGGTTTTGCCTGTGGGCCAGGGTGCCCGGCGGGGGCGAGGCGTTCTCGCGCAAGCTGTTCGAGCGGTGTAACATTACCGTTCTTCCCGGCGCGTATCTGGCCCGTCCGGACGGGAGCGGCGTCAACCCCGGCGCGGACTATGTGCGCATGGCGCTGGTGGAAGGGGAGGCCAGGTGCGCCGAGGCCGCCCGCCGTATGCGGGAAGTGCTGTAGCCCCGTTGCGGGGCGTTTTGCTTTTTTTTGATTTCAATGTGTGAGGTTCGGTTTGTCGATTCAGGATATTGAAAAGGTCGTTACCCAGGCGTGGGACCAGCGCGATGCCATCTCCCCCGGCAAGGCCGATTCCGGCGTGGAGCGCGCGGTACTGGCCGCCATCGACCTGCTGGACCGGGGCGAGGCGCGGGTGGCGTCCAGGGAGAACGGCCACTGGGTGGTGCACGAATGGCTGAAAAAGGCCGTGCTGCTCTACTTCAAGATGCACAACAACACGTTGATGGGCGACGAAGCCGCCCACTACTACGACAAGGTGCCGCTCAAGTACGCCAGCTATTCCGAGGACGACTTCAAGCGCGACGGCGTGCGCGTGGTGCCCCCGGCCACGGTGCGCAAGGGGGCGTTCATCGGCTCATCCTGCATCCTGATGCCCAGCTACACCAACATCGGCGCCTATGTGGACGAAGGCACCTTGGTGGACACCTGGGCCACGGTGGGCAGTTGCGCCCAGATCGGCAAGCGCGTGCACCTGTCCGGCGGCACCGGCATCGGCGGCGTGCTGGAGCCGTTGCAGGCCAACCCCGTCATCATCGAGGACAACTGCTTCATCGGCGCCCGCGCCGAGATCGCCGAAGGGGTGATCGTGGAGGAGGGGGCGGTGATTTCCATGGGCGTGTACATCGGCGCCTCCACCAAGATCGTGAACCGGGAGACCGGCGAGATCACCATGGGCCGCGTGCCGGCCTATTCCGTGGTGGTTCCCGGCACCCTGCCCGGCAAGGACGGCGGCCCCGGCCTCTACTGCGCCGTGATCGTGAAGCAGGTGGACGCCAAGACGCGGGCCAAGACGGGGATCAACGACCTGTTGCGGGAGTTCTGACCGCAGCCGCGTACACGCGGCGCGATTTGAAAAGGGGGCGGCGCATGGGAGGGGACGGAACACGCCTGAAACGACCGCTTCACCCGATGCCGGACTTTGCCAAAAAGGCGCTGACGGAATGCGGCCTGATGGACGCCTACATGGAGCGCCCCGCCTACCAGCGCAACGACTACATCGGCTGGATCACCCGCGCGAAACGACCGGAGACGCAGGAAAAGCGCCTCCGCCAGATGCTGGATGAACTGGAGCGGGGCGGTGTGAACATGAACATGGCGCATCCGGCATCAAAAAAGGACCGGAGCGGGATTTAGGGCGGACCGGTGCAGCCGTCAAAGGATGCCTCCGGCCTCTACTGCGCCGTGATCGAGAAGCCAGTGAACGCTAGGACGTGGGCGAAAACCGAGCTTATCGTACTATTTTAAGAAAATAATGAGCCGCCTGAGAATCTCTAGTTGGGGGAATGTAAAAGTGAATTACCAGCTTGACACGCTGTACCGCCACACAGAACAAACAGCGAAGCGAACGCGACATAGGTGTACGAAAGAGATAAATAACGCAAAAGAAGCCTTCCGGGTGTTATCCAGTCACTTCAATGAGGTTAGCAAAGAAACAAACAAGCCTGAAAAAAATATAAAATTATCGTTGATAACCCGCTTTATTAACCATCTTCTTTCTTATTTCTTGTTAATTGAAAGAGGATTGATATTAGATGCGGTAAATAGCTCACGAAGCGCTGTCGAGACAACGGCATTTTATTGGCTTGTTTGCGTTGATAAAAAATCTTTGCATGACTACGTTAACGAACGAAGTCCTCGGCCGGTGGATGTCCGCAAAAAACTTGAAGAGATAGGAATAGATGTCAGCCAACTTAAGGAAAGATACAGTCGTGAGAGCGCCGTATGTCACGTTGGAAACCCCCACGATCAACTCCAAATTAACTGGGAAAAAGGAAACTCTGGGAAGCTCCTGGTTGGGGGTGGGGGCTATGATGATTTACGAAGAAAAATGTTTCTTTCCATTGGCAACTATGTGGCAGCGTTTCTCAAGCACGATACAAGATACGAAGTTTCAGGTGACCCTTTTTCTGTCTAGAACTCCTAGCGAGCTATAGTCCAAGCTAAACTTCCTACCCCGCCGCCGGATAGTCCGTATACCCCTTCTCCCCCCCCGTATAAAACGTATCCGGGTCGGCTTCCGCCAAGGGGATGCCCTCCTTCAGCCGCCGCACCAGATCGGGGTTGGCGATGAACGGCACGCCGAACACCACCCCGGCCACGTTGGCCACCCGGTCCGCCAGGGCCAAAGCGGCGCGTTCCGCCGTGTAACCCGCGTTGATCAGCACCCGCCCGCCGAATACCCGCGCCATGTCACGGGTGAGCTGCTGCGGGCCGGGGGTGGGCGAGGGGGCGCCCATCTCGTTTACGTGCATGTAGGCAATCCGGAAACGCGCCAGCTGTTCCGCCGTATTGCGGAAGGTAATGCCGGGGTTGCGGTCGCTCATGCCGTTGAACGGGTTCCAGGGGGACAGGCGCACCCCGGTGCGGGCCGCGCCCACTTTTTCCGTTACCGCGCGGGTGATCTCCATCAGCAACCGGCCCCGCCCCGCCGGGCCGCCGCCCCAGTCGTCCTCACGGAGGTTGGTGCCGGTGCGCAAAAACTGGTCGGGCAGGTAGCCGTTGGCGCCGTGCACCTCCACGCCATCCGCCCCCGCCCGCATGGCCCGCTCAGCGGCGTTTTTGTAATCGGCGATGACGGCCTCGATGCCCGCCTCGTCCAGCGCCAGCGGGGTCTCGAACGGCTGCATGGAAAAATCGGCGGCCATGACTTCCCCCGCCGGGGTGATGGCCGAGGCCGACACCGGCGTTTCACCGATCAGCGACGAATGGCCGATGCGCCCGGTATGCATCAGTTGCAGCACAAAGCGCCCGCCGGCCCGGTGCACCGCGTCGATCACCTGCCGCCAGCCCGCCTCCTGCGCGTCGTTCCAGATGCCGGGCATGAGCGGATAGCCCGCCCCCTGACGGCACACCGCCACCGCCTCGGAGATGATCAGCCCGGCACTGGCCCGCTGGGTGTAATAGGTGGCCACGCACGGCTGCGGCACCCCGGAGGCATCCGCCCGGTTGCGCGTCATGGGGGCCATGACCACGCGGTTGTTCAAGGGGATGTCCCCCACCTGATCCGCTTCAAACAGGGTCGGCTCGCTCATTCCCGGCTCCTCTGCCAATGACAAAAACCCCGCCCGCCGAAGGATTGGCAGGCGGGGTTTTTATACACCAAAAATCGATTCCGGCGGGGGGTCTGCCCCTTCGGGTCCGGGGGATCCCTATGCCGCGGAGAGGGCGTTCAGGTCGATTTCGAACGCCACCGCGGGCACGGTAATGCCCCAGTTTTCCAGCACCTCCGGCGACAGTTCGCCAATGATGCCCACCGACTCGCGCCCCACCACAATGCGTCCGGCGCGGCCGGGGATATAGGAGGCGTGATCCACCCCCTCCAGCCGGTATTCCGTGTTCAGATAGAAGAACAGCATCTCCAGCTTGGCGGTCAATTCCGAGAAATTGGCCTCCGCGTGGGCCAGCAGCGCCGCCAGTTGCACCCGGGTCTCGCTGCCCATGGGGGCGTCCGCCTGGGGAATGGCCACCTCGCCCACTTCGAACAGGGCATGGGGATAGAACGCCCGCCCGCTCTGCTGCTCCATCTTCAACAGGGACGGCAGCACCGCGTTGCGCAGCACGCTGTAGGAGGCGGTCATCACGTTGGAGACCGACACCAGCTTGGCGCCGTGCAGTTCCATGTGATCGGTCAGTTCCTCGCGCCCCACCAGAATGTTGGACAGCACCTCCTGAAAGCCCAGCCCCACCATCTGCTCGCGCACCCGGTCGGAATATTTTTCCAGCGGCAGCAGGCCGCCCACGGTGAACTCGGCGGGCAGTTCGGCGGCAAACGCGTCGTAGCCACGGGAAATGGCGAAATCCTCGATCACGTCCACCGGGTGCAGAATGTCGTCCCGGTAGGGGGGAACCGTCACCTCCACGCCGCTCGCTGCGGTACGGGCCTGATACCCGTATGCGGTAAGGGCCTTTACCAGTTCCTCCACCGACACGTCCTCGCCCAGCACCCGGCGGAAGGCGGGGAGCGTTACCGCCTGCACCCGCTCCAGGTGACGCGGCATCACCACCGTGCGGCCGAATGGGGTCTCTTCCGGAAACACCACCTCCACCGGATCGATGGACGCGCCCCGGTCGGCCATGTTGGCGGCCAGCAGGTTGATCACCATGGTCACCATGCGCAGGTCGGTGCCGGTCACCTCGATGAACAGTTCGCTGTCGCCCACCTGCACCTCGCCCACCTGCCGGCTGTTGATCACCGGGGGGAAGGAGAGCACCGTGTCCGCATCGTCCACCAGCAACGGCCACTGGGCGTGGCGCGACACGATCGGCGCATACTGCTGCCCCTTGGGGTGCATTTCGGCAATCTGGCTCAGGGTCAGCGGCTCATCCATGCCCAGGGGCACAAACGCCGCTTCGGAGGGGGACACGCCCTTGTAGTGGAGCGGAAACTTCAGGCCCGAGGCGTCGTAGATGCCGATGGCGATGCTGCGCCGCTTGCGGCCGTAAACGTCGCACACCTTTTCCTGGGTCTGGATCAACTGGGTCAGCAGCGTGTCGTCCACCGTCACCCCGCGCGAAATGCAGGCGCCGATGTAAGGACGCACGCCGCTTACGCTGGCATCCACAATCACCTGCCGCTCGGCGGTCCGGGGGGCAAAGAAGTCATACCCCTTGCCGCTTCCCTCCCGATGGGCCACAAGCTGGCGGCAGATGCCCTCCACACACCACAGGTCGGGCCGGTTGGTGTCGTTCAGTTCCACGCGCATTTCGCCGGTGGCGGCGTCCACGTCGTCCAGTTCGCCCTTCACCAGTTCCAGCAGGCGTTCAAACTCGTCCGCGTCAAACGGGATCCCCAGCAGGGTTTCGAGGTCTTTGCGGTGTACGGTAATGGTCGGCATAAATTGATTCCCTACACGCCGCCACGGGTGGTGCGGATCAGGTCCAGGTCACTGGAGAACAGGTCGCGAATGTCGTGGATGTTCAGGGCCACCATGGCCATCCGGTCCAGTCCCAGGCCCCAGGCGATCACCGGCTCGCTGATGCCCATGGGGCCGGTCACCTCCGGCCGGAACAGCCCGGCGCCGCCCAGCTCGATCCACCCCAGCTTGGGGTGCTTGGCGTGCATCTCCACACTCGGCTCGGTAAACGGAAAATAGGCGGGCACGAATTTCACCTGGTCCGCCTTGGCCATCTCGTGGGCGAACATTTTCAGCATTCCCAGCAGGGTGCGGAAGTTGATCTGCTCGCCCAGCACGATGCCCTCCACCTGGAAGAAGTCCGGCGCGTGGGTGGCGTCCACCTGATCGTAGCGGAAGCAGCGGGCGATGGAAAAATACTTGCCCGGAATGTCCGGCCCCTCGGACAGCTTGTGGGCCGAGTCGGCGGTACCCTGGCTGCGCAGCACCAGCCGCCGGGACTGCATCTCGCGGAACTTGTAGTTCCATCCGGTGGAGCCGGTGTCGCCACCGTCCGCGTGCACTTTCGCCACGTTGGAGAAGAACGGCTCCTCCACCGGCTTGCTGTGCTTGGGATCGGCCACGAAGTAGGCATCGTGGATGTCCCGCGCCGGGTGAAACTGGGGCATGAACAGGGCGTCGTTGTTCCAGAATTCGTTCTGCACCAGGGGCGAGGTCATCTGCTGGAAGCCCATGGCCACCATCTTGGCCTTGATCTGGTCCAGATAGGCCCGGTACGGGTGTTTGCGGCCCACCGCCACCCGCGGCGGCTTGAGGTTGATGTTGTAGCGGCGGAACGCCTTGCCCTTCCAACTGCCGTCCGCCAGGATTCTGGAGGTGAGCTGGCCGATCTCCTCGATCTGGGCACGGTCCTTGAGCAGCGCCGCCACCTCGGAGCCCAGACGGGACAGCACATAGGTACGGGTGCGGTGCTCGTCCACCCGGAACACCCCCTTGGACTTGCCCCGCTTGCGGTGCAAGCCGTCCAGCGCCTGCTGCTGCTCTTCCGGCAGCGTGGCCTGATCGACGGTTCCCTCCGAGGCGACCTGGGCGATCAGCGCGCCAACCCGCTCAAACTGCGCCAGATCGGCACCGGGCACCATTTCCAGGGCGCCCCCCTTGCCGCTGGTGATGACCGCCGCCTTTTTGAGCGCGCCCACGGCGGTACCGGCCTCGGATTGCTCCATCTCCAGGGCTTCCGACAGGGATGCCATGGTCAACTCGCGCCCGGCGGTCAGCGCGCCGATGATGCGGGCCTCGGGGGTGCCACCGGAGGCATAGCGCTGGCCGGTTTCGGTCAGGCTGACCGTGTGCGCCACCGATTCGTGGGCACATTCGATGATGGATTTTTCGGCCAGCCAGCCACACGCCATGTCGCGCCGCGCCGGGTCCATCTGGGCCGCTTCGGCCAGTTCCGCGTCGGTAGCCTCACGGGCCTTGACCAGCGCCTGGATGACCGCCACTTCCAGCGGGTGCAGGCTGGAAACCAGGGATTCGGGATCGGGAAGGGTCATGGGTTTATTGCTTGGAGAGATAAATAATGGGCCGCGCGCGCACCGGACTCACAGCCCGGCACGCAGGGCGCTGATCGACGCCTTGTAGTCCGGCGCGTTAAACACGGCGGAGCCGGCCACGAACACCTCGGCTCCGGCCCCGGCCACTTCGGCGATGTTGTCCGCCTTGATACCGCCATCCACCTCGATGTAGGTGGACAGCCCGCGGGCATCGATCATGGCCTTCAGGCGGCGGATCTTGTCCAGGGCGCCGGGGATGAATTTCTGGCCCCCAAAGCCCGGATTCACGCTCATGATCAATACCATGTCCAGATCCGGCAGAATTTCGCCCAACGTTTCCACCGGCGTGGCCGGATTGATGGAAACACCGGTCATCACCTTGCGCCCCGCCTTCGCCCCTTCCTCGCGGATCAACTGCACCGTGCGGTGCAGGTGCGGGCACGCCTCCTGATGCACCGTCACGCAGTCGGCACCGGCCTCGATGAACTCGCCGATATACTGGTCCGGGTTGGTAATCATCAGGTGACAATCCAGGGGCAGATCGGTCACCTTGCGCACCCACTCCACCACCACCGGGCCGATGGTCAGGTTGGGCACGAAATGGCCGTCCATCACGTCCACGTGGATCACATCCGCCCCCGCGGCCTCCACGGCGGCCACCTCATCCGCCAGGCGCGCGAAATCGGCGGACAGAATGGACGGCGCAATCAGCTTATGATCCTTGGTAAACACAATGGACTCCCGGAAAAAAGGGATTATTTTATCACGACCGCCGCACCAAATGGACCCCAAAGAACGCGGCGGGCGCCACCCGGGGTGACAAACGGGGGGTGGGCCGTGGTGGTTCAGCGTCACCGTCACCGGCCCGCGGAGGCGGATCGCCACCTTCCGGCAGGGCGCGTGAGGTATCCAGATACCCCTCCGGGGAGATCCACGGGGCCGCCTCCGGCCCCAGCAGTTCGCCCGCCGGACGCACGGAAAACTCCGGGTGGTTCGCCAGAAAGGCCGTCACCTGGGCGGCGGTTTCCTCCGGTTCCCCGGTACAGACCGCATACACCAGCACCCCCCCCGGCTTGACCATGGGCGCCAGGTGGCTCAGCAGATCCCGCTGGGCAACGCCGCAGGACCGGATACCCGCCTCACTCTTCCACCACTTGCCTTCCGGGTTGCGGGACAGGGTGCCCAGGCCGGAGCAGGGGGCATCCAGCAGAATGCGGTCAAATGGCCCGTTCAGTTGCGGCATGGAGACCACGCCGGCGTCGGCGATGACCACCTGAACATTGTCCGCCCGCATGCGCTCCAGGTTCCGGTGCAGCCGCTCCGCCCGGCCCGGATCCCGCTCCACGGCCACCACTTGACCGGTCGGTCCAACCATTTCGGAGAGCTGCTGGCACTTGCCTCCCGGCGCGGCGCAGGCGTCCAGCACCCGCTCCCCGGGGAGCGCCGCCACCAGCCGCCCGGCCAGCTGGCTGGAAGGATCCTGCACCACGAAGGCACCGCCCGCGTACCCCGGCAGGTCGGTCACCCGGACCGGACCGGAAATCCCTACGGCGGCGGGCAGATAGGGCAGCGGAAGCGCTTCCGCCCCCATATCCATGCATTCCCTGACGAATCGGTCCACTTCCCGGTCCGCCGCCAGCCGCACGGTTAATGTCGGGGCGGATGCGGCCTGACGGGCGCGGGCCTCGGCCCTCTGCGGACCCTCATCCCGCCACCAGCGCTGCGCCAGCCATGGGGGCAACGACCATTCGGCGGCCAGCCGTTCGGGCCCCTGGGCCGGCAAGGCGGGCTCCCCCTCCCGCGCGAGCCCCCGCAGCACGCCGTTCACGAAGCCTCGGCGGCGGGGGTTGCCCGCCAGTTTCACGGTTTCGTTCACCGCCGCGTTGGGGGGAATGGCGTCCATGAACAGGAGTTGATACGCCCCCAGCCGCAGGCAGGTGCGCACGTTGCGGTCCAGATCCTTGAGGGGCCGCCCGGTGCGGGCACGGATGGCGTGGTCGAGGCGAAACCGCCAGCGCGCCACACCCCATGCGAGTTCCGCCGCCAGCCGCCGGTCGCGGGGGTCCCAGCCCGGCGTGTCGAGTGTCCGGTCCAGTTCCGCCGCCAGGTCGAACGGCTCCCGGTCCAGCCGTGAAAGCAGCAAAAAAGCGGCACGCCGGGGGTCGTTACGCCCCGGACGGCCGCTATTTCCAGGCAAATCCGGCCCGGGTCCGGGCATCCCGGCCCCTTACGCCCGGCCCCAGGAGGCAGCCATCTGCTCCAGACGGGCCACGCGCTCCGCCATCGGCGGATGGGTGGAGAACAGGGCCGTGATACCGCCGCCACGCAGCGGATTGACGATGTACATGTGCGCGGTGGAGGGGTTCACGTCCATCGGCTGCACGGCTGTACCGCGCTCAAGCTTTTGCAGGGCGGACGCCAGCCACAGGGGGTTGCCGCAAATCTTCGCGCCGCCTTCGTCCGCGCCGTACTCCCGCGAGCGGCTGATGGCCATCTGCACCAGCATGGCCGCCAGGGGCGCAAGAATCATCATCAACACCATCACCAGCGGATGCGGCGCGTTATCACCATCCCGGTGGCCTCCACCGAAGATCATCGCCCACTGGGCCATGTTGGCCAGCATGGAGATGGCCCCGGCCATGGTGGCGGCAATCGTGCCGACCAGAATATCCCGGTTGCCCACATGGGCCAGTTCATGGGCCATCACCCCGGCCAGTTCATTGCGGTCCAGAATCCGCATGATGCCGGTGGTGGCCGCCACCGCCGCATGGCTCGGGTTGCGGCCAGTGGCGAAGGCGTTGGGTGACGGGTCGTCGATGACGTACACCTTGGGCATCGGCAGGCTGGCGCGGGTGGCCAGTTCCCGCACAACGGAATACAGTTCCGGGGCTTCCGCCTCGGTCACCTGACGGGCGTGGCTCATGCGCAGCACGATCTTGTCGGAATACCAGTAAGCGCCCACGTTCATGATCAGGGCGAACGCCAGAGCGATCATCATTCCGCCCTGGCCGGCCAGCATGCCGCCTCCATACACCAGGATCAGGGTCAGAACGGTCAGCAGAAAAGTCGTTTTCATTACGTTCATCGTGGAATCGGTTCCTCGTTTCGGTCTCGGTCCATGGTGTCGCCAGCAGGCCTTGTTTAAAGGACCAGCCGGCGTATTGGCGGTTTCGTCACCGCCACAATGCCACCCCGTTCAGGGGGCGGCCAACACGGCACCCGCCTCGACGCGGGTACCATTCAAAAAATCCCTCGCGCTCATGGCGCGCTTGCCGGGCACCTGCACTTCCAGAATGCGCACCGTGCCGTTTCCGGCGGCGATCAGCAGGCTGTCGCCGTCCACCCGCAGGATGGTGCCGGGCACCGCCCCTCCGGCCTCCGCCTCGCCCACCCTGGCTCCGGTAATCTTCCACGGAGTGCCCGCATATCCCGTGTGGCTTCCCGGCCACGGCACGAATGCGCGAATCCGGTTGACCACCTCCGTGGCGGAGCGCTCCCAGTGGATGATGCCGTCCTCCTTTTTGAGGATCGGCGCCAAGGTCGCGACTGCGTCGTCCTGGGGCACGGGCTTCAACCCCTCCCCCACCCGCCGCAGGGTATCGACGATCAGCGGCCCGGCCAGCTCCCCCAGCCGCTCGGTGAGGGTGACCGCGTCATCCCCCGCCCGGATCGGAGTCACCGCCGTCAGGTAGGTCGCTCCGGTGTCCATCCCGGCATCCATCCGCATGGTGGTGAGCCCGGTTTCGGCCTCTCCGTTGGCAATGGCCCAGTTGATCGGCGCCGCCCCCCGGTACTTTGGCAACAGGCTGGCATGGATGTTTATGCATCCGAATTTCGGGATGTCAAGGAGTGCCTGAGGCAATATCTGGCCAAAGGCGATAACCACGGCGGCGTCCGGCGCCAGTTCCCGGAACCGATCGATAAAATCCGGCTCCCGCACCCGGTTCGGCTGCAACACCGGAATCCCCAGGGAAATGGCGGTTTCCTTGACCGCCGACCGGGTCACCTTGCCGCCACGCCCCTTGGGACGGTCCGGCTGGGTGACCACGGCGACCACCTGGTGCCCGGCCCCCACCAGATCCATCAGCGACGGAACCGCGATGCGCGGCGTGCCCATGAAAACCAGACGCATGCGTTTTCTCTCCGGCCAGCAGGGGGCGCCTTCAGGCGTCGCCCCGGGCCTGCAGTTTTTTGAAACGGCGGATAAACATGCCCCGCTTGAGAGGGCTGAGGCGCTCAATAAACAGAATGCCGTTCAGATGGTCGGTTTCGTGCTGAAACATGCGCGCCAGCAGCCCGGTGGCGTCCACCTTGATCGGGTTGCCGCTCCGGTCCCGGGCCTCCATCACCACCCGGGCGGAACGCTTCACCGCCGCCGTATAGCCGGGCACGGACAGGCACCCCTCCTCGTCCGACTCCTCCCCCTCCATGAGGGTGAACTTCGGATTGCACACCACCCCCACCCGCTCATGGTCGCGGGACACCTCCAGGTCGTATACAAACAGTTGCAGGTCCACGCCGATCTGGGTGGCCGCCAGGCCGATACCCGGTTCGTCCCACATGGTATCGGCCATGTCGGCAATCAGTTCGTCCAGTGCCGGACCGAACTCCGTCACCGGCTTCGCCACCCGTTTCAGGAACGGGTCCGGATATGTAAGAATTTCGCGTATCGGCATATTGCGGCTATTTTACCGAAGCCCTCACCGACACGCCATCCCGGAGTCCATCCGGTGCCGCCACCCGCCGCACGGGCAGGGCAGACCCGAACCGGAAACCTGTGCTAAATTACCGGCGATTCCCTGTTTTTCCCACCGGAACCATGCCTTATGTCGAGCCATAACCCCTTTTACCAGGCCGTGCAGGACCATTTTGCCCCACGACCGATCCACCTGCTGATCGTACTGGACGGCTTCGGTCTGGGCACCAAGCCGGAGTGGGACGCAATCCGATCCGCCAACGCCCCGCATCTGGAGCGCCTGTTTTCGGGCAGCCCATGGGCACGCCTGGCCACCCACGGCCCCTTTGTGGGCCTGCCCGCCGCCAAGGACCTGGGCGGCTCGGAAGTGGGACACTTGACCATGGGCGCCGGACAGATCCTGGATCAGGGCCCCACCCGCATCAACAACGCCATCGCCGACGGCTCCTTCTTCCGCTCCCCCGCGCTGATGGAACTGATCGAGCACTGCGCCGGCACCGACCATGCCCTGCACCTGCTTGGCCTGCTGTCCGACGGCAACATCCACAGCCACATCGACCACTTTGAAGCCATCATCCGCCATGCGGATGCCAGCGGGGTGCGCCGCCTGTACCTGCACGCGCTGCTCGACGGGCGCGATGTGGGAATCCAGAGCGCCCTGGACTACACGGAACCCATGGAGGCGCTGCTGGCCGACATCTCCCGCAAGGAGAATCGGGACTACCGCTTTGCTTCCGGCGGCGGGCGGGAAGCCATCACCATGGACCGGGACCACAATTGGGACCGCATGAAAACCGGGTGGGACGCGCACGTGCACGGTCGCGCGGCGCGCACCTTCGGCAGCATGGGAGAAGCCATCGCCACCCTGCGTGCCGAGACCAAAGGGATCGTCGATCAGGACCTGCCGCCGTTCGTGATCGTGGACAAGGGCCACCCGGTGGCCCTCATCCGCGATGGTGACGCGGTGATCAACGTAAATTTCCGCGGCGACCGGGTGATCCAGATTTCCCGCGCCTTCACCGAGACCGACTTCGACGGGTTCGACCGGGAAGGCACCCCGGACGTGCTGTACGCGGGAATGATGGTGTACGACGAGGACACCAACCTGCCGGAACGGCAGCTCATGGGCCCCACCAAGGTGGAAAACCCGTTCGGGCGGCGCATTCTGGAGGCGGGCATGCGCCAGTTCCGGCTGGCCGAAACCCAGAAATTCGCCCACGTCACCTTCTTCTTCAACGGCGGCTACCGGCTGCCGCTGGATCCGCGCATGGAGGATTACGAGTTGATCGCCTCGGACAAAGGCATCCCCTTCGACCAGGCACCCCAGATGAAGGCTCCGGAAATCGCCGCCCGCGCCTGCGAACTGATCCGGGGGGGACAGCACCGCTTCGGCCTGATCAACTTCGCCAATACCGACATGGTGGGCCACACCGGCAACTTCCGCGCGGCGGTTGCCGCCACCGAGGCGGTGGACCGGGCGCTGGGGCAGATCATGGGCGCCCTGTCGGAAGTGGGTGGCACCGCGCTGATCACCGCCGACCACGGCAACGCGGACGAAATGCTGGTGACCAACAAAAAGGGCGAGGCGGAGATCTCCACCAAGCACTCGCTCAATCTGGTTCCGGCCATTCTGTTCGACCCCACCCCCTTGGCGGGAATTGCCCTGCGCCGCCCCCGGCCGGAAGACGGCACCTTTGACACCCCCGGCCTGTCCAACGTGGCGGCCACCAACTTTCTGATGCTCGGACAGACGGTACCGGAAGAACTGCAACCGCCCCTGATCGTGCCTGCTGGAAACGGATGACATGCGGAAAGACGCCCCCGACCTGAACCACACCGCGCCGCGCAGCCCGGCCGAGATACTGGGCGACCTGGCCCACCTGGCACGCATGCTGGACAAGGCGCGCGCGCTTCACGCGGGCACCCTGGGTGAATACATCTACCCCTGCCCCATGGACCTGGCGCTGGCCGATTTTCTGCAAATCGACCCGCACCTGTTCCAGAAAGCGGCGGCCACCCGCACCGACGCGCAAATGATCGAGTGGATCACCATGCACGGGGTGGAGCGGAGCCGTGCCGAGAAGGCGGCATTTACCGCGGAGCTGCTGTCCATGGCGCCGGACGAGGAAAACCTGCCACGTTTTATCGCCGCCCGCGACGCGGCCCAGCCGGGGCGGGATGACGTGACCACCTGGGCACAACTCATCGACCTGGACGAAGGCCGTCTGGGCGGAGGCCCGCCTTCCGCCTAATCGTCCACCGCGCGGCGCACCCTGGCCGCCACTTTCGGGTGCACCGGCAACACCGTGTGCCCGATGCCGTCCAGCACCACGTTTTCCGCGCCATCCATCTCCAGCCGGGAGGAATCGAACGGCACAATGGTTTGATCGAAGGTGGAATAGATCGAGGTCACCCGGGTGTCGCCGGGGAATCCCCCTTCCGTGACGGTGGTTTTTAAAAAATCGCAGCCCGGCCGCATCTGCCGCACCGAATGACCGGGGGACAGGGCCCAGGTGCGGGTGCCGCCGAACGGGGTCCCCACCGCCACCAACCGGCGCACCCGCCCGGGGTTCTGGCCGATGTAACGGGCCGCGATCAGTCCACCCATGGAGTGGGCCACCAGATCCACCGGCCGCTCCGGCGGACAGACGCGGCTGACCAATTCCGCCAGCTGGGCCACGAACCGGTCGATATCCCCCAAGGCCGGATAATAATCCAGCAGATACAGGGGCCGCCCGGTGGATTTCAGGCGCCACCACAGCACGGCCATGGTCCACGGGGTCAGAAAGTAGCCGTGGATCAGAATGATCGGGATACCCTCGCCAGAAGCACGCTCCGGTGGGCGCCTGGCGCGCCTCAGCCACGCGCGGAGGGGGTTTTCTATTGCCCACACCAGAAACACCGCCACCGTCACCACCACTTCGGTCATCAGCGGCGGCGCCCCCCGCAGCAGATTCCGCAGCCATCCGATGGTGGTGGACGGCGCCTCATACCCGTCGCGGTTGGTCACCTCGATGAGGCGCGGTATCTGGCCCAGAGCCTTGAACAGGAACAGACCGAACAACAACCCTGAAATCATCCACATCGGCACTATTCCCGCTGGTGACCGGCACCCTGAAGGCACGTATTGTCAGTTGTGGCACCCACAAATTGCGTGCCCTGCGTCCGGTCATTCTACCCCCTTGGGGAGCGCCCTGAAAACATGGGGATCACAGCACCCCGAGGCCCCTCGCCCACCCGGTGCCGGCTTGACACAAAGCCCCTACGGGACGTACCTTTCCCGATTTCCAAGCCGCGAACCGCGCACACCGCATCGCAGCCAATTCATGCCATCGGCACCTACCGGAACAGGGGGTTTGTATTCTCGTGCAAGCTAAGGCGCTCAACTTCCAGGAACTGGTGCTCTCGCTCTCCAATTACTGGGCCGGACAGGGGTGCGTGCTGGCGCAGCCCTACGACCTGGAGACCGGCGCGGGCACCTTCAATCCCGCCACCTTCCTGCGCTCCCTGGGGCCGGAGCCGTGGAACGTGGCCTATGTGGAACCGAGCCGGCGCCCCACGGACGGGCGCTACGGTGAAAACCCCAACCGGCTGCAGCACTATTTCCAGTTCCAGGTGATCATGAAACCGAGCCCGGACGACATTCAGGAACGGTACCTGGAGTCGCTGCGGGTGTTCGGCATCAATCCCAAGGAGCACGACATCCGCTTCATCCGCGACGACTGGGAATCCCCCACCCTGGGCGCATGGGGCCTGGGCTGGGAAGTGCGCCTGGACGGCATGGAAATCACCCAGTTCACCTATTTTCAGGAGGTGGGCGGGATTCCGCTGGACCCGATCCCGGTGGAAATCACCTACGGCATCGAGCGCATCGCCATGTACATCCAGGGGGTGGAGAACGTCTACCACCTGGACTACAACGGCGACCTGACCTACGGCGACATCTACCACGAAAACGAGGTGCAGTTCTCGCGCTACAACTTCGAGGCCGCCCACGTGCCGAACCTGTTCGAGCAGTTCACCATGGCCGAATCGGAAGCCAAACGGCTGGTGGCCATGGACCTGCCGCTGCCCGCCTACGACCAGTGCGTGAAGGCCAGCCACCTGTTCAACCTGCTGGACGCGCGCAACGCCATTTCGGTGACCGAGCGCACCGCCTACATCGGCCGGGTGCGCGCCCTGGCCCGCGCCTGCGCCAAGGGTTTTTTAGAGAACCGGGAGGCCAAGGGCTTTCCGCTCCTGAAAGGGCATGAGCCGGTGGGCGAGGTGACTCCATGAGCCAGGTGGATCTGATTCTCGAAATCGGCTGCGAGGAGATCCCCCACGACCTGCTGGCGGACGGCATTCAAGCCTTGAAAACCGGCCTGGAAAAAGGGCTGGACGGAAACCGGCTGCTGGCGGAAGAGGTGGCCGTTTACGGCACCCCCCGGCGCCTGACCGCCATCGTGCGCGGCATCCCCGCGGAACAGCCGACGGTGGAGGAAACCATCACCGGCCCGCCGCAAAGCGCCACCAAGGACAAGGATGGCAACTGGACCCGCGCCGCCGAAGGATTTGCCGCCAAGCAGGGGGTGTCTCCCGACGACCTGCTGATCGTGGATACCGGACGTGGCCCCTATGTGGCCGCCAAACGCACCCTGACCGGACAACCGGCCTCCGAGGTTCTCCGCACGCTGCTGCCGGAAATCCTGGGTGGCATCCACTGGGCCAAGGCCATGCGCTGGGCCAACAGCCGGGGGCCGTTCGTGCGCCCGATCCGGTGGATCTGCGCGGTGCTGGGGGGTGAGACGGTCGAATTCGAATTCGCCGGGGTAAAGTCCGGCAACCAGAGCCGGGGCCACCGCTTCATGGCGCCGGAGCCGTTCACCGTGACCGATCCAGACCAGTACCTGGGCGACATGGACATGCGCAAGGTGCTGGTGGACCCCGCCGCCCGTGAGGCGCGCATCCGCGAGGGGCTGACCAAGGCCGCCAAAAAGACCGGCGGACAGGTGATCGAGGACCAGGAGCTGGTCTCCATCACCGCGGCCAAAACCGAATGGCCGGTGCCGGTAACCGGGCGGTTCGACGACAAATATCTGGAAGTCCCCCGGCAGGTGCTGATCACCTCCATGCGGGAACACCAGGACGACTTTGCCATCGAGGACAAGGAAGGCAATCTGCTTCCCGCGTTCGTCAATTTTGCCGACATCGAGGCCGCCGACCCGCAGGTGATCGCCCACGGCAACGAGCGGGTGCTGCGCGCCCGGCTGGAAGACGCCCGCTTCTTCTACTCCGAGGACCGCAAACAGCCGCTGGCCGCTTACGCGGAGCGCTTGCAGAGCTTTCTGTTTCAGAAGGACCTGGGCTCGGTGGCGGAAAAGGTGCAGCGCATCACCACCCTGGCGCGCCTGCTGGCGGAGCCGCTGGGGGCCGACCTGGAACATGCTGCGCGGGCGGCGGAGTTGTGCAAGTGCGACCTGGTTACCGGCATGGTCTACGAATTTCCCGAATTGCAGGGGGAGATGGGCGGCGCCTATGCCCGGGACTCCGGCGAGCCGGAGGCGGTGGCAAAGGCGATCATGGAGCACTATAGGCCCCGATTCTCCGGCGACGCGCTTCCCGCCACCCCGGAAGGGCGTGCGGTGTCCCTGGCCGACAAACTGGACACCATTTGCGGTATTTTTGGCGTGGGCCTGATCCCCTCCGGCTCCGCCGACCCCTACGCCCTGCGCCGCGCCGCGCAGGGGGTGGTGCAGATGCTGATGAGCGAGGCCACCGGGGTAAACCTCACCCGCACCATCGAATCCGCCTCCGCCCTGCTGGCCGCACGGGTGCAATCGGACAATCTGGCGGATCAGGTGCAGAACTTCCTGCGTGACCGGCTCGCCCACCTGCTTGGGGAGGAGGGCATGCGCTATGACGTGGTTTCCGCCTGTCTGGCGCCGGGCATCGGCGACGTGTATGACGCCCGCCAGCGGACCCTGGCGCTGGAAGCGGCGCGCACCAGCGACCCCACCGGGTTCGATAACCTGATGACCAGCTTCCGGCGGGTGATGAAGATCATCCCGGTGGGCTTTGCCGGCGAGACCGTGCAGGCCACGCGTCTGGTGGATGGCGCCGAGCGCAACCTGTGGAACGCGTTCTGCGAGTCGCGCGATGCCATGTGCGAACCCGCCCGCCCCGCCTCCGACCGGCTGGCGGCCATGGCCGGACTGCGCCCGGCGGTGGACGCCTTCTTCGATTCGGTGCTGGTGATGGACCCGGACGAGAACGTGCGCGCCAACCGCCTCTCCATGCTGTCGGAAATCCGCGACACCTTCGGCGGCTTTGCCGACTTCTCGCTGGTGGTGGTGGACTGACCGGTCCGGTGTTCCGCGGCAGCACAACCGGTGCCCGGCCGATACAATGGGGGCAGCGGCACCTTCGCCTTCACCCGGTTGACCGAACGGTATGACAGCAACCATCAAAAAACGGATTCTGATCGGCATGAGCGGCGGGGTGGACAGCTCCGTGGCCGCCGGGCTGCTGGCCCGTGAGGGGTACGACGTGACCGGCGTCACCCTCAAGCTGTGGGAGGGGGAGGACAATTCCGACGCCCGTTGGCAGGACCGCTCCTGCTGCAAGGTGGGCATTGCCCGCTACGTGTGCGACGAGATCCGCATCCCGCATACGGTGGTGGATCTGCGGGACACGTTTCGCGCCAACGTGGTGGAAGACTTTCTGGATACCTACGCACGGGGAGAAACCCCCAACCCGTGCGTGCGCTGCAACGAGTCGGTCAAGATCACCGGCCTGCTGGCCTACGCCCGCGCCAACGGCTTTGACGCCATCGCCACCGGCCACTACGCGCGCATCGAGCGCACCGGCACCGGCGCCCGACGCCTGCTGGCGGGCGCGGACCCGCTCAAGGACCAGAGCTATTTCCTGTACCGCATCCGCCGGGAAGACCTTTCCGCCATCCGTTTTCCGCTGGGGGCACTCCGAAAAACGCAGGTCATGCAGATCGCCCGGGAGTTCGGCTTTCCCGCCGACGAGATCGCCGAAAGCCAGGAAATCTGCTTCGTAAACGACGATTACCGGGAATTTCTGCGGGCGGAACGTCCCGAAGTGGCGCAGCGCGGGGAAATCGTCGACATCGACGGGCGGGTGCTGGGCACCCACGGCGGCGTGGCGCTGCACACCATCGGCCAGCGGCGCGGCCTGAACGTGGCCACCGGCAGCCGGGTGTACGTGGTGGACACGGACACCGCCAGTGGCCGGGTCACCGTCGGCCCCCCGGAGGCGCTGGAGGCTGCGGGCCTGGAGGCGGATCAGTTGAACCTTCTGGCTCCCCTCTCCGGCACCGTCCGGGTGCACGCCCGCATCCGCCACCGGAGCGCCCCGGTGGCGGCCACCGCGCGAATTGACGGGGAGCGGCTGACCGTCACCTTCCACGCCCCCCAGCGGGCGGTGGCGCCGGGCCAGAGCGTGGTGCTGTACGATGGCGATACGGTACTGGGCGGCGGCGTGATCCGCCGGGCGATTCCCACCCGGTCCGGCACGGAGCGGGCGGCATGATCTTCGAGCACCTGCTGGTGGGCGCGTTCCAGTGCAACTGCTTCGTATTGGGGTGCGAACAGACAAAACAGGCGATCGTCATCGACCCCGGTGACAACCCGGACGCGATTTTAAAAAAAGTGGCGGAAAAGGGGCTGACGGTGACGGCCATCATCGCCACCCACGCCCATCTGGACCATGTGGGCGGCATGGTGGGAGTCCACACCGCCACCGACGCCCCCACCTGCATGCACAAGGCGGATCAATTTCTGTACGACGGGCTGGCCATGCAGGCGGCCGCCTTCGGCCTGCCCACCCCTCCCGGCGGCCCGGTCACCCGGTATGTGGACGAGGGGGATACGGTGGCGTGGGGCAGCCACGAACTGCACGTGATCCACACCCCCGGCCACACCCCCGGCAGCATCTGCTTCCACCTGCCGGGCGAAAACCTGATTTTTTCCGGGGACACCCTGTTTGCGGGCAGCATCGGCCGCACCGACCTGTGGGGAGGCAACCACGGGCAACTGCTGAAAAGCGTCAACGAGCGGCTGATTACGTTGCCCGAGGCCACCCAGGTGCTGCCCGGCCACGGGCCGGGCACGACGATCGGGCACGAAGCGGGGCATAATCCGTTTTTGGTATAGCTCCCGCCCACTTTTAGACTGGGAACCAAACGTTCTGTAGCTTAGTGGTGCAAACTACCGGCCAGCACCCACACGGGCATCCAACTCCACATCAAGAGCAATAACCGCCTCAATGAATTTATCCAGGGGGTTCTCACGACAATATTTCGCCAACCACGCCATGTGTCCTTCCTCATCAGTGTGAGTGACTCGCCCTTTAGAATGGTTTGCCCCAGTTATGAATCCACTGATCCAATTCGCCCACAGCCACTTGAGAGAGTCCCCTATTTCATCGCTGTTGAGTCCATCTGTGAATTTTCCACAAGAGATGTCGGGAGCATAATAGGTCGCCCCACGGATTCCCGGCGGTGGCCCACTGGCAGCAGTAATTTCCTCCAGTGTGTAAGTTTGATTTCCCTTGTGCTGTGGTGGATCAAACCGGTCAAACGGGTTCGGGGTGTCCCCCGCCCACCCGGACCCGGCCAATAATACAACCAACACTGCAACCAGTACTGTCCGCATATCGCCCTCCATCTCTACCCACCTTGCTGCCCATCCTGACGAAACGAAGCCCTTCCGTCAAACCGTGGCCGGGCCCCATCGACAGGTCAAACCGACAACCGCCCCCGCCCCCCACCTTGAGTAAACACCCCCAAATCCCCTAGAATAGCCTGTTCAACCGAGTTCACCCGGACGCCGGTGCGCGGGACGTTTTTTACGCCCCCGCTGCAAGCGGCATCCCGTATCTTTCCGCGAGGCGCAGATGACGGCCAAAACCCTGTTCGAAAAAGTGTGGGAAGCCCACGTGGTGCGTATGGACGGCGATGTGGCGTTGCTCTACATCGACCGCCATCTGGTGCACGAAGTCACCAGCCCGCAGGCCTTCGAAGGGTTGCGCATGGCGGGCCGCACCCCGCACCGGCCCGATTTCACCTTCGCGGTGCCCGATCACAACGTGCCCACCACGGGGCGTGAGCTGGGCATCACCGATCCGGTCAGCCGCTTGCAGGTGGAAACGCTGGATGCCAATTGCGAGCAGTTCGGCATCACCGAATTCGCCATGGGCGACGTGCGCCAGGGGGTGGTGCACGTGATGGCTCCGGAGCAGGGCATCGTGCAGCCGGGCATGACCATCGTCTGCGGTGACTCCCACACCGCCACCCACGGGGCCCTGGGGGCACTGGCCTTCGGCATCGGCACCTCGGAGGTGGAGCACGTGCTCGCCACCCAGTGCCTGATCCAGAAAAAGCCGAAAAGCATGCGCGTCACCGTGGACGGCACCCTGGCCCCGGGCGTCACCGCCAAGGACATCGTGCTGGCGGTCATCGGCAAAATCGGCACCGCCGGCGGCACCGGCTACGTGATCGAGTTCGCCGGCTCGGCCATCATGGACCTGACCATGGAAGGGCGCATGACCGTGTGCAACATGGCCATCGAGGCGGGCGCCCGGGCCGGCATGATCGCCGTGGACGAAAAAACCATCGACTACGTGGAGGGCCGCCCCTACGCGCCCAACGGCAACGACTGGGATCAGGCCACCGCCTGGTGGCGCACCCTGCATACGGACGCCGGGGCAAAATTCGACGCCGAGGTGCATATCGATGCCGCTTCCCTGCAGCCGCAGGTGACCTGGGGCACCAGCCCGGAAATGGTCACCGGCATTGACGGCAAGGTGCCCGATCCGGCCGCCGAACCCGATGCGGTGAAGCGGACTTCCATCGAAAACGCGCTGGCGTACATGGGCCTGAAAGCCAACACCCCCATGCGCGAAGTGACCATCGACCGGGTATTCATCGGCTCCTGCACCAACGGCCGCATTGAGGACATGCGCGCCGCCGCCGCCATCGCGCGGGGCCGCAAAGTGGCCGCGGGGGTGTCCGCCATGGTGGTGCCCGGTTCCGGGCTGGTGAAGGAGCAGGCCGAGGCCGAAGGGCTGGACCGGATTTTCATCGAGGCCGGCTTCGAATGGCGCGATCCGGGCTGCTCCATGTGTCTGGCCATGAACGCCGACCAGCTCGCCCCCGGCGAACGGTGCGCCGCCACCAGCAACCGCAACTTCGAGGGGCGGCAGGGCAAGGGCGGGCGCACCCACCTGGTCAGCCCGGCCATGGCGGCAGCCGCCGCCGTCACCGGACGCTTCACCGATGTGCGGGACCTGACCTAGAAGGTTTTGGCGCTTTTTGTATTTACCGACTTATCGGGATGATCTGAAATGCAATCGTTTGTAACGCTTGATGGATTGGTGGCCCCCCTCGACCGCGCCAACGTGGATACGGACGCCATCATTCCCAAGCAGTTTTTAAAAAGCATCCGCCGCACCGGCTTCGGAAAATACCTGTTCGACGAGTGGCGCTATCTGGATCAGGGGCAGCCGGACATGGACGTGACGAGCCGCCCGAAGAACGCCGATTTCGTGCTCAACCAGCCCCGCTATCAGGGGGCGGAAATCCTCCTCACCCAGGACAATTTCGGGTGCGGCTCGTCCCGTGAGCACGCCCCGTGGGCGCTGCTGGACTACGGATTCCGCTGCATCATTGCCAAGAGCTTTGCGGACATTTTTTTCAATAACTGCTTTAAAAACGGCATCCTGCCCATCGTTCTGCCGGCCAAGGCGGTGGACGACCTGATGGGGCAGGTAAAGGCGCATGAGGGATACCGTCTGGCAGTGGACCTGCCTGCCCAGACCATTACCACCCCGGATGGCGAAGCCATCCCGTTCGAGGTGGATCCGTTCCGCAAGGACTGCCTGATCAACGGCCTGGACGACATCGGCCTGACCCTGCGCCACGTGAAGGACATCCGTGCCTACGAAACGCAGCGCAAGACCCGGGCCCCGTGGCTGTTCGCGGGCAATTAATCTTTTATCCGTCATTTCCAGACGCTGAGTGCAAGGAACTTCGAGCATGGCCAAGAAGGTGGTGATCCTCCCCGGAGACGGGATCGGACAGGAAATCGTGCCCCAGGCGGTACGGGTGATGGACCTTCTGGCGAAGGAGTACGGCATCGCCATCGAGACCGAGAGCCACCTGATTGGCGGCGCGGCCTACGACAAGACCGGAACCCCCCTGCCCAAGGAAACCCTGGCCGCCTGCAAGGCCGCCGACGCGGTGCTGCTGGGGGCCGTGGGCGGCCCCAAGTGGGAAGGGCTGGACTATTCCGTGCGCCCGGAGCGCGGCCTGCTCGGCATCCGCAAGGAGTTGCAGCTGTTTGCCAACCTGCGCCCGGCGGTAGTGTTTCCACAACTGGTGCATGCCTCGTCGCTCAAGCCGGAAGTGGTGGCCGGGATCGACGTCATGGTGGTGCGCGAACTGACCGGTGACATCTATTTTGGCGAACCCCGTGGCGTGACCGGCGAGGGCGACGCCCGGCGCGGCCTGAACAGCATGGTCTACACCGCGCCGGAGATCGAGCGCATCGCCCGCAAGGCGTTCGAAGTCGCCCGCGTGCGCAGCAATAAGCTGTGCTCGGTGGACAAGGCCAACGTGCTGGAGTGCACCGAGCTGTGGCGCGACGTGGTGAACGAGGTGCATGCGGATTATCCGGATGTGGCGCTGAGCCACATGTATGTGGATAACGCGGCCATGCAGCTGGTGCGCTGGCCCAAGCAGTTCGACGTGATCGTTACCGGCAACATCTTCGGCGACATCCTGTCCGACGAGGCCTCCATGCTGACCGGCTCCATCGGCATGCTGCCGTCCGCCAGCCTGGGGGAATCCCACGCCATGTACGAGCCGATCCACGGATCGGCGCCGGATATTGCGGGCAAGGACCTTGCCAACCCGATTGCAACCATCCTGAGTGTCGGTATGATGTTCAAGTACACCTTCGGCAAGCCGGAGGCGGAACAGCGGGTGGAGCAGGCAGTGTCCCGGGTGCTCGACGCCGGGGCGCGCACCGCCGATATCGCCACCGGGGATGAAACCGCCATCGGCTGTGCCGAAATGGGCGACCGGATCGTGGCCGCCCTGGGCGACTGACACCCGGCCCGCCGCGCGGCGGGTTATTCACCTTTTTGACCGGCATTGCCGGGATCGGACCAGACAGCGATGTTGCAGGCCAAGGAACGGTATAACGTAGCCGTGGTCGGCGCCACCGGCGCCGTGGGCCAGGAGATGCGCGAAATCCTCGAGGAGCGGCAGTTCCCCGTGGATCAGGTGCGCATGCTCGCCTCCGAGCGCTCCGCCGGACAGGAAGTGGAATTCATGGGGCGCACCGTAAAGGTGGAAACCCTCACCGAAAATTCCTTTGCCGGAATCGACATCGCCCTGTTTTCCGCGGGCGGCTCCCGCAGCGAGCAGTTCGCCCCCCATGCGGTCAAGGCCGGGGCGGTGGTGGTGGACAACTCCAGCGCCTTCCGCATGCACGACAACGTGCCGCTGGTGGTGCCCGAGGTGAATCCGGAGGCCTTGCAAAACCATATCGGCATCATCGCCAATCCCAACTGTTCCACCATCCAGATGGTGGTGGCGCTGAAGCCGCTGCACGATGCGGCCACCATCCGCCGCATCGTGGTGTCCACCTACCAGTCCGTGTCCGGCACCGGGCAGAACGCCATCGAGGAATTGTTCACCCAGTCCGGCCAGGTGCTGAACATGCAGGAGGCCACGGCCAAGGTCTATCCGCACCAGATCGCCTTCAACTGCCTTCCGCAGATCGACGTGTTCGACGAGCTGGACTACACCAAGGAAGAGTGGAAGATGGTGCGGGAAACGCAAAAAATCATGGGGGACGACACCATCCGCGTGACCGCCACCACGGTGCGGGTGCCGGTGTTCCGCTGCCATTCGGAAAGCGTGAACGTGGAATTCGAAAATCCCATCACCCCCAACGAGGCGCGCGCCCTGATGAGCGCCTCCCCCGGCGTGGTGGTGTTCGATGACCCCTCCCGCAACATCTACCCGCTGGCCACCGATGCGGCGGGCGCCGATGCGGTCTACGTGGGCCGCGTGCGGGTGGACCCGACGGTGGAAAACGGCCTGAACATGTGGATTGTCTCCGACAACCTGCGAAAAGGGGCGGCGCTGAACGCCATCCAGATCGCGGAGCAACTGATTCGGAACGCCCGGGGCTGAGGGCCACACCATGACGGCCAAGACCACCATCTACCTGGACCACGCCGCCACCACCGGGGTGCGGGCGGAAGTGGTGGAGGCCATGCTGCCGTACTTCACCACCTGGTTCGGCAACGCATCCTGCACCTACGAGCTGGGAAAAGCCTCACGGGACGCACTGGACACGGCACGCAGCGAGGTGGCCGGGGTACTGGGCTGCCGCCCGCGTGAAGTCATTTTTACCAGTGGCGGCACCGAGGCGGACAATCTGGCCATCCTCGGCGTGGCCCACGCCCTGGCGGACCGGGGACGGCATCTCGTCACCAGCGCCATCGAACACCACGCGGTGCTGCACACGGTGCGCGCCCTTTCCGAAGAAGGGTGGCGGGTCACCGTGCTGCCGGTGGACGGCTATGGACGGGTGGCGCTGGCGGACGTGGAGGAGGCCATCGGCCCGGAAACCACGCTGGTTTCCATCATGCACGGCAACAACGAGGTGGGCACCCTGCAGCCCATCGCGGAAATCGGCGCCCTGTGCCGGGAGCGCGGGGTGCTGTTCCACACCGATGCGGTGCAGTCCTTTGCCCATGTTCCCACCGATGTGAAGGCCCTGAACTGCGACCTGCTGTCGCTTTCGGCCCATAAATTTTACGGCCCCAAGGGCGTTGGGGCCCTGTACGTGAAAAAGGGGGTCAGACTTTCCCCCATCACCCACGGCGGAAAGCAGGAGCGGGGCATCCGCCCGAGCACCGAAAACGTCCCCGGCATCGTCGGCATGGGCGTGGCGGCGCGCCTTGCGGCGCAGGAAATGGATGCGGAAGTGGCCCGCCAGACCATGTTGCGGGACCGGCTGATCGAAAAACTGACCGCCCTGCCGGATGTGCGCCTGAACGGCCACCCGAGCGAGCGCCTGCCCAACAACGTGAACGTGAGCGCCGCCGGGGTGGAGGGTGAATCCCTCAACCTGCGCATGGGGCTGCGCGGCATCGGGTGTTCCACCGGTTCCGCCTGCACCACCGGCTCCCCGGCCCCGTCCCACGTGCTGACCGCCATGGGCATGGTGGAACCGTGGCTGAGCGGCAACCTGCGCATGACCCTGGGCCGCAAAACCACGGAAGCGGATGTGGATGCCGCCGCGGCGGCCTACGCGGAGATCGTGCGCGACCTGCGTGCCCAGTCGGCCACCTATGTGCAGGGGAACCCGTGAGCCAGGAGCACCGTTTTCCCAGGCGCGACCGACAGGCCGTGTATGAGGCCATTTACCGCCGCCGCGACATGCGGGAAGGCTTTACCGGCGAACCGCTCGACCACGAGGTGCTGGCGCGCCTGCTGCTGGCCGCCCACCACGCTCCCAGCGTCGGCTTCATGCAGCCGTGGAATTTTGTACTGATCCGCAACATGGACATCCGCGAACAGTTGTGGCGCGTGGTGGAAAAGGAGCGGCGCTCGGCGGCGGTGATCTTTGAGGGTGAACAGGCCGACATGTTCCCCACCATCAAGATCGAGGCCCTGCGCGAGGCGTCGGTGGTGATCTGCGTCACCGTGGACCCGTCCCGGCGCGGCCCCCACGTACTGGGGCGAAACAGCGATGAGGACACGGACCTGTACAGCGCCGCCGGGGCCATCCAGAATCTGTGGCTGGCGGCCCGGGCCGAGGGGCTGGGCATGGGGTGGGTATCGTTCTACAAAAAGCCCGACGTGCGCCTGACCCTGGACCTGCCACCGCACATCAACCCCATCGGCCTGCTGTGCCTGGGTCCGGTGGAGGCCTTTCCGGACCAGCCCATGCTGGCGGAACTCGGTTGGGGACGCCGCATTCCGCTTCCGGAACTGATCTATTTCGAAAAATGGGGCCGCACCGAAGCCGAAACCGGCGGCCCGTGGGACGGGTTCGTGGAGGTGGTGGAGGCGACCGTTCACAAGCCGCTGGGAGGCGGGTCATGAGCGGCGGCATCCTGCCCATTCAGGCCCTGCGCGCGGCCCACGAGGCAAACCGGATTCAGTGCCCGCCCATGGATGAGGGGCAGTTGCAGCCCGCCAGCCTGGACCTGCGCCTGGGTCCGGTCGCCTACCGCATCCAGTGCAGCTTTCTGCCTCAGGACCGGCCGGTGGAAGAGGTCCTGCCGGAACTGCTCATGTACGAGGTGGACCTGTCCAAGGGGGGAATCCTTGAGCGCGGCAACGTCTACCTGATCCCGCTCATGGAAGCGCTGGACCTTCCCGACGACGTTTATGGCCGCACCAATCCCAAGAGCAGCACCGGGCGGCTGGATATCTTCACCCGCGTCATCACCGACCGCTCCTGGCGTTTTGAGGAAGTGCGCGCCGGATACAAGGGCCGCCTGTATCTGGAAGTGGTCCCCCGCTCCTTCACGGTGCGGGTGGTGCCGGGGCTGTGCCTCAACCAGTTGCGCCTGTTCACCGGCCACGCCCGCATGAGCGATCTGGAACTGAGCGACCTCTACCGCAGGGAACAACTGCTATACGACGAGCACGGCCAGCCCATCTCCCCGGAGAAGGCCATCATCCGCGACGGCCTGTACATGAGCGTGGACCTGAAGGGTGAGCAGTCCGACGGCGTGATTGGTTACGTGGCCCGGCGCAACTCGGCCATCGTCGACCTGACCCGGGTGGGCGCCCACCCGGCCGCCGATTACTGGGATCCGATCCGCGCCGGATCCCGCGAGTCGGTCATCCTGGAACCGGAAGAGTTTTATATTTTCGCCTCCCGCGAGCACGTGCGGGTGCCCGGCACCGTGGCGGCGGAAATGGTCGAGTACGATGCCGGATCCGGCGAACTGCGCACCCACTATGCCGGTTTTTTCGACTCCGGCTTCGGGTACGGCCCTCGTGGTGAAATCAACGGCACCCGCGCGGTGCTCGAGGTGCGCCCCCACGATGTGCCGTTCCGCATCGAACACGGCCAGCCCTGTTTCAAGCTGGTCTACGAACGCCTTACCGACCCCCCGGAATTCACCTACGGCCTCGGTTCCCACTACCACCGCCAGTCCCTCACCCTCTCCAAACACTTTTACATTCAGTGACCCGCGGGTCGCCTGCGGTGGCATGGGACGGCGGCCGGAGCGGATGGTGGTGAAAAAAACAGGAACATCCGTGACGCCCGGCGAATCCGAACAGGGCCTGACCGCCTCCGATTTCGACTTCGATCTGCCCCCGCAGCAGATCGCCGAGCGCCCCGCCACCGTCCGCGACGCCTCGCGTCTGATGACCCTGGAGCGGGCCAGCGGCGCCACCGGCCATCACCGCTTTACCGACCTTCCCACCCTGCTGTCCCCCGGCGACCTGCTGGTGCTCAACGACACCCGCGTGTTCCCGGCCCGCATCGGCGCCACCAAAACCGGTACCGGCGGACGGGTGGAGCTGTTGCTGATGGCCGCGGACCCCGGTGGCGAATGGGGAGCCATCGGAAAAGGGAGACTGCGGGAGGGGGATACCCTCACCCTGGACGGTGGCTTGGACGGCCACATTACCGGCGTGGAAGGGGACGGCTTTTACCGGGTGCGCTTCACCTGCTCCCCGGCGGAAGTCACCGGCCACCTGGAGCGGCACGGCATCCTGCCCCTGCCACCGTACATCCGCCGTCCGGCGGACGCGACCGACCGGGAACGCTACCAGACCGTGTTCGCCGCAAACACCGGCTCGGTGGCCGCCCCCACTTCCGGCCTGCACTTCACCGATGCGGTGCTGGCGGCGCTAGGGGAGCGGGGAATCCAGACCTGCCGCGTGACCCTGCATGTGGGACCGGGCACCTTCCTGCCCATGCGCGTGGAACGCATTGAAGACCATCGCATGCATGCGGAACGGTTTGTGATCCCGCCGCAGGCGGCGGAGGCGGTGCGCCAGACGCGCCAGCGGGGCGGACGGGTGATCGCCTGCGGCACCACCGTCACCCGCGCGCTGGAAACCGCGGCCAGCGAAGGGGGCACGCTGGAACCCATGGAGGGGGAAAGCCGGTTGTTCATCCGCCCCGGCTACCGGTTCCGGGTGATCGACGGACTGGTGACCAATTTTCACCTTCCGCGCTCCACCCTGCTGATGCTGGTGTCGGCGCTGGTGTCCCGGGAAGCGGTGCTGGCCGCCTATGCGGAGGCGGTGCGGGAAGGGTACCGGTTTTTCAGCTACGGCGACGCCATGCTGATCCGCTGACCCGCTGACCTGCTGATCAGCCGCTCACCCGATCCTCCCGACCGGCACGGCCGGGGGTTGCCCGGGGGGCCCGGAACCGCACCTGATCGCGCCCGGCACGTTTGGCCGCATACACCGCCCGGTCGGCGGCCTGCAGCAGGGACACGGACTGATCCGAACCCTCGGAGCCTCCGGAACTCACCCCCAGGCTCACGCTGATGCGCAGGGACTCCCCCTTGACCGGCAGAGTGATCTCCTTCACCGCCAGGCGGATTTCCTCGGCCTTCGATTCGGCGCCCATCCGGTCGGTGAGGGGCATCAGAATCACGAATTCCTCCCCGCCGAAGCGGGCGAAACAGTCGGTCTGGCGCAGGGTGGCGCCCACCACGCGGGCCAGTTCCACCAGCACCTTGTCGCCCACCGTGTGGCCATGGCTGTCGTTGATCCGCTTGAAGTGATCCACATCCAGCATGATCAGGGACAGAGGCAGGGAGTGCCGCTCGGCGAGCAGAAACTCCTCTTCCAGACGCATGTCGAAAAAACGCCGGTTGTACACGCTGGTGAGGGGATCGGTCACCGCAAGTTGATGCAGGGAGTGGCGTTCCGCCTCCAGGGTTTCGTGAATGTAGGCATTCTTGAGCGCCCCCGCCGCCATGTTGGCCACCAGTTCCGCCACGTGGGCGTCCCGTTCGGAAAAGATGCCGCGCCGCTTGGCCAGTGACAGCATCAGGGTGCCCAGCACCCGGTCCCCCAGGGTCAACGGCACCACCAGCAGGGAACGGATGCCCACCTGAGCCAGTTTCCCGCGCACTGGCGCGGTCAGCGGGTTGTCCGCCACGTCCGACAGGCGCAACACCTGCCCGGTGGCGGTGGCCTGGGCCAGTTCCGGGTAGTCGGCCATGCGAATGCGCAGGGTACGGGTGGCGGCTCGCTCATCGGCGGCCAGAATCTCCCGCGAAACCAGAATGGTGCCCTGCCCGTCCGCGTCCAGATGCACCACGCTGCACCGCCAGGCGGACACCAGTTCCGCCATGGTGCGGATCAGTTCGCCCAGCAGTTCACCCTGGTTGAGGCTCGCCCCCAGGCGGTGATTGGCGCGCACCACCATCTCCAGATCGCGGCGGCGCGCTTCGGCCAACTGCTGGCCCACGGTCTGAATGCGCACCCGCTGGGCCATGTAGCCAAAGGCCGCGCCCATGGCCGCCAGCATGGCGGAGCGGAACGCCAGCCCGGAAATATCCGGTGCCGCGCCGCCCGCCAGGGCAGCGGCCCGCAAATCGAGCCAGGAAAGGCCGCCGTAGACCCCGGCGGTCACCGCCACGGTGGCGAACAGGCCCGGTTGCCCG
This sequence comes from Nitrospirota bacterium, assembly GCA_029881725.1. GTDB lineage: Bacteria > Nitrospirota > JACRHL01 > JACRHL01 > JACRHL01 > JAOUMB01. Next base: position 44,461 of record JAOUMB010000017.1, read on the forward strand.
TGAATGCACGCGGCCAGCCCCACCACCGGCAGGTACAGGAAAAACGCCTCCCCGTCCGCCGCTCCCAGCCGCTGGACGGCCACCGACACCAGAAACAGGTCGAACAGCACCAGCAGGAACCAGTGCGGTCGGTATTCGAACAACGGCGCCGGGCCCGCATGCAGGATCAGGTTGGAACCCAGCAGCATCACCAGCGCGGTGGTCAGCGCCGCATCGCCGAACAGGCCGGGACCGGAGAGCTGCACCAGTCCCGCGGCCAGCAGCAGGGTCAACCAGCGAAAGTTGAGAATCAGTGTTTTACGGTCCATCCGGCCTTTCCAAAGCGAAACGCAGGTCGCCAAACCGGCACACCCCACCACCCGGCATGCTCGTATTTTCGGCAGTTTTCGGAGGAAACTTGACCCGCAAGGCGGGATCAGGCGGGACGGGCGTCCCGCACACGGCGTACCATGAACGCCGCAAAGAACAGCATCACCAGCGCCAGCACAATGGACCCGCCGGAGGCCAGGTCCCACAGATAGGAACTGGTCAGGCCGATGAACACCGCCAGCCACCCGGAGAGGATGGAAATGCCCAGAATGCCGCGCCAGTTGTCGGCCATCTGGAACCCCACCGCGGCCGGGATCACCAGCAGGGCCGAGGCCAGCACCAGCCCGACCACGTGGATGGCGGCCACCACCGTGCAGGCGATGGCCACCAGCAGGCCGTAACCCAGCAGGCGCGCCGGAACCCCGGTCACCCGCGCCACCTCCTCGTCAAAGGAGACGAACAGCAACTCCTTGTAGAAGAAGCCGATAAACCCCAGCACCAGCACCGCCACCCCGGCCAGGGACACCAGTTGCCCGGTACTGACGGCGAGGATGTTGCCGAACAGGTAACTGAACAGGTCCCCCTGGTAGGTGCCCGCAAAGCCCACCAGCACCACGCCGAAGGCCATCAGGCCGGTGGTCAGGATGCCGATGGCCACGTCTTCGGTCAGGCGCCCGGTGCGGCTCACCGCGCCGATGCCGAAGGCGGTGGCCACACAGACCAGCAGCGCGGTAAGCAGCGGGTTCACCCCGGTCACCAGCCCCAGCGAGATGCCCCCCAGCGCCGCGTGGGAGATGCCCACCCCGGCGAACGCCAGCCGCTTGAGCAGCACGAACAGGGACAGCACCGAGCACAACAGACTAACCAGCAGTCCGCCCACCACGGCGCGCACCATGAAGTCGTACTGGAACATGTCGGCCAGCGGCGCCATGTCAGTGCTCCCCCTGGTGGTCGTGATGGTGGCCGCCGCCCCCGTGGGGGTGGTGGGAGAAAAAGTCGAACTCGCAGGAATAGGCGTTGCCCAGATGGTGGCTCTCCATCACCTCGCGCGGGTCCCCGTGCACGTGCAGGGTGCGGTTGATGCACGCCAGTTCGTCCGCATAGCCGGACAGCATGGACACGTCGTGGCTCACGGTGATCACCGTGAGGCCGCGCTCCACCTGCAACTCCTTGAGCAGCTTGTAGAGGCGGTCCTGATGGGGCAGATCGACCCCTTCCGTCGGTTCGTCCAGTACCAGCAGACGGGTTTTGCGGCACATGGCGCGGGCAATCATCGCCCGCTGCACCTGTCCGCCGGAAAGGGACCCGATGGGGCGGTTCGCCTCCCCGGAAAGTCCCATCCGCTCCAGACTTTCCTCCACCAGCCGCCGGTCCTTGGCTCCCGGGCGCCGCCCCAGCCCGATGCAGCACACGCGTCCCATCATCACCACGTCGTACACCGAAAACGGCGCGTACCGTCCGGCCAGTGCCCGTTGCGGCACATACCCGATGTGGTGCGCCCGGTGGCCCAGTTCCCACGGTTTGGAGCCCAGCACCCGCACGCTGCCCCGGGTGGGGCGGTGCACCCCCAGGATGACTTTCAGGCAACTGGTCTTGCCGGCTCCGTTGGGGCCGATCAGGCCCAGAAAGCGGCCCGGCATGAGGGAGATGGAGATGTCCTCCAGCACCTGACGGCCGCCCAGGGTCAGGTCCACGTGCTCCATCTGGAGCACCGGTTGCAGGGTTTCGGTCACCGCTCGGCCGCCTGCTGGAAGGAATGCACGATGTGACGCATCAGGTCCTCGTAAGAGGCGCCCCGGTCCGGGGCGCCGATGGGATCGGCGGTCACCACCACCCCGTCGAACTGGGCGGCAATGGTGCGGGCCACGCGCGGGCTGAACTGGGGCTCGATGACCACCACCCGCGCGCCCTCCCGGCGGGCTTCGTCCACCACGTGGGCCATCCAGCGGGCGGACGGCTCGCGCCCGGGGGCCGGCTCCACCACCGCCACCTGGCGCAGCCCGTAGCGCGCGGCAAACCGTCCCCACGGACCGTGGAAGGCCACGAACGCCAGGCCGTCCAATTGGGCCAGAACCGGTTTGATTTCCGCATCCAGCCGGGACAGGCGCGCGGCGAACGCGGCGGCCCGCTGCCGGTAGGCATCGGCGGCGCCGGGATCGACGGCGGCCAGCGCCTCGGCGAGGGCCGGCACCAGCCGCTCCCGCACCAGCACCGGGTCCAGCCACAGGTGCGGATCGGGGCCGTGGTGGGCATGGGCGTCGGTATCGTGATCGGCGTGATCGGCGTGATCGGCGTGATCGGCGTGATCGGCGTGATCGGCAACCGCGTCCATCAGCACCAGCCGGGGGAGTTGGCCGGGAACGGCCCGCGCCAGCCGCTCGGCCCACGGGTCCAGCCCGCCGCCCACGGTGACCAGCAGGCGTGCGTCGGCCAGCCGCCGCACCTGGGTGGGGGCCGGTTCAAAGCCGTGCGGAGACGCACCCGGCGGCAGCAGGGTGGAAACGGCAACGGCTTCGCCGCCCACCGCCTGGACCAGCAGGGCGACCGGATGGATGGAAACGGAAACCGGCAGCGGCGCCGCACCCGCGGGAACCGCGAGCAGCGCCAGGGAAAGCACCGTGGTGATGCACCAAAAGCCCCGCACCACTCCGGACGTGGAGTGGCGCGGGGCCAACCGGTTGCAATACCGGGCAAGGCGGAAGGTTCCGATCACGGAAAACAGCATCACCCTGCCCCTGGTGTACGGATTGCCGGAAACCCGAATGCGTTTCCCGGCGGTCGGGCCGCCGGGAGGGGGAAGTGCCGCCCTAGCGGCTGCGCCGCTGGTGCCGCGTCTTCTTGAGCAGCTTGCGGTGCTTGTGCTTGCGCATCTTCTTGCGGCGCTTCTTGATGACCCTCGACATTCAGATCTCCCTGAAAAAACCCACTAAAAAACCAGAGTACCAGCCCGCTCACACAGGCAACACGGGGAATGGCACCCACCGAAACCAAAAGAGCGGAGTAGGTTACCACATGGACCGCCCGATGAACAATCACTACCGTTTCCCGCCGTTGGCGGCGTCCCGCTCCGGGCGCGCGCGAAACCCTGCCGGAAGAATCCGGCAACACCGGTCCCCCACCTGCCGGGCCGGGAGGGGATGGGGCCGAAACCGGCCCGCAACACATTCAGAAATGGGGCGGGAGGCAGAAAAAAAGGGGGACGCCCGGTGACCACGGCTCCCCGTGTCACGCAGGCTTCCCCCCGATGGAACTGCCCTTCCGGGAACCGCCGTGCGGCCCCCGGAAGGCATATCCGGTCACTACTGGCACAACTCCCAGGTCAGGTGGTCGTCGCCGCAGTTTTCACACGGGCCGAAGGTGTCTCCGGCGGTTGCTTCAATCTCTTCACCACAGGTGGTGCATTCGTAGGTGCCGGTTTCCGGCACCTTATCGCCGATCTTGTTTGCAATCGTGGAGGCGTCCACTTCGGCATCGCCCTGATAATTAAGATCGTAATCCATTGAAATCCCTCGTAACTCAAAACAGAAACAAAAGACCCGGCGCGGGCCCGGAAAAATTTTTGCGCGGGAGCCAGTAACTATATCCCGGAACCGGTCTACTGGCAAGGTTTGCCCTTGTACCCGCCGCGCAGGTGCCCTACCCTAGTGCCACTCACACCATTTTGTAATTCTGGAGACAGTGTATGAGCGAGACACCGACTTACAAGCCGGTTCAATTGGGTGTTCCCGGCGGGGCGGGAGGGTTCCTGGCCATTGCCGCGGTGCTGGCGTTGTTTTTGTTGTACAACACGGCGTTTGTCACCGTCGGGGCCGGCGAACGGGGCGTGGTGTTCTCCAAGTTCGGCGGCGTCAAGGAACACGTGCTGGGCGAGGGACTGCATTTCAAGATGCCGTTTTTTGAGGAAGTGATCACGGTGGACGTGAAGGTGCAGAAGGTCCAGCCCCGCGCCGAAGCCTCCTCGCGCGACCTGCAGACGGTCACTTCCACGGTCGCCATCAACTTCCATGTGGACCCGCTCAAGGTGGCGGTCGTCTATCAGGAAGTGGGCCTGGAGTTCGGCAGCCGCATCATCGATCCGGCGGTCCAGGAAGCGGTGAAGGCGGTCACCGCCCAGTATTCCGCCGAGGAGCTGATCACCCAGCGCTCCAAGGTGCGCGACGACATCAAGGAAATCCTGCGGAAGCGGCTGGCCGGCTTCCACATCCTGATGGACGAGTTCTCCATCGTGGCCTTCGATTTTTCGCGGGAGTTCAACGCCGCCATCGAGGCCAAACAGACCGCCGAGCAGAACGCCCTCAAGGCCAGCCGCGACCTGGACCGGATCCGGGTGGAGGCGGAACAGAAGGTGACCCAGGCCCAGGCCGAGGCCGATGCCCAGCGCCTGCAGGCCCAGACCATCACCGCCGACATCCTCAGCCTGCGCGCCATCGAAAAGTGGGACGGCCACCTGCCGCAGGTGGTGGGCGGCGACGGCGCCGTGCCGTTCCTGAACATTGGCGACCTGAAATCCTCGAAGCGATAATCCGGCCCGGCATCCCCGGCCGTTACCCCACAGGCCCTTTCACGCAGCGCGTGGAAGGGCCTGTGTGCGTTCGGAGCCGGCCATTTAACCCCCTGAGCCGCGGGCCCGTGCGCAAACGGCTTGCAGGGGGCATTCCGGCGCATTCCGCGTGGATGCGGGCGGGTGGATGGGAAAAGGTGGGAGGCCCTGCCCGGTGTCTCAACCGGGCAGGGCACTAAATCCAGGTGGGAATAGAGACGAAAGGCCCCTCTTTCCCAGGCCGAAGCCGGGGATCAGAGAATGTGCCAGCGGTGAGCCGGCGAAGCGCGGCGGCAGTAGTAGCCAGGCAGGTAATGCGCTCCATCGGGGCCCCCTCTCGGAGGAAGCATGTCTGCACCCCGAGAGCACTGCATAGCACGTGCCACGTCGTGACAATACGCCGGAAAAATGCATAACTAACTGAAAAACCAGGCGGTTAAACGGTTAGCTGAGGGGCTACTGGAATGTTTAGGACAAGCTGAACGCGCGGGAATCGCGCAATATCGTCACGGTTTTGGCTGTGGGTGCGCCAAAATGTCATCCATGGTGAACAAAGCCTCCAGGGCAAGGCCCTGGGCGGCCAGCCCCTCGCGCCCGCCTTCGTCCCGGTCCACCACCGCCAGGGCGGCCACCACCTCGAAACCGGCCTCGCGCAGCCGTTCCACCGCCTCCAGGGTCGATTTGCCGGTGGTCACCACGTCGTCCAGCACGGCGATGCGCATGGGGGGGGTGGCGGGGCCTTCGATCCAGCGGCCGGTTCCGTGCCCCTTGGCGGCCTTGCGCACGATGATGGCATCCATCGGTTCGCGGCCCAGGTGGCTGGTGAGCGCCACCGCCGACACCAGCGGGTCCGCCCCCAGGGTCAGCCCGCCCACGGCCAGAATGCCGCGCCCCTGCAGCCGGGAGAACAGCAGACGGCCGCACAGGGCGGCGCCCTCGGCGCTCAGGGTGGTTTTTTTCAGGTCCACATAGTGGTTGCTGTGCTTGCCGGAGGAAAGGGTGAACCCCTCCTCCGAAAACCGGTACGAGTGCAGGGTAATCAGTTCCAGCAGGCGCGCGGCGTCCGCGGCAGGGCTGGTGGTGGCTTGGGTAAGGTTCATGCGGGGGAAACGGCTCGGGGTGGATGGGGCGGGTCAGCGATCCCGCTCGACCACGTATTCGGCCAGATTGACCAGCGCCTGACGGTGGGGGCCGTCGGGGAACGCCCCGGTGAGGATTTCCCGGGCGCGCAGGGAAAACCCGCGTGCCCGCTCCAGGGCGTCGTCCAGGGCGTGGTAGCGGTCCATCAGGGCCAGCACAAAGGCCAGATCCTCTTCCGGCGCATCATCGTCCCGGGCCACGATCCGCTCCACCCGTGCGCGCTCGGCGGCGTCGCACCGTTGCAGGGCATACAGCAGGGGCAGGGTGATCTTGCCGTCTTTCAGGTCGCCCCCCAGGGCCTTTCCGAACACCTCGGTATCGGAACGGTAGTCCAGCGCGTCGTCGGCCACCTGAAACGCGATGCCCATCAGGCGTCCGTATTCCGCCAAGGCGTCGCAGCGGGCCGCGTCCACTCCGCCCAGCATGCCTCCCACCCGTGCGGCGGTGGCCATCAGCGAGGCGGTTTTCAATTCCACAATCCGCAGGTAGGAGTCCTCGGTGAGCCCGGCGTCGCCGCACACGGAAAGCTGGAACACCTCCCCCTCGCTCATCTCCTCCACCGCCTGGGTGAGGGCCTGCACGATGTCCAGATCGCCCACCGAAACGCTCATGGCCAGGGCGCGGGCATACAGGTAATCCCCCACCAGCACGCTGCCGGCATTGCCCCACAGGGCGCGGGCCGCATCCTGGCCGCGCCGGATTTCGCCATCGTCCACCACGTCGTCGTGCAGCAGGGTGGCGGTGTGAATGTACTCCACCACCGCCCCCAGCAAGGCCATCGCCGGGCTGGATTCGCCATCCGGGACCGCTCCCGCCATGCGCGCGGCAGCCGCCAGCACCAGCGGACGAAACCGCTTGCCGCCACTGCCCAGCACGTAGCGCGCCACCTCGCCCACCAGAGCCACGTCGGAACGCAGGTTCGCGGAGAGCTGCGCCTCCACCTGTTCCAGGTCGGTTCGGTAGCGTGCCCACACCTCCTCGGCGCGGGTCCGGGGGTCTAGCTGTTGTGCCGGACTAGTCATCGGAAAGGCCTAATCATGCATGGATGCCCCCCCTCTCTGTCAAGATGCTTCCCGGTGCCGGACGGGGGAATGGGGTGGGTTGCGGTGCTGCGCGCATGGCGGATTGAGGTGATTTGGGGGGGGCACTGGTTATATATATGAATGGTTGGGTGGCGGCTGTCGCATGGGTCCCGTGGGGTGGTCTGTGTTTTCTTCCATGTCCTTTCCGGCCCCCCAATCGTGCTACGCGCACGGCGATATGGCTGGCGAGTCAAACCGTACTCCACCCCGGAGGCGGCACTCGGTCGTCCGGAATTATCGCCGTGCGCGTAGCACCGCACGGCGGTATGTGACTGTAGAGGACTGTTTGGAGCTCTTTCGGTGGAAATGACCAGCCGCCTTGCGTTCCGTATTGGCTATCGTCGATGGGCCGCACTGTGGGGGGGATGCCGCTGGTCCCGAGGGGTGGTCTTTCATATGAATGTGAGTGGTTGGGTGGGGTGGGGTGCATGGGTCGTATGCCGTTTCTTTTGT